>WRAW01000183.1 GCA_009780015.1 Defluviitaleaceae bacterium | reverse complement strand
CTCAGTTGCTTCCGTAGCTCAGTCGGTAGAGCACCCCCTTGGTAAGGGGGAGGTCGGCAGTTCAAGTCTGCTCGGAAGCTCCACATGGAAAGAACACAGCAACACAGTAAGCCTGTCCCCCTGTGTCTGTAGACTCGCCTCAAAACAGGCTCATCTGCTGCTCGCCGTTCTCGGCCGTATCCCTATCGCACGGCTCCCCCGCGCACTCATAATCAAGGTCCGCGAGCCCCTCAATCGGCATGGCTCCGCTAAGCCAATCCTCAAGCCGGTCAATCCGTAGTATGACTGGCATCCTGTCATGTATCCTAACGACATCGCCGTAGGGCTCTTTAGTAATGACTACAAATTCCCTGCCGTCCTTGCCGTCGCGCCACAGCCCTGCCATAAAAAGCAGGTTCCCGTCCCTGTCTTTTATCAGGTGCTTGACCTTTTTTTTCTGCCCTTCTGCCGGATATTTCCATTCGTAATACCCCGATGCCGGAACAACACAGCGTCCGGTATCTATACAGCTCTTGAACATGCTTTTATCGCGTATCGTCTCAGCGCGGGCATTTATTATAACCCCTCTGCCGTCCCATTTCTCAAATCCGAACCGGCCAAACTCGAACGCCAGCTCGTTGCCGTCACTGGTTATAATAGCCGCACGATTGGTCGGTGCGATTTCTTTTAGACCGGCTTCATAGCCGCTGAAATCGTCACGCGCCAATCTCAATGATACTTCCCTAATAATCGAACGCACTTCGATTATCTCGTCCTCTGTCAATACAGAGTATCTGCCGCACATGGCGTAATCACAACCTTTCATGAGTTCCCGCGCTCTCGACTTCCAGTTTCCCAAACCGTGCGGTCAGCCGCTTTATCTGACTGTCCACGTCTACCATGATAACACAGTCGTCTGCGCTGAACAAAGATAATTGCGAACTATCATCAAGACTCATGGCCCTAATGCCAACCGAGCGCAAGGGGTTGGCCCAACAATAATTATTTTTGAAAAGCCGGAACGCCTGATTGAAAATATGATTTATATTATCGGTCCCTATATCAAAAGTGCATTGCCGGGTCGCCTTATTGAACTGATTATCCCGCGTGTCGATGGCGACGCATCGCGCTTTCAGGCCGTGTTTCTTCAACCGTGCGCACACGGCAGACGCGAGCATATAAAGGACCGCGCCCACTTCCTCGTTGTTCCGTAAATCCTTGGGCGGCGTAATCGTGTTGCCTATGCTGTTAATGCTGTCGTTCTCGGGGTGAAAGTTTCCGTCATTGCCGTTGGCGAACATCCACAGGTCATAGCCGACCTTGCTTTTCAGGATTCGCATTAAAAATTCAGGATCAGCGGCGGCGATATCTCCAATCGTCTTTATCCCATAGCCCGCCAGCGCCTTTTCCCTTACCTCTCCGACGAACAGGAGATCCTTCGCGGATAGAGGCCAGATTATGCCTTTATAATTATCCCGAGTAATCACCGTCAAGCCGTTTGGCTTGTTATAATCACTGCCAATTTTACTGAATATCAGGTTATAGCTCACGCCGACCGACATGCTCAGGTCCATAGAATACATGATTTCAAGTTTTATCAGCTCGGCGATTTGCGCAGCCTCGTGCCATGTAACGCCGTCCTCAAGCACTATCCAAGACTCGTCCAGACCATATGGGATTATATTCTCAGCGTACTTACAATAGACCTCGCGGGCGGCTTTGGCTTCCGCAAGATATTTATTATGATCTGCCGTCACGTACATGAGAGCCGGACAAAGCCGCCGGGCGTCGGCGAAGCGCAGTCCGGCGCGGACGCCGTATTGCCTTGCCATGCTGCTCGCGGACATGACAATGCTATGTCGCATCTCAGGGTCGCCGCAGACCGCGAAAGGTATATTACGCAACGATGGGTCGTGCTTTTCCTCGACTGTGCAATAAAACCTGTCCATGTCACAGTGTAAGATAATACGTTCCATATATAACCTCTGAATAACAGTTGACTTACTTCCGATTTCATGATAGAGTATATTCGGAAGTTTGTCAAGCAATAATCGGAGGTTACGCCATGACATTCGGTGAAAAGATAAAAAGCGCCAGAATTTTGTTGAACCTGTCGCAAACAGAGCTGGCAGAGAAAGCCGGCATATCCGAACGGTCTATTTACACATACGAGCAAATGGGGACGCTTCCGCGTAAAGCCGTTCTTCAAAGGCTCGCGGACGCATTAAATGTGACGGTCGCTTACCTGATGGACGACGAGGAAACCGATAAGCATAAGAACATTGACAAAGAACTGTTTTTTGCCAACGCCAAGAATAAATACGGCGTAAAGGGCGCGCGGGAAGCGCAGGAGATTTATGAAAGGGCGACTGCCCTGTTCGCGGGCGGGGAACTTGAAGAAGAAGCTATGGACATTTTCATGCAGAGTTTGCAGGAAGTGTATCTGGAATCCAAGGCCGAGGCGCGGGCAAAGTTCGCGCCCCGCAAGCGGGCCGGCAAGAAGAAATAGCTTCGGAAGTTTTGCACAGTATTACGAAGG
>WRAW01000182.1 GCA_009780015.1 Defluviitaleaceae bacterium | reverse complement strand
GTTTGATATTGAATATATTCATGAAATGAAACATAAATTGGGGCAATATGAAATCAGCCAGCGTACTGAAGAGGCTGGTTGTATAGAGTAATAGATCTGTTCTTTAAATGCGAAGTCAAATGATAAGACACATAACCGCTGATTCCAGCGGTTTTTGTGTCTTATCATTATTTATTTTGCCTACACTTTGGGCAGCAGTCCAGTGCTTGTTGTCGGAGACTATATTTGCTTGTCTGGTGCTTAATCCGGTCGAGTCCGACCGGCAATCGCATGACATCCGACCGTTGAATCCGATGGTATCCGACCAGCGAATCCGATGACATCCGACCACCCGCCGCACGGCATCCGGGCGAAGCCCGGCACCTCGTTGTTAAGAGTATAATAGATACGGGAGTTCGTCAACTGAAAAACAAATTTCTAACTTTTTTCTTTGTATATATATATATCGTAGCCCCCGTCCTATTTTTCCGTTCCGTCGGAAAAATAGCCTCGTAGCAGCGCTGTGGGAAATGTGGGAAAGTCTAACGCCCTTTTCCACATTTTCCATAGCATTGGTCGCTTCCGCGATGGAGCGTGCGCACCCGCTTTAGCGGCAAAAATGGCCGCGCCACCGGGCTACAGCTCAAAAATCGAAATCTGCTCAGACATTGCACCAGGGCGCAGCCCCTGATCGTCAGGCAGATGGCACGCCTTGTGCGCCAGTCCGACTGATATCCCCAGCGACCTTGATATTTCGCGGTATGTTTCGCCAGCGGTCTTCATGGCTCTGACATCAGCCGCAAGTTCGCTTGTCAGGGTCGGCTTTCGACCCGCCCCACGTTCATTTTTTGATTTGTGAACGACATCGGCATCCCCGCCGAGCTTGCCCACTATTGCCCGAAGCCTTTCCAGCTCCTCGACAAGCTGCCCCCTGGTCCAGCCCTCGTACATTTCAATTCCCATGAAACGCCCTCCGTTCACGAATTAAATTATGAATGCAGTGGGTCGCGTAGCGCAGCCTAGTTGTCATTGAATCTGGCTCTTCGGGAAGGGCCTCGCAACTCAATCCTGTAAGAGCCGTGCACGATCCGATCAAGCGTAGCGTCAGCGACCGTCTTATCATCGAACACCTCGTGCCACTCAATGACCGGCAGCTGCGCCGTGATGATCATGACGCCGGAGTTTTCCCTGTCTTCCGCAATCTCCATCAAATCGCGACTGTGGGTCGCATCGAGCCTGTCCAGGCCGAAATCGTCGAGAATGAGGATGTCAAGCTTTTTGATAGTAGCCAGAAGCTTCCCCCAGCTACCATCAGACCGCGCCATGCGCAGATTATCAAGCAGCCGCGAGACCCTGTAGGTGGCGACACGTTTGCCTAAACGGCAAGCCGCGTTGCCGAAAGCGGATGCGATCCAGGTCTTGCCGACACCGCATGGCCCCGTAATCAGCAAGTTGCGGTAATCTGCTATCCACGACATATCCGACAGGCGTGCGACGAGCGCTTTGTCCAGGTTGCGCTCGGCGGAGAAGTCTATATCTTCCAAGCAAGCCGACGAGCAGCGCAGCTTTGCGGACTTTAGCAGTCGATCGATCTTTGCGTTGTACCGGCTGCGCCACTCAGCATCAACTACGAGCCCGAAGCGTTCCTCGAACGATAGCGCTGCCATGGCGGGCAGTTCCATCTGCCTGACAAGTTCTTCTCCCATGGTGTTCAGGCGCATTTCCGCTAGCTTGGAGAGCGTTTGGTTTGTCATCATATCACAACACCCCCTTACGCGAACTCTGCGGGATTACGCAGGTTTTCGTGGCGCGGGAGCGGCGGCATCGGGCGGGTCTCCGGTTGTGGGTTCTTCAGAAGTTTCATGATCGTGGTGTAAAAAGGGCTTCCCATCTGCAGCGCCCGGGCACATGCGGCTTCCAGCTTTTCCGGGCTGAACTTCTTGGCGTATTGGAGCACGCCCATGCAGCTGCGGTATGCCTGCACCTCGAACGGTTTATCCCTGAGCATCCTTTCAATGACCTCGCGCGTGCTGTCGCCGATAGTGGCCGCCCAGTTCAGATAGTCAGAGCCTGTGCGCTTGCTGTGCTCAAGTTGCCTCCGGTGGTTCTCTGGCATATGCGCTGGATCGGTCACATGGCGCTCGCCGCTGTACCTCCGCTGGTGCAGGGCGACCCGCTCCCTGTTGGCGTTGATAACCTCGATCATCGCGCTCGTCGCCCTGATGGTAACGGTCTGCCTGTAGAGTGTGTATGGCACTGAGTAGTAAAACTTATCGTATTCGACATGATAATTGTCGGGGGTGCTTCGGGTGGCGTATGCCGCGAGTTCAAACCGCGTCGGCGGCAACGGCTGCAGGGCGGGCTTGTCAAGCTCCTCGAACACGCTGGCGCGGCTTCCAGATCTCTTCTGGAACTCCCACTGCACCATTTCGCCGACCCGCATCGTTATCGCCTTGTTCAGGTCTTCAAAGCTGAAAAACATCTGACCGCAGAGCCATTCCAGCAACCATGTCTCCAGCCAACCAATGCTGCCTTCGGCAATGGCCTTAT
>WRAW01000181.1 GCA_009780015.1 Defluviitaleaceae bacterium | reverse complement strand
GTGCGCATGCAGATTCTCAGCGACAGGCACGGCAAAAATCGCGCCTGCGGAGGCACGCACAACCTTTGGGCTGTATCCCTCAACACAGCCTGATAGCGCAAGAACTGCCGTTGCGCCGGCTGCCGCCGCCGTTCGGATGATTGCGCCGAGGTTGCCCGGGTCGCGTACGTCCTCGCAGATTATGTACAGCCCGCCGCGTGAGGCAAGCTCATTGATATCGTACTGAGGCTGGCGGCACACAGCAATTAAACCCTGCGGTGTTACGGTATCGCAGAGCAGTGCCATCAGCTTATTCGCTACTATGCGGTGCGTGTATCTTTCGCATAGTTCGCGGTGTTCGGCATAGCGGCTTTCTGCCACCAGCAAGTATTCGATGGAAAAATTGCTTGGGATATCGGCTATATATGCCGAACCCTCAAGCAAAAACATGCCAAGTTTTTTGCGCCGCTTGGCATGCTGCAGTTGCGAAACTTCCTTGACAAACTTGTTTTCTGCACTTGAAATTACTTCAATCATTGTCTACTGAACGAACTTAACAGCCGTGCCGTATGCCATAATCTCGCAAGAACCCGCCATTACCGAGGCTGAGTTGTATCTGAGGCAGACTATCGCGTCAGCCCCAAGTGCTTTAGCGTCCTCTATCATGCGGTTTGTAGCGATGGCGCGAGATTCGTTCATAAGTTCGGTATAGCCTCTGATTTCGCCGCCGACAAGGGTTTTAAGCCCAGCCATGATATCGCGGCCGACGTGCTTTGCTTGAACAACGCTGCCCTTGGCAGTGCCAAGAACCTGATAATTTTGCCCCGGTATGTGTTCACTTGTGATTAACAACATATAATTACCTCCTATGGATTGATATTATGCCTTGTACGACGACTTGAGTGCGACGATTTCGTTGAACACAGGCGTGTCCGGCGCAGATAGTTTTGAATCGAGGCAGAAGTAGCCGTTTCTGACGAACTGGAAGCGGTCGCTGAGTTCTGCGGTTGAAAGCGATGGTTCGAGCATTACGTTTTCAAGTATGCGTATGGAATTTGGATTCTCACGGTAGCCGCTTTCTTGTGTAGCGTCGTCGAAGGTTAGCGGCTCAAAGCTGCGCGCCTTAGCAGGGATTGCGTGCTCCGCGCTTACCCAGTGGATAGTTCCCTTAACTTTACGCTCGGAGAAACCCGAACCGCTCTTTGTGGCAGGGTCGTACGTGCAGTGAATTTCTGTGATGTTGCCGTCAGCGTCTTTTTCGAAACCTGTGCATGTCACAAAGTACGCACCTTTCAGGCGTACTTCGCGCCCCGGTGTGAGGCGGTGGAACTTTGAGGGGGCGTCCTCCATGAAGTCGTCCCGTTCGATGTAGAGTTCGCGCGAGAAAGGAACTTCGCGTGTACCCATCTCCTCGAATTCTGGGTGATTCTCGATGGTGAGCATTTCAGTCTCATTTTCGGGATAGTTGGTGATAACGAGCTTCACAGGATCGAGTACCGCCATGACAGCCTTCGAGATTCCCTTTAAGTCCTCACGCACGAAATGCTCAAGCTGAGCATAATCAACCACAGATTCGGATTTGGCAACGCCCACGGAGTCGCAGAAGTCGCGGATAGCCTTGGGTGTGTAGCCTCTGCGTCTAAGTCCGCTGAGGGTAACAAGGCGCGGGTCATCCCAGCCGTCTACCTTGCCGTTTTCCACGAGCGAACGCAGGTAACGCTTACCCATGATTGTGTTAGTCAGACGCAGTTTTGCGAATTCAATCTGCCGCGGGATAATTTCGAAGCAGTCGGCCTCGCGAATGCACCAGTCGTACAGCGGGCGGTGGTCTTCAAACTCGAGCGTACACATCGAATGAGTGATACCCTCGACAGCATCCTCCAGCGGGTGGGCGTAATCGTACATCGGATAGATGCACCATTTGTCGCCTGTGTTGTGGTGCGTCGCGTGGACTATTCTATATATTACGGGGTCGCGCATGTTTATATTCGGCGAGGACATGTCAATTTTTGCGCGGAGCGACCTTGCACCGTCCGGAAACTCTCCATCCCGCATACGCGTGAACAAATCGAGATTTTCCTCCACAGAGCGGTCGCGGTAAGGACTTTCCTTGCCCGGCTGCGAGAGTGAGCCTCGGTGAGCCTGCACTTCTTCAGCGGACAAGTCGCAGACAAACGCCTTACCTTTCTTTATCAAGCTCACGGCGATGTCGTAGAATTTCTCGAAATAGTCGGACGCGAAGTAGAGCCTGTCCTCCCAGTCGAAGCCAAGCCACTTAATGTCCTCGATTATCGAGTTAACATACTCGACATCTTCCTTGGTCGGATTCGTATCGTCCATCCGCAGGTTGCACTTGCCGCCGTAGAGCTTTGCCATGCCAAAGTTGATACATATCCCCTTGGCATGCCCGATGTGCAGGTAGCCGTTCGGCTCGGGCGGGAAGCGTGTGTGTATTCTGTTTGTTTCATCGCCGAGATCGGCTTTTATAAAGGCATGTATGAAACTGCCGGTAGAGTCTAAATTATCGGGCATGATGGCCTCCTTGAAGTTGTGATATTTGCATTTGTGATAGTATCCCACATTTCTAGGAATTTTTCAAGTTCTTCTTGATAC
>WRAW01000180.1 GCA_009780015.1 Defluviitaleaceae bacterium | reverse complement strand
TTACGACCCAACAGGAAGTTTATAAGAAAAATTTCTTCTTGCAGACATCCTGTTGGTTATAGAAAAAATTGGGGCGCGGCTTCATTAGCTTAATGACATTGCTGAAAACGTGGACACCCAACAATCGAAATGGGTAAGGTCTTTTGCTACGAGTGTATCATAATGAAGATATCTTTTGTTCGTATAAAGTTCAGCGAGGGAGTTTGTCACAGGTGTGCCGATTGCGTGTATGTTTCCTTTGTTGCCGGTCAGCGTGGTGGTGTTTTTGTTCATGGTGTACCTCCATAAGATTAACGCAAATCCTCTGAATGTACCGCAAACAGGGCGGTTGCGTTATAGTAGTAGAGTTCCTTTTTTGAAACTCCCTCTATAGCATAACTCTTTATAGTAATGCGACTCATCCACAAACAGCCGATCCACCCCAAGCTGCTCGAAGGTCACGACATCATCCTTCTTCTTGCTGTCAATGACTTTTGCAAGATGCAACTCAAGCGATTTCTTCGTGCGCTCCATCTGCTTGATTGTGAAGCGATCACCGTCAGCACCTTCTAACTCTCGTATACCTTCTTCAATCTCCGATATCTGCTCGTCCAAAAGCCGCCGCTGGCGCTCTTTAGAGAGCGGAATCTTCTCCAGTTGAGAGTGCCCGATGATAACGGCGTCATATTCCCCAGTGGCTATTTTAGCGCAGAACTTCTTACGATTGCGCATCTCGAAATCTTTCTTTCGGGCTACAAGGATGTTGGCGGCCGGATATAACTGCAAGAACGCCGACGCCCATTGTTCCGTCAGGTGATTCGGAACACAGAGCATTGGCTTGTGAGAAAGTTCGAGCCGTTTCAGTTCCATTGCAGCGCCGGTCATTGTGTACGTCTTGCCCGCGCCGACAACGTGCGCCAGCAAGGTATTACCGCCATATATAACACGCGCTATTGCATTGAGTTGGTGAGGCCGAAGCACAATCTCCGGCGACATGCCGGGGAATTTCAAGTGGCTTCCGTCATACTCCCGAGGGCGTGTAGAGTTGAATCTTTCGTTATACAGCTTAACAAGATCCTGCCTGCGTTGCGGGTCTTTCCAAATCCACTCCTTAAACTCACGCTTTATCATCTCTTGCTTTTGCTGGGCAAGAGTCGTTTCTTTCTTGTCGAGAACACGCTTGGTCTTACCTTCCGCGTCTTGCACATAATTATAAACGCGGATGTCGCGCATATTGAGTGTATCGTCCAGTATCTCATACGCGTTTGCGCGTTCGGTTCCGTAGGTTACTGTAGCGTGGATATCGCTGTAAATGGCCTTACCCTTGCCGGCTACTTGCCATTCCCCGGTGCGCGGAAAGTAGTTCACCTGATAATCTCTACGATGAACCTTTGATGCCGGGAGCAGTTCGTTCATAAAATCCTGTACGTACTGCTTGTCAATCCACGTAGAGCCAAGCCGAACGGATATCTCATGCGCTTCCAAGTCCTTTGGCATGACCTTTTGCAAGGCGGCTATATTAGCCGCAATATCAACCGAGATAGTGCCGCGATCCGGGTCATTCTCAACAAGTATAAGACCTTCACCGTAAAAGTCAAGCTTTTTACGGATATCACCTGAGAGAAATTCATCCGCTGTACGATAAGTGTACTTCCCATCAGCGAAATAGTGGTAATCTTTGTAGATAACCCCCGGAAGCTCCGCAAAAACGGCATCTTCGCTTTTGCCGGTAAGCTGCGACATGTATTCGATGTCAACGCTGCCCTTTTCCGCAAGAGACACTGCCAGCGCCTCGCTGGCTGTGTCAACCTTTGTGATGACCACTTTGGGCCTGATAGTACGCTTGCTAAACATGTCGGCCTTGCGCTTTAGCTTGTTATCTTCGTCCAGCACTTCAAGAGAACTGAGCAGATAATAAGAGTTGTCAGCGCTGAACGCGCGGTTGTTGGCCGTGGAATTGAGGAGTCCGTAGTCCTTGGTAAAACTGTCGTACAGGGTATTCAACTCGCCCTGTTTGGCTTTTATCTCGTCCTCGCCGCGTTCGTCAAGCTGTAGCGCGATAAGTTCATGTGTGCAGTCCCTGATAGCAACCATACCCTTAACGCGCTCCAAGGTAGTAGCCAGAAGGTCTACAGGGAACATCACGGAGTTTTCGCGGAAATAGACCTGTCCTTCGCCAATCTTGTCGGCAAAGATGTCCCCATCCGCGGCAGGCGTAACAAGCGCGTAGCTAAAATTCCTCACGCGCGGGTCGGCGGGGATAGCGTGGTTGTCGATGCCGTCAATGTCGTCATGCTCAACTTCCGTTATCTGCCCCCGGACATTAAAAAGCGCCGTCCTGAGTTGTTCGCCCAGGTCAGCGCTTTCAAACGGTTTACAGCTTGCGCTGTTTTCCGCGCCGTACAAACGATTGCTGTTTTCAATAACCATCGTACCGAGCATCATTTCAGGATTATCGAGAAAATATCGGTTTATGGGGATGTCGTCCTCGGTTTGCCCCAAGTGTATCCAGTCCGGTTCTATGTCCAAGGGCCTGTCGCGTTTCTGCAAGAACAGGATATCAGTAGTTACCCAAGTTATTCCGAATACGGAATAACTTGGGCTATGCCGAAGAAATAAATATTCCGA
>WRAW01000179.1 GCA_009780015.1 Defluviitaleaceae bacterium | reverse complement strand
TGAGCTAAGCGTCCAAATCAGCAGATTGATTCTACAATAGGTCGTCATTGTTGTCAATAGCAATGTGGTTGATTGCAGGACAAACGCATCAATTTCTCGCCCAAAAGGGTTGACAAGGCAAAAAAAGTATGAAACTTGAAGGAAAAGCTGGACACCAGCACTTTTTTTTGATATAATGTATTACACAGTATGTAATACATTATGCTTCGCGCTGCACCCGCCCGTTGCCATTGACCCATAAGTTCTAAAGTAATCGCATCTGTTTTTTTGCTCCCCACGCTGCGCGTCCCGAGCCCCCACCCATGTGCCCTGCGGGCATCCTACAAAGCCAATATGCACAGAATATATGGGAGCAAATCAGAAGCAGAATGGTCATGTCCGAATAGCGGGCGATGAAGGCATCGGCGCACTCGCCGTGCCAGGGGCGGGCAAAGGGGCTGCGAAGCAGGGGCGAGAAATGGAGGCAAGGTATGGCAAATTATCCGGACTGGGTACTCAAACATAAAAAGAAAGGCACATACATCAACGTCCAGAACGGGAAATATTATCTTTACGCTGCACATTCGGAGCGTGTCCCCGGCACAAACAGAGTCAGGCGCGTAAGCGACGGCTACCTCGGCAGGATAACGGAGGAAGATGGCTTCATACCCGCAAGGAAGAAACTCTCCGGCCCTGTCCATGTATATGAATACGGGCTTTCGGAGACAATCATCTCGCTATGCGCCAATATCCGGGCAGGGCTCAGCCGCGAGTTTCGTGGCGGTGCCGATTTTGTCATGGCGGGCGGCGCGATGCTATTCATATATGGATGGATCGGGCAGGAGTTTTATGAGACGTCATGGCTGTCGGTGCGGCTGCCCGGTTTAGACATGCGGAAAACACCGACTGATAAGCAGCGTGTCGGCATGGAGCGTGTGCAACGGATGATGGCGGATACGTTGTCCGGGCACTTTGGCGACGATTATCAGAGCGCCGTCTCCCTGCTCCCGATTGTCAAAGTCGTCCGCATGGGCAATGAGGAAGTGGCCGCAGCCATCCCTGATGGCGTCAAGGTTTTTCTAGAGCGTCACGGGCTGCAATTGGAGGTGCAAAATGGCTAAAAAAATATCGAACCCGTTTCTGGAATTCGCGGATATCATCAAATCGCACGGGCTTGAGTGCAGCGAGAGCCTGTCGCCGTCGAACAAGGTTGTGAAACGCTTCATACGCCTTGCGAAGGAAGTCCCGGACGTACGGATACAGGGGATGATAGACTACCCGCTAAAGGAGATACTGCTCATCGCGTTTTTCGCCGTGCTTTCGGGCGCGGAGAGGTGGACAGAGGTGGCGATGTTCGGGGTAAAGAGGGAGAGGTGGCTCAGCAAATTCCTGAAGTACAAGAACGGCACGCCCTCGCACGACACATTCAGGCGGGTGTTCTCATTGATCTCGCCTACCATATTCCAGGAACTCATCGTGGATTTCCTTATGGACAACATGAACAGGATCAAGGCTTCGCTGGGGATAGAGGACAAAGGCATCAGGCTTATCAACATCGACGGCAAGCAAGCCCGCGGAACCGGGAGGAAGAGTGGCAAGGACGGGCCGTTCCCGAACCTGCAGATCCTAAATATATACGATGCCTCGAACCGGATATGCCTCGTCATGAAAGATATTGGCAGCAAGACAAATGAGATACCGGCAGCTCAGGCGGCGCTCGAACTGCTCAATGTAAAGGGCTCCATCGTCACATGCGACGCGCTCAACACGCAAAAAGCCACCATGGCGCTCGTCGCCGGCAAGGGCAGGGGCGGCGACTATGTCGCGGCACTCAAAAAAAACCACCACACTTTTTATGAGGAAGTCGACCTGTACTTCTCCCCAGAGAAGAAGAAAGAAATCAAGAAAAACAAAACAGGCTTTATCACATCACTTGATAAAGCGCATTCCAAGGTCGAGCGTCGCAATTTCTACGTCACCGATAACGTCAGATGGTTCCAGGGCAGGGGCGAGTGGGCTAAGCTCCGCGCTTTCGTGTGCTACGAGAAGATAATACACGACACACAGACCGGCATTGACTCCTGTGAAATCAGATATTTCATCAGCAGTGTAACTGACGCGGAGTTGTGCGCGGAGGCTATCAGAGGCCACTGGGCTATCGAAAATATCCTGCACTGGCATCTTGACGTCTCTTTTGCCGACGATGCGGACATGACTACAGACAGGAACGCTTATTACAACTTCACCGCAATGCGCCGCATGGCACTCACGATGTGCAAAATATCACAGTCTTTCATGAAGTGCAGTGTTAAGAGCATGCGCTGGCTGATTGGGATCGACCATATGCAGATGCTTGGCGAAATCCTCGGGACGCTTGATGATTCCTATCTGGAACAGGCACTGAGGGCTGCCAACGAGAAAAAAGCTAAAGCCTGATTTCTGTGAAAAATATGCCGGGCGCGCCGCCATTTCTGTCGGCGCTGCTCGGCTCACCTGTATTTTTCGCTTTTTTCGCGTTTCTGTGGCTACGAATAATTCCGTTGCGCTTTCTGCACTATTACTGCGGCGCAATCGATTCCGAGCCCCAGTCTTATGGCTATTCCACGATTTCTTTCAAATTGATGCGAT
>WRAW01000178.1 GCA_009780015.1 Defluviitaleaceae bacterium | reverse complement strand
TGTTTTGTCGCTTGCGTATTCTATTGTGTTACAATTACTGTATTTTGACGATGCTACACGTCACCATTTTCTGGCGCTTCCACAATCCAGACTCCATTCATCTTCGATCCTTCGCGCCTTAACTGCCCCTTTTCCTGCAATGCGGCAAATGCCTTCTGGACAACACGCCTCGTACTGCCAGTGGCTGTGCATATTTCTAGTTGGGTCGTTCTTGGATCGTCGTGCAGGTGCTTTATAATCAAAGCCTCAATCAAAGCACCGTTTTCTGTTTTTGGTGCTTTCTTGCTCCTGGCATCAAATGAATAGCTCTCGTCAAGTGGCACGATTGCATCTGTGCGGTAAACGGGGTCAATTGAGAATATGACACCATCACGCCCAAGCAGCATTATGGCAGCAAGGTTGTATCCGATCTTTCCAGTTTCCGCGTCTTCCCCAATAAGCCCCGCGCTCTGGAGCAGCTCCCCGTCAGTCAGTTTGACCCAAGGATGCTTGTCGTTGCGCACCTGAGCCAATTGCCTGAGCTGCGGCAACATATCAAGCCGCAGGTCCTCATCCTTGATATGCGGGTATACTTTCTTTTCGGTGAAAATCTTCTGCTTACGGATGTACATTTGAGCGATCTGCCCTGTAGCCGTGACTTTCACATCAGAGTCACCTACGCGGTCGTATATCACTTTTTTGTATGAGTGGACCTCTGACGATGGCGGTATGTGTATATGAATGATTTTCGCGCCTTTATAGTCAAGAACCTCTGGGGTCAGATATACCGTGGGAGAAATGACATCCACATTGCCGACCATGCTTATGAAGTTCCTTATCAAGTCCTGCGTGGCTTTTTCTGGAACACCTTTGACTGTGCCATTGTCCTCAACGCCAAGATAAAGGTCGCCGCCAAAGCGGTTAAGCATGGAGCAGACCGACTCATAGGTGTCGCTCTCTATGCTCCCGCCACATCTCTTAAACTCTATGGCTATGGTTTCGCCCATAACTATAGCCTTTTCCAATTTTTCTACAGACACCGTTCGACCCTCCCGATTTGACAATGAAAGAAAACAGCCATACGGTCAGCTTTTACTTCCCCCGGTTCTTATATACATTGAATTGGTTCTTGCACCTTGGACTGCAAAACACGGCACTGGGATGCCCGGCAGCGAATGCGCTCTGGCAGTGCTTGCAGCATCGGAGCGGTTTGCCATCGTCCACCAGCATGAAGCTGAGCATTATCTGTATGCCCAGCAAAAGGGAGTGGAAGTCCCACAGTATGACGGGCTTTTCGCGCAGCGCTATCCGATACGTCGGAGCGATGCCGCTGAATGCCGCCATGCCCTGCCTGTACAGGTCCCGCGTCACCTCATCGACGCTGTCGTAATCCGAGTAGTACAGAAAGCTGGTGGTGAAGATGAAAGCCCAATCCTTGAACTGCGCAAGCAGCCAGTCGTACCTCTCGGCATAGTCGCGCTGCAGGCTCATCGCCATCGCCATCGAATCCTGCTCGAACGCCGCCGCCAGCGCCATCATTTCCGCATCCCCCGAAACGTTCCATCGGGCAGTGCGCCTGTCCTTGCTGAAATCAGGGTATTTGAATGGGAAAAAGACCGAAAGATAATCCTGCGTGGGCATGGTTTCGTCCCTGATGAAATGGTTTTTCGGCAGATACACGGCCCCATAGTCCATAAACTGCGTGGTTGTGGGCAGCGCCGTCATGAAACCGAGCAACCCGTAGCTCTTCACGAAGTCCAGCACAGCCTGCCTGACCTCGTTTTCTTCTGCGCGTTTCATGGCGAGCATCCCCACATTTATGGCGTCAACCACCATCGCTTCGCCGTCCTTGAGCGCATCATAGACCATCGGCTTGGCTTTCGGCGTCGGGGCCAGGTACAGGATGTCGTCGCGGCCCTTGCGGTATTCGTATTCGCTGTATCTCGCCCAATACGCGCTTGTGTTCAGGAACAGGTTATTCATCCGCACATCCGCTTTCTCATGAGAGTAATCCGTCATTGCCGTCAGGCTACTATCGGCTACTATCCGTAACCAATGCCCATCGCGAATATATTGCAGTCTATCATTTGCCCCCGCCGCCGTCAACGGCGGCTTTTTTGCTTTTGCGCTTTGGTTTGCCATCGCCTGCCGCGTGGCCCTCCAGCTCCGCTTTCGTCCTGCGTTTCCGTTTCGGCTTGCCGTCGCCGTATTTTGGCTCACCCCACTCCATGAACCCCTGCTGGGCGAGGGTCAGCGGCGCTTTCGCCTTGAACTGCGGCAACAGCCGCAAGTATAGTTTGTAGCGAAGGCTCTCTATCAGGGTTTCGTATGTTTTGAGTACGTTGCGGTCGGTCTGCCCACGTATCGCTGCGATCCGCTGGTTCGACCAATATCGTATGGCCCTGTAATACAGCACTTCCTTTTGGGCATCCTTCAACTTGCCCACCACCTCGAACACGTTGCGGCTGGACGCGAGTTCCTGCACCTCCAGCGGGCAGTCGTGGATAGCATCAACGAAGTTCCCGCCGAGCAGTTGCCGCCACCAAACGTGGTCGATGGGGCGGGGTATGACGGACTGGCGGCTCCCCAGCTCAAAATCCTTCACGTCCTCCGTGCTGGCTTTTTCGTACC
>WRAW01000177.1 GCA_009780015.1 Defluviitaleaceae bacterium | reverse complement strand
CCCATTTACGCGCGCTGCATGGAGTTGCACGATGAGATTGTCAAAGTGTTTCCAGCACATATGCCTGACGACTGTGTGCCGGAAGGTAACAAGGACAAACTTTGGAGCGAGTTGGAACGTCTCGGCGGCGGCTTGTATGCGAAGCATAAAGCGTTGCGCAATAAACGCAAGCGCAGGAAAATCGCGGCGGCGCTTCGCGGCTACGCAGAGCGATTGGACAAGGTTGTGCGGATACTTGAGAAGGGGGCACGGGAAGTATGAGCGAACCCTTTTTATACCGGCAGTCACGATGGCTATATCAGCGTTAGGGATGTGTATCAACTACGGGAAGTCGTTTGTCGTACTTGATTTTTTTCACATAGAATGGTTCGCTGTAAATAAATCTCCTGGGCCGCGCATTAATTGCGAACCATATTCTGGTAATTATAAGTCGGGCAACAGCCCAACGAATCGCCAGTATACATCGATCTTTTGCCGTCGCTCCTCGCCGCGCTCGCCTTCCGACTCATGAACCACGATTTTCTCCACCAATTCCCGCAGCAGAGAGGCCGTCAACTCCGCGCCGTCTTGGTACTGTTCCATGGCATCCATAAAAAACCCGGCGTTGCGCGTCAGCTCCATGTCCTTCGACAGATCGGCTTGCAGGGCTTTCAGGCTGGCTTCAAGGACGGCTTGCTCGGCCTCGTACTCGGCGGACATTTTGCGGAAGCGCGACTCCGTGATTTTTCCCAAGGCGCTCTGCTCGAACAACTGCCGCACGATGGTGTCAAGCTCCCGCATTCGCTGTCGGCCCTTTTCCAGTTCCCGCTGCGCGTTCTGGTGGTTTACCTTGAGGCCCTCCAGCAGGACATTGTCGTGGAACGCCTGTAGGTCGTTGCCGTGGGCGGCGATGTAGGCCTTCACGCTTTTCAGCTGCAATTCGACGCCCCAGTACAGCGCATCATAGGGAATCAGGTGCGGTGTGCAGACACCCAGGCGCGAATGCTTGCGGTAGTAATTGCAGATAAATCGCTGGGATTTTCCGTCGCGGCAATTGTAGCTGAGGGCACGACCGCAATCGGCGCATTTCGTCAGCCCGGCGAAGATGTTCTCCACGCGCATGGTATTCTCCCGGCGCTTCGTGTGCAAATACCCCTGTACTTTCTCAAAAGTGGCCTCTTTGATTAGCGCTTCGTGCGTGTCGCGCACCGTCACCCATTCGTCCTTCGGGCGATTGACAGACTTCTGGCTCTTGAAGGATTTCGTGGTTTGCTTCTGAGCCACCAAATGCCCGCAGTATTCATAGTTTCGCAGGATGGAGCGCACGGTCTGTGGATTCCACTCGGTTTGAAATACCGGGTTCACGATACTCTGGTAGACGCCCTTGGTTTCCGCTAGGTAGGCGCGGGGAGTCGGGAGCTTGCGTTCCGACAACCGCAGGGCTATCTGGTTGTAGTTCACACCCTCCGCCGCCCAATTGAAGATGTCCCGCACGATGTGCGCGACGGCCTCATCGATCACCAAATGATGTCTGTCGTTAGGATCAAGCTTGTAGCCGTAAGGCGGGTTGGAGCCGACATATTTACCACTCATCGCCATGCTGCGCATGCTGCTGCGGACTTTCTTTGAAATGTCGCGGGCGTACCACTCGTTGATAATTGATTTAAAGCCCATAATTTCGTTCTCGCCGCGCGCGCTATCAATGCCGTCGTTGATTGCAATGAATTGAATGTCGCGATCCGGGAATACCATCTCGGTATAATACGCGACCATGGCGTTGTTACGGCCAAGCCTGCTAAGGTCTTTCACCAAGATTGTATTGACATTCCCGGCTTCGACCTCCTCCATCATGCGCTGGAAGGAAGGGCGATCGAAATTTGTGCCGCTCCAACCATCGTCGACAAACTCATCGAATACGCATAACCTGTGCTCTTTGGCATAACGGCGCAGTAATTCGCGCTGATTACCGATGCTGTTGCTTTCGGCATCGCTGCCGTCATCGCGGGAAAGCCGCAGATATAGTGCAGTACCGTGAACACGTTGTGAACTTCGTTGCACAATCTGCTCACGCTGTGAACTGCTGTATGAACTGCGTTCATCCTCGTTCACATTATGCTGCTGTATTTTCATCAATATCTCCTCTCTTTTCCTGTTGGAAACAGCAACAAACGACTTCAGTATCGCAAAAGCCAAGCCGCGCTTGGCTTCGTCCATGATACCTCTGGTCGGGCGATAAGTCAAGTCGTTTTTGTTGATATATAAGGGTTTCCGTGCTGTCGCAGGGCCTGTTGGGCACTGCGTTCCAGAGAGGCCTTGACCAAATTCAGTAGCGTTGATTTTCCGCTGAAAACAGACGAGATTTCGTATGTTGTTTTGCCGATTGTGAGATAATTTGTGTCTGTGCGTGTGATTGATTGCTCTTGCTGTAGATCTTTGTCCATTGTTGTATTCCCGGCCATAAATATGCGGCGGGAAAGCTGTCCTATGTCCGGGAAAAGCCTTGTGATTTGTCCAACGCTGTGTTATACTATTATAAAAGAGGGACAACCGGGCTTGGCAAACATTCAAACAGACGCCGTTTTTGCCCTGTCCACTACTTTTCTGGTATTCCACCTGTTCCCGCGTTACCTCGATGACGACTCCCCCGGCATGGCCATTG
>WRAW01000176.1 GCA_009780015.1 Defluviitaleaceae bacterium | reverse complement strand
TGTGCGCGACATAAACGAGCTTACCGCGCGTAAGAACATGATAAAGGCTAAGGCGTCCGTTGCCAAGACCCAAGAGCGCGTGAACAAGTTTACAATGCCAAACGCGGGAAGAAGCGGCACAGCCGCGTTCGACCGTATGGAGGCTAAAGTAAACCAAAAGCTGGACGCGGCCAACGCCATGGCAGAGCTTAACCAAGAGCCGATCGACGAAGCAAAGGCGCTCGAAGCCAAGTATAAATCAGGAGCGGCAGGCGCCGGTGTAGACAACGAGCTAGCCGCGCTTAAAGCCAAACTGGGGATGAACTAATGTCGCGCAATTATTGGCAGACAGGCCGCGTACGCGTACGCGCCTTTGAAGAGGGCGATGTCGAGAGATTGATAAAAACGCGCAACCAGCGCGACGGCAGGCTCGAATGGCTTTTCGACACAATCAGCGCCCCATTGACGCCAGAGCGAATCAGGGCCGACTATGCCGAGATAGCCGCAAGCTGGCATAAGGACGAAAGATGCATATTGTCGGTGGAAAACAACGTGGGGGAGTACGCCGGTGAGCTTAGTATCTGGTTTACAAAACGTCCGGAGCTCTACTTTATCTACGGTATATACATCTTAGAAAAGTTTCAAGGCCAAGGGCTTGGTAAGGATGCGTTGAAAATCCTGCTCGACTATTATTTCAACGAGCTCGGCTACCGAAAAGCAGAGGCTCATGTCTACAGCTTTAACCCGGCTTCGCAGGCCTTTCACGAAAAATTTGGCTTTACCCTGGAGGGTAAGCTGAGAGGTAGGCTCTTTTCCCGGGGCAAAGCCAACGATGTCTACATCTACGGTATGCTCGCGGACGAATTTAACGCACGATACGATCATAACTCTTGGCGAAGTTGATTAAATTTCACTAAATTTTCAAGTTTATGAATAAAACTCCTTTCAGATGCCATAATAAGCTCATACTTATCATCGAAAGGAGGTTTGCGCGATGGACAAAAAGCCTGAAAAGAAGCCGGCTGACCGCACAGAATTCGGTGACGAAATAAATGCTGACAAGAAGAACAAGTAGTTTGAGTTCTATCAGTACATGAACATAAACAGGCCCGCTTGCGCATTGCGCTTGCGGGCTTGTTTTCTCCTACACTAAATTTCGCTATCACATATTGTTCAAACTAAGAACCTGTGTTCAATACCCGAAATTCTGACTAGAAGCGGCGATTTTTCGCCGATTTAGGAAATGACGACGAGTGGCGGGCAGAGATTCTATCGATCTTCTGGCCGGCGTTGAGCGGTATTGAACACAGATCCTAATCTTTAACCTGGGCGTGGCGCAGCAGCAGAAAGTTAAAGGCGGCGGCCAAGATACCCAGCGTTAATATCGACAATGCCATGTTAAGCGGGTTTGCCAATGCATTAACAAGTATTATTTCAAGATTTGCGGGGTTGGTTATCAAGTGGCGTATGCCATTGGTAAGCGTGCCTGCAAATAGCATGACCACTTTGGAAGCAAATGACTATACCCGTGCTCCGGGTTCACGTCAATCTAATTTACATTCAAAATCATAAAGTATAACGCCAAAAAAGGCTGACTCATACGCCAGCCTTCAAATTGTCTTGTGATTAGCCTAGCCTCTTTCGTTTACAAAGATTCCTGTCATCTCCCACACCTTGGCGAGCATGTCAAGCGACCACTCCGGGGGAATCTCTCTTACAATTTCTTGTGTGTCGCGGTTGTAGATGGTCAGGAAATATTGGTTTGTGCCCTCGTGCTTTCTGTAATTCAACTCTAGGTTACGAGTCTCTAAATGCGTATTTACCTCGCGCACCAGGCTGTTCATCTCGCCTTCAGACATCCTGCCAAGCCTTTGATAGCTGCTGTATCTTTCACCGGCGTCGCCTCGTGCCGCAGGCTCACTTGCCCGATTAGACTCCGTAAGACGGATAGGCTGCGGATCAACGGCTTGGCTATTTGCGCCAACCACCGGGCGTTGCGTATTCGTTGCTCTATAGCCGCTATCCGCAACAATTGGAGTGCTTGCTCCATTAGTCTCCATTGTCATACCATAGACCTCCTTGTTCTGGCTTTTTAGCTCCTTAGGGTGTTTGCCTTAGTTCTTTGTATTAAATATCATTCCTGACTCGTATGAAGAAGAATCCTTCAAGTATACAGAATTGATAGACTTCTCTGTGCTGATTTCTCTCAGACCCTTTCTGATATCATCCATCATTCCGGCTACCTTGCTCTTGTGGTGTTCCTCGCGCTCAACGATCTGGTTTACGATTTTTTGAATCTCTTCGTCAAGCTCTATGCTACCCTGTTGCTCTTTTTTTGATTCGTCTATATCTGTGGCAACTGTGGCAAATTCTTGTGGTTTAAACGAGGCCAGCTCGTCGAAAAGAGCTTGGCGGCTTTCAACCATGTTGATATAATCATCCACACTATGCTCCGTGGCGGTAAGCTCGGTGCTTTTTGTATGTTCGAGGATCTTTAGCAGCAGATCTCTAACCTTTACCTTTTCCTCGTAGCTAAGCCTTGACCCTGCACCCATCGGCAGCCTCCATCCTGGATTCTAATTCCTAGCCCCCATGTATATTGATATATCTTACATTCCCGTCATCGACCAAAGCATATCAATCTGCTGGTTGCTGCGCATAATCGCCTGCTCCATGGCGG
>WRAW01000175.1 GCA_009780015.1 Defluviitaleaceae bacterium | reverse complement strand
GTGTGCCACCGGCACACAGCATTCTAGCGAACCACAAGGGTTCGCGTCGTCGTCGCTTCCTAGCCCGGCAAAAAATTATGCTCGAAAATTCGCCGAAAGCGGGTTTTCAAACACGCCCTAGGCGTGCACTAAAATATCCCTCCATGGCCATTGTGCCGTAGAGGGATATTTTAGTGTACACGCTCTAAGCCTCAAAGCTGCCCTTTTGATCCTCGTTGATAACGTAGTAGCACATGTTTTCTTCGGGCTTGTAGTAGATCTCGACGCTTTCGAGATCCTTCATCAGCTTGCCGTCAGCCTTCCAAATCTCCTTTACACGTGCCACAACAGCGTTATAGTCTGCTTTGTTGCCGCCAAACTCTATGAAAAAATCTACCTTCATAGCCTTGCCCTCCTAAATTCATCCTTTGTAATTATGCATATCTGTACTTAGCAACATAATAGACGATAGCACAGAGATTGTCAAGTATTGTCTACTGAAATTCTGTCCGGAAGTTCCGCCGCGCCCTCCACTGTCTCGATCTTGGAGACAGATACTTCGTAGGCCACTCTGTCCTCGACGCTGCCGTCGTCATACTTCTTTTGATAACCACGGCTCTGCATCCTTCCCCAGATTTTGATGTTGTTGCCGATACCAAGCCCGCCGGCATACCGCGAATTCCGCCCCCAAGCAATGCAAGGTATGTAGTCTGACTTATTGTACGACCGGTTCACAGCCACCAGCAGATCCGTTATCTCCCTGCCGAAGGGCGTCAGGCGGTGTGTCGGCGGCTTGCAGATATATCCGTTTAAGAACACGTCGTTGGGGTTCCTGCGCCCGTCGTCCGCGTCGCTGCCTGGCTCGCCGTCGTCCTGCAAACGCAGGTCTCTCACGAACACGCTCAGCAACAGCCTGTTCTTCCTCTCGCTCTGCACATAGCTGTTGTACGACCGTATCTGCCCCCAGATCGTCGCCTGTGTCCCTTGCGACAGAGCCGCCAAATCCATCAGCCGTTCGGACACAGTAACCGGCAGCACGTCATAAATATTCGAGAGCCGCGCAACCTCGATCTTGAGGTTGTAGAACCCTTCGCCGTACACTTCGTGCGAGAATCCGGGTTCCTCCGCGATCCTTCCCGAAACGTATATTCTATTGTTATCCGGCAGACTCTCCTTGTTTTCCCTGTGCATATGATGCTCCCCTCATTTGATTGTCAATAGTAAAATGTATGAGGGCTAGTCTTTGTGTATGACTAGATTTGCAAAAACTCTGTCCACCCCGTGCATATCCGCCCCACACAGCATACATGCCCCCACCAGCGCGATCACATCCTCCGCGCCCAATGCGTGCATATGTACCGGGAACTCCTGCACGGCAACCACGCCGCCTGTCAGCGTCGGGAAGCTGCGCTGGATGCATATTTGCAGCCGCCCGCCCGTTTCGTCGTTCACTATGGACGACGCGGTGATGCAGGCCTTCCTGTTCAGCCCGTAGGTGATAAGGTTACCCTTGTATCGCCATTGCGGGCGGTAGCTTCCCCTGCGGTCCGAGTTGACCAGCAGGAACGAGCGCGGCGACATATACGGCACAGCCCCGGCCAAACCCTCGTGCGGCTCGCTCACCACCAATATGTCCACATCCCGCAAGGCCTCCGGCTCGCCGGGCGCGAAGGCGCAAAGCTCGCCGCAAAGCTCGGCTATGCCGCCCGGCACACGCTCGTTACGGCTGTCGTTAAGAATATCTCCCGGACACATGCCAATCCGCGGCACATCTACCACCTCCCTTCGCAGCACAAAAGCGTATAAGAACCTGTGTTCAATAATTTAATACCGCATTGTTGGTGTTTTCGCAGAAAACACCTGCTTGTAGGTGTTTTCTACGAGAACATCTGCTTGGCGCGGATTGGAGTTGCTGTGGCCTTGTAGCGGCGGCGACGCGTATCTTGGTTGCATGGGCGAGCAGTTCGACGATAGCCGAACGACCAGCCCTTGCGATCCGCTGCAAAGTCACAGCGGCGTCAAGCCGTGCCAAGGCGGCGTTGAATTATAGCAGTTCCGCTTGACACTAAGCTCCATCATTCGCCGGAGCCGCAGTGAGCCATCGCGGTTCCGGCTCCGATTCAGCAAGTGTCAAGTGGAACTGCTTTATTGAACACAGGTTCTAAATTATTCTAAGCACAATAGGCTCATCTATGCGTAGCAAATTTTGATATACAGTAATCGACAGCATCATCGGCCTGATTCTTCCGTACCTATGTCGTAGATAGAAAGGTGCCGCTTTCTCATATAAAGCAGTTCCACTCGACACTTGCTGAATCGGAGCCGAAACCGCAATGGTTCACTGCGGTCCTGGCAAACGATGAAGCTTAGGGATCGTCACTAAATAATCCTCCAAAACTCCCAAACATATGCTATAATACTCCTCATGGATAATATATACTCATTCCGCCTGCAAAATATCCGGCGATATGATACAATTCTACATTATGGCATATGACACTAAATACAGAATCAGAACAGTAGAATATCGCAAAGAGGGAAATACGATAGAATAAACAGCCAGAGTTTCCAAAGCCCCTGAGAGGCTGATAACCATTGAGGAGTTTACATCTCATGTGTCTACATATATCAGGGGGTACTACAACAAGCAACCGCACTCCGGCTGCGGCATGTGGGGCAGATCACCCGATGAAGCTTTCGCGGAATT
>WRAW01000174.1 GCA_009780015.1 Defluviitaleaceae bacterium | reverse complement strand
GCGTTTATCAGCCAATCGGGTTTATCGCTGCTTTATGATTTTCCGCACTTTCTGGCTGATGAATTTTATACGTTCTTTTGATATTTACGACGGTGTGTTTAATACTTTTGGTATGATGCTTAGCGTTGTTACCAACTTTAGCTTGCGAGAGTTTTTGGCTTATGGCGTCAGCGAGCTTACTTTGCCTATTGCCGATTATATCAGCGCGGGGGCGGGGCTTTTGGTTGTGTTCTGGGTCAGTTGGCTTGGCCGCGGCGAAGTTGATTATCGCGATAGGCTGGATGGTTTTGCGTGGCCGTTGCGGTATGGCGTTGTTGGGATGTTTTTGTTTATGACGCTTGTGCTGGGGGCTTACGGGCATGGGTTTGATGCAAGGCAGTTCATTTACAATTTATTTTAGGTAGAATAAGGCATAATCACATATATTATATGGTATACTACAGCAGTAAAAAAACACATAATAAAGCTGTCGATGGTGCACTAAAAGAGGAGCAGTAAATGAAAAAATCTCCATTGCTCATACCCATAATCCTGATGTTCGTGATTCTTGCCGTCCTTCTCGTGTATATGGCATTGCCGCTGGGGAAGGCAGCCGTGGAAGCGACAGGCGGTGTTATGGACTTGCGCGGGCACGATTTGAGCGCGGCTGTGTACCAGCTCTCCGGCGAATGGCAGAAGACGCCCCGACAGCTCGTCGCGCCGGACGAATTTCCGGACGACGCCCCACTGCGAAGCATCCCCGAAGGCTGGGCTTCCACATACGATGAGCTGAACACATTCGCGACCTACCGCCTGAGGATATATACTGACGATACCCGCCTGCTTACTATGTTCATCCCTGAAATATACATGTCATACGACTTGTGGGTCAATGGCGAATACATCCGTGGCGCAGGCGTCGTGGCGACTAACCCCGCGGACGCCGTACCCGAGTTCGAAAGCGCGATTGTCCCTGTCCGGGCGCAAGACGGAGTCATTGAAATCGTCATACAAGGCAGCAACTTTCATTATCTGCGTTCCGTAATGAGCAGCGTGATACTGCTTGGTGAGAATGACTCTGCCCATGCGTGGTTCTTCCGCACCAGAGCTATCTATATGATAGCGCTTGGACTGTTCATAGCCGGCTCATTTTACCACATCGCGCTGTATGTACTACGCCGGAAAGAAATAATCTACTTGCTGTTCGCACTGCTGAGCCTTGTGTGCTTCTGGCGTTATGCCATCGACACAAACGGCTTGTCTAACCTTGCGGGGTGGTTTTATGAGTTGGGCGGGCTGGCTGATATCAAGACATTTATGACGCTATTGTTCCTGCACGGCACCGCCATCGCCGCATTCAGCCTGTACGTATTCGACAGGGAATGGATGGCAAAACACCGCCTCTGGGTTTTAGCTTACACCGCGCTGGGCGCGGCACTGTTCGCGACGATCCCGTGGAATACGCATCACGGACCGCTCATCGTCATAACTGCTATGGCGCCCGTCGCGCTATTCACAATATACAAAGGCGCACGCTCAAGGCAACTGCGCGTAAACAAAATGATGTGGCTTTATTTCATAGCATTCGTCATTTACGCGATCACAAGCGTAGTACAGAAATATTTCTTCGACCATGTACTGTTTATGACCGGCATTGTCGGTGACCTGTTTCTGCTGATGTCGCAAGCCCTGATACTCTCCAGCCAATACACGGAAACAGTGACGAGGGAACAGGCGCTGGCTCTTGACAATGTAGCGCTCGACCGTGTGAACAGACTCAAAAATGACCTTGTGGCGGTGATTTCCCATGAACTGCGGACGCCGCTCACAGTAATGTCAAATTACTCCCAACTGGCGGTCAAAGCCATAGAACGCGGCGACTATGCCCATGAATCACTTGAAAGACTCAAGATAATACCAAGAGAAGCCAAACGGCTTGCAGACCTCTCGGAGATACTGCTCAGGACATTCAAAGAACAAGACGGCGCGCGAAGCAAGACCCTGCTGTCAATGAGCGAGCTGATAACACATACAGCCGACGTCTTTAAACCCATCATGGACAAAAAACAAAACACCCAAAAACTGCAAGTCGCGCCGGACCTCCCGCCTGTAAACGGAAACGCGGACGAACTAATGCAAGTAATGTTCAACATCCTCTCAAACGCCGACACACACACAAAGGATGGCGAAATCATAATAAAAGGAGAATTGACAATAGATGCAGGAACGACCGTAGGGGCGCCGCTTGATGCGCCCGCGACTCAATTCGTCACGGTTTCCGTGGCCGACACCGGCAAAGGCATTGAGCCTGAACTGTTACCGCATGTTCTTGAAAAACGCCGTCATGGCGAAAGCGGCACCGGATATGGACTGAGCATCTGCAAAGAAATAATAGAAGACCACGGCGGAAGCATCGAAATCAAAAGCACCCCCACCACAGGAACAACAGTAACATTCACCATCCCGGCGTGGGTACCGTCAAATAATCAATGAACGCACATCGTAGGGGTCGCGCCCCTGCGCGACCCGAAAGGAGAGGAAAGCGATGAGTGATAAAAAGACTATTTTGCTTGTCGAGGACGATCCCGACATACTCTGGACGAATAGAATGGCGTTTGAAGCAGAAGGCTACGACGTATTGACCGCCGAAAGCATCGCGGAAACACTTGCGCGGCTGGATGAAAACAGGCCCGACCTCATTATCCTCGACCTGATACT
>WRAW01000173.1 GCA_009780015.1 Defluviitaleaceae bacterium | reverse complement strand
TCGGTATGCCACTAGGTATCCCTCCGTTTTTAGTAGTTGTGTGGTGCTCCTACTATACCACGTTTGGGATATCTTGTGCTTTGTTTTTTACTGTTGCTCTTGTTATTGTAATTCGCCGTCCCCACGAAGCCCGATTTTGGCTTCGTGGGGTGGAATTCGACCGCCAAGACGACATTCCCATCCTATGAACACAGGTTCTAAGACCTTGGGGCGCTCCCCAAACCCCGCGAGGGGCCAGCCCCTTGACCTCATTTTTTGTATTTTGAAATGATATTAACATGATAATGTACCAATGTCAAATAAACGGCAAGGAAGAGGAATAGATATTGACAGCGCGTGAAGTTTTAAAGCAGCATTTCGGCTACGACGCCTTTCGCAGAGGACAGGAAAAATTGATCGACGACATACTCACGGGCAAGGACGTTCTTGGCATAATGCCGACGGGCGCAGGGAAGTCGGTGTGTTTCCAGGTTCCGGCGCTGATGATGGGCGGGGTCACGATTATAATATCCCCTCTTATATCGCTCATGAAGGATCAGGTCAGCGCGCTTACCCAGTCGGGTATCGCGGCGGCGTTCATCAATTCGTCGCTCAACGAGAGGCAGATCGCGAAGGTCTTGTACAGAGCCGCGAACGGAGCCTATAAGCTAATCTATGTCGCCCCCGAGCGTTTGCTGGCCTACGACTTCATATCCTTCGCGAAGTCGGCCGAAGTGTCGATGCTGACGGTTGACGAGGCGCACTGCATATCTCAATGGGGTCAGGACTTCCGCCCGAGCTACGCAAGGATACCGGAATTTATCGAGCGACTTGGCAGGCGGCCTGTTTTGTCGGCGTTCACGGCGACGGCAACACCGATTGTCCGCGAGGACATAGCGAGTCAGCTTGCTCTGAGCAGCCCCACCATCCTTGTGTCGGGTTTTGACCGGCAAAACCTTTACTTCGAGGTACAGAAGCCCAAGGACAAATTTTCTGCCCTTGCGTCATTTCTGAGGGGCAGGAGAGATCATACGGGAATAGTCTACTGTTCGACCCGGGCTGCCGTAGAGGAGGTCTGTGACAAGCTCCGGCGGAGCGGATACGGTGCGTCGCGTTATCACGCGGGGCTTTCCGACTCTGAACGCCGCGACAACCAGGACGACTTCCTTTACGACCGCGCCCAGGTCATGGTAGCGACAAACGCGTTCGGAATGGGCATCGACAAGTCGAACGTATCCTTTGTTATACACTACAACATGCCCATGAACATAGAAGGTTACTACCAAGAGGCCGGACGCGCCGGGCGCGACGGCGAACCCGCCGACTGCGTGCTGTTTTACAGCGCGAGGGACGTACAGACCAACCAATGGCTTATAGACAACGCGCGCGACGTTGAGTACCCTGACAAAGCCACCGAAGACTGGTTGAAGCAGCGCGAAAAGCAGCGGCTGAACGAAATGGCCCTTTACTGCGCCACAAATGACTGTCTGCGAAGCTACATACTGGCATATTTCGGGGAAAGCCCGCCCGAGCGCTGCGGCAACTGCGTAAACTGCAACACAAGCTTTGAAACGGCGGACATCACCGTAGAGGCGCAGAAAATACTCTCCTGCGTATTCCGCATGAGTGAATCGTACGGAATGACAATGGTCATAAACGTCTTACGCGGCAGCAGGAACGAAAAATTGCTCCGTATGGGGCTGGACAAGCTTTCAACATACGGCATAAGCGAAAAAACCGACAAACGCCTGCAGGAAATAATGAATCACATGATAATGTCCGGCTACCTGATAAAGACTGCCGACAAGTACCCGGTGATAAAGCTGGGCCCGCGCGCCAGGGACGTACTGCGCGGCGGCGAAAGCGTCTACATAAAGCTGTCCAGAAGCGTCGAGCCCGAAATATCCGAACAGAGATACGGCTCGGTCAATCCCGTCGACAAGGATTTGCTGGCCAGGCTTAAAGAGCTGCGCCTGACCATTGCGCGGGAACAAAAAGTACCCGCTTTCATAATTCTGCATGACAGTTCCCTGACCGACATGTGCATGAAGCTTCCGTCCACACCCGAAGAATTCCTGAGGGTCTCCGGCGTAGGCCGCGCAAAGGCGGACGCCTACGGCGAGCGTTTTTTAAGCGTAATCGCCGAATTCCTGAGCGGCGCAGGTTCGGCGTCTGGCGGCGAATCTACCGCGTCGGCCGTACCTAAGCAATTCGACGCCGCGCAGGTCGAAATCAGCCAAGACCCCGTGAGCGTCAGCATAGTCGCGGACAGGATAAACTGCGCCTTGATCGAGAGCGGACACGCCAGGATAAGCGGACAGCGAATCAACGACTGGCTGGTGTCTCAAGGCTGCATGACCGTTACGGAGCAGGACACGAAGAGCTTCAAGACCCCCACAGCCCTTGGCGAACGGCTGGGCATCACAACCCAGCGGCGCGTTATCCGCGGCCAGACAATGGACGTCAACGTATTCTCAGCGGCCGCGCAAGAGTATGTCACCGCGAACGCGCTAACAATCTCAGGATCAAAATGAAGCGCACAAAAACAAAGACCCTGTCAGAATTGGCAGGGTCTTAGAACCTGTATTCAGTATTCGGAATGCTGGATTGACGCGCCTGATTTTATGCCAATCTAGGATGCTGTGTGCCGGTGGCACACGTTTAGCATCCTAAGCGCCAGCGTAGGCGGAGGAAGTGACGCCCGGGGTCCCCGCAAAGCCCGATTTTGGCTTTGTGGGGTGGACTGAGC
>WRAW01000172.1 GCA_009780015.1 Defluviitaleaceae bacterium | reverse complement strand
TGACCCATTTAAGGAACATGGGCTGACGCGCAAGGCAATCTATATGTACCCGCTGCAGCACGACTTCCGGGCGGTGCTCACGGGCGAAAAGCAGTTCAAAGTGGCAGCGCCATTTGTGTAACAATTTTTACTATTTGCGTCAGAGCCCAATGTGCTACTTTTGAAAAGGAAAAATGCGCAAGCCGAAAGTCGAGGTAGCACGATGGCATATCAGTATGACAAGACACCGCTGACGGGCGAGTTGAGCGATTTTGCCGGAACAGTACGGTTACACAAGGTCGATGAAACTAAGCTGGAAGCCTTTTGGAACGAACTGGTCAAGGAGCACCATTACCTGGGATACGAGGGGCAGATTGGGGCTCGCGTGAAATACGTAGTAACGCTTGGCAAGCAGGTAGTGGGAGCGATCAGCTTCTGCTCGGCGGCGTACAGGCTGGGTCCGAGGGAGGAGTACATCGGGTGGAGCGAGGAAGCCAGGCTATCGAAGCTGCAGCATCTGGTGGCGAACAACCGGTTTCTGATACTTCCATGGATACGAATCCGGAACCTAGCGTCCAACATACTGTCTAAGAGCCTTCGCCAGCTCCGTGAAGACTGGGAGAGGCAGTACGAGATAACACCGTACATGGTCGAGACATTTGTGGACAGGGAGAGATATCTGGGGACATGCTATGTGGCGGCCAACTGGACATACCTCGGGGTGACAAAGGGGTATGGCAAAAAAGGCGACACATTCGTATACCATGGGCAGGTCAAGGATATATATGTATACATAATGGACCGGTCATTCGCGAAGGAGTTCCGTCCTGACCTCAAGCGGCTGCGCAACGGACGAGAGGAGCTTGAAGCTATGATAAACGGGATTCCGATATGGTACCCATCGGTATTGAAGGAGATGGGGATAACCGGCGACATTACCGACAGGGTGCGGCAATTATTCGTGGTTCATCTGGACAGGTACACAAACTATCTCGGGAGCAGGGAGAACCGCGCGCATTTCGTAGCGATGGAAAAAGGCCTGCTCAGCGATCTGGAGAGGAAGTCGATAGAGCCGATCGCGATAGCTTACGAGGGGAGCGACAAAGTCCGAAACCTCACAAACTTCATGGGGAAGAACAAGTGGGACGATATCGGGATGCGGGAAGAGTACCGTCGCGACACGTCCGGGGTCTTGGCCCACGAGGATGCCATGATCACCGTGGATGACAGCGGGATTCCCAAAAAGGGGCGCAATTCGGTCGGCGTGGCGAGGCAGTACTGCGGACGGGTCGGCAAGGTCGACAACTGCCAGGTCGGAGTTTATACGGGATATGTAAGCCCAAATGGCTACGGGCTGATAGACTACGGATTATATATGCCGGATGAATGGTTTGACAACAGCCATAGCGATTTGCGCAAGCGATGCGGCGTGCCAAAAAACTTGAAATTCAAGACGAAGAACAGGATCGCATCAGAAATGGTACGCAATGCGGCAGAGTCTGGGTTGTTCCCTGCAAAGTATGTCGGCGCGGACAGCGCGTATGGCAATGATAGCGAGTTTCTTGACTCTTTACCGGAAGGGATAATATACTTCGCCGACGTTAAGAGCGACCTAAAAGTGTTCACGGAGCGCCCCGGGATGGCGGTGCCGCCTTATTCGGGTCGTGGGCGGAAACCATTTCTTGAAGCGCCGGAGTTCCCGTCGCGCGCGGTGAAAGACATAGCGGAAGATAAGGAACTACCCTGGAATGATGTTGTTCTTGACATCGGGGCGAAGGGTCCGATCATCACAAACGACAAATTTTTGCGGGTCGTGGAGATCCGGGACGGGAAGCCGGGGAAGGACGTCTGGTTGTATGTCCGCAGACTGTCGGATGGCAGGATCAAGTACGCACTGTGCAATGAGGACGCCGAAGCGTCAGCCGAAGACCTGCGCAAGCCGGCCCTTATGCGATGGTCGATAGAGCAGTGTTTTAATGAATGCAAGGATTACCTCGGTATGGATCACTACGAATCAAGGTCTTGGGATGGATGGCACAGGCATATGCTTCTTTGCTTTATAGCTCACCTGTTTGTGACAAAACTTAGGATGGAGTTCAACTGCAAACCGCAGTCTCCGCTTACCGCACCGTACATCGATGAACCTGTTTCGCTTGATGACTACCTTGATGCTGCGGATGATTTAATGAACAGCAGACAAATCGCGCACTCAAACATCTTTGAGGCTCCAGCTTCGCCGCAGCAAGTGTTGACAATTGGGCTTGTACGTAAACTTGTCGAGGCGACCTTCCTAAAGACAGATGCACTATTGGAAGACGTGGATTACTATCTTAGAACAGCGGCTCAGGCTTTCGACTCGCATTCACGAAGCGTATTGAAGCGTGCGTTTGCAGATTATTATGGAGTCTTGATTGACTTTGGATAGATGAATGTCAAATAAAAATTTTACTATGTAGAATTAGTAGAGGATATTGACCCTCTTATTATCAAATGTGCCAAAGAACTTGATGAAAGTGTACAGGAACGCAGGAAGCAGATTTTTAAGGCTCGAAAAGAACAGGATAGACTTATTAGGGAAATTAACACAGAAAATTTTGAAACTTACCAACTAATAACAAGTGCGATTAGGGAGCTAGTGCCGTACAGTACAGAGGATGTAGCAAACGATGTTGCAAACAGGGTTGACCCTAATATTTTAAGGCGATATGCACCGTCCGATTTTTCAGGGGGTGAACAAAATGGACAAGTT
>WRAW01000171.1 GCA_009780015.1 Defluviitaleaceae bacterium | reverse complement strand
ATAGTCTTTGAAACCTTCTATGACGGTTTCGAGGCGGTTGATCTGCTCTCTGCTTAAGTTTGCGATGGGAGACGCGTCCACCACTGATTTCTTATAATCATAAGAAAATAAGATGTTGAAATTCATTATGGTTGAAATCAAGAGCAAAGCGGCGAAAAACATCAACCGCGACCGAAAACCTCTTTGCCAATCCACATGGAGGAAATGGAACGAAGCTCTTAATATAAGTTCAACAGCGACTGAATATGCAGCTATGCAAAAAGGGTTTGTGAAGAGAAATACATTGTATGGCATGTGAACCCACGTCCTTATTCTTTTATATTGAACCATCTTGCTTATCATCCCATTTATCTAGGGATGATAAGCAAGCGGAATGTTTTAGCCAGGAAATGGCTTGTCTGTGCTTAAACCAACACTTGTTCTGAAATCTTTCAAATACTCTTTCGTAACTTCTTCCGTTTTTTTAAACCTTTGCCCTTTTGCTTTACCGGAATACACAACTCTTGTCCTATTTGAACTAGGGTCCCAATCATATGCAATATTGTCAATTTTTGACAAAGGTCCAGGTGCGTGCGTCAAAATATTTCCATGAGATTCTATATCCTGCAGAGCATGTAGCCCTCTACCTAATTCGTATAAGGCATAGTATTGTTTTCTTTTATAGTCATTCTCTATCCTTGCTAACTTCTTTGCATACTTTGGATCATTGGGTTTAAGTGCCTTTATAGATTTTTCGTATGCTTCGGTTGCATCATTCCAAATTGCGATAGCTAATTTTTCTTACGCATTCAGATTCGGTTGCCAATGTTAAGGAGCGCACTGAGCACTCACAGCTTCAATTCTGTTGATTTTTGATTTAAAAGCATCTGAACGAATGACCTTGACATCGGCACGAGGCAGTCTGCCGCTTTCGAAGACTGTCTCTGCGCTTCTTCTATATGCATCCAATTGCTCCGTCAATCCAAGCGGCGGACAGTTTTCGAGATCGGCAAATAGAGCCGGCAGTTCATCTAGGGAGCCATTGCATACCAAACGAAGGTATTCCTCATCCTTGAGGTTTTCAATTAGAGATGCTTCGGCTGGGCGGACGGTCAAGTTCCACTTGAGATTTTTTCGCCCGCTGCGGCGGCGCTCGTCGCTTTTCGTTTTGGCAAAAGCCTGCTCGCACGGGTTGTTTGTCCTATCAGCGACGCGCATTGATATGTTGCCATTGCCGTCAATTATGGGTATATCGTGCCCCCATAGCTCGTCGTTGTACTTGTCAACATGCTTGAGGATGATGCCAGCAGCCATTTTCAAATCGTATTCGATATCGCAGAACTCCTGCATTTTTCTGAGTTCGTCCACAAAGCCATCGAACTTTGCTTTCACCTTCTGATGAAATTCTTTGCGTTCCTCGACTGTCTTGCATGCATCTTCGATTTTTTCCTTTTTTTCCAGTTGCATGACCGTCCTGAGCTTAACGAACAAGCCGTTTTTAGAGCGCAGCATTGTGGCTGTTTTTGCGGCTTCTTGATCCCCGGCCAATGCAGCCGTTATCCTGTGCAGCCTATTTAGCAGGCTATACGCCGCAGAACGTGGGCTAGCCTCGCTGCTGTTCAGAATCGTTTCGGCCATTTTTGACATCCGGATCGCCCGGTCGTAGAAGAGCAGGTAGGGCAGCTCGAACGGGAACTGGCCGTTGTCCCCATCCTGGGAGCTGTCAAGTATCCATTGCGACAGGTAGCGGACTACCGCGACTGCATCCGAATCCAATGTCATTGCTACGCTTTCGGGAGCCGCGAGCCATTTTTCCACAGTCCTCGCCACGCTTTCTGGATCGTCCGTCACCTTGTCACGCGTATCGCGGATCAGGCGGGCCAAGGCTGCTTTTGCGTCCCTGATGCGCCCCTTGAGCGCGTTATGTTCGGCATAGAGGATATCCTTTCCGATATCCTTGACGAAATGGAAGTGGCAGGCAAATATCCGTATGACCGCATCCGGGTAGGCCCTCATGATCTCCTCGGCGACATTGCGGCCCTGCACGCTGAGATCCTTCATGATAGCAAGGGGCAGTCCAAGAACCTCTACCAAATATGCGACGTGCGGCAGCATCTCCTCAGCATTTTCTGTCGACTGCTGCCATGACCCCACCGTCCAGTTCCTCCATCCAGCCAGTACGGTAAAGAGGCTTCCTGAGCCAGCCTCGCAGGTGGAGTCGAAAAGCATATAGTAGCCGCCCTCGTCCGCCATTACTTTTGCGATGGCTGGAAGGTGGGCAACGTGAAGCATTTCCAAATGCTCCAGAAATTTATGCGAGTACCTCGAAATCGATGCTGGCGACATCTTCTTGCCTTCCGCGCCGTATTTCTCGACGATATCATTGATTTGCATGTGCTTCAGATATCGGCAAATCCCCACTTCCACTTCAAGGTCGTATCCGAATTTGTGGTTCTTCATCACCAGATTGTCGAGCTTTTCCGCGCGTCTCGTGTATGCGCGGCCATCCTCGCATTTGCATCCATTCGGGCACTCCTGCTTAGGCCACCAGCCGTTTAGCGTGCCATGCTTGTTGGTGACGATCCCGACAAACGATGTCTTCTGGACTGTAAGGCTGTCTCCGCACATCGGGCAGCTCGACTCTTCGGCGTTGACATGCACGGTTATGCTGGACAAGCGCAGCTTGTTTTCCAGTAGGCGTCTGGCCGCCTCGTCCAAATTTGCGATCAGCTCCTCCAGAATGCGCAGGTTCAGTTTTTTT
>WRAW01000170.1 GCA_009780015.1 Defluviitaleaceae bacterium | reverse complement strand
TGTGCGGCAACCGCCGCAAACGCGCCTGCGAACTCGCGGGGATACCCGCAATGCCGGTCATAATCCGCGATCTCGATGATAACTCTGCGGCGCTGGCGATGGTGGACTCAAACCTCGAACAGCGCGACAAGCTGCTCTATAGTGAGAAGGCGTGGGCGTACCGCATCAAAATGGATGCCCTTAACCATAACGGCATCAAAGGCGACATGCTTTCCGTGGAAGTGCTGGTCGAACAGACAGGCGAAAGCAAAAATCAGATATTCCGGCTTGTGCGACTGACTGAACTCATAGTAACCCTGCTCGACAAGGTTGACGCGAGACAGCTTTCGTTCAACCCAGCAGTGGAGCTTTCGTATCTCGCTCAGGTAGAACAGTCGGCGGTGGCTTCTGCGATGGAGGAATACTGCGTGAAGCCTTCGCTGTCACAAGCGGCACGGCTCAAAAAAATGAGCAAGGATGGAGCATTGACGCCAGAAGCGATCAAAAAAATACTCGCTGAAGCAAAGAAAACACCCAAAGGGGAACCCGTTGGCACGATGCGGTTTCGCAAATACTTCCCTCCCGATTATTCCCAAAAGCAGATGGACGCGGTTATCATCGAACTGCTCACCGACTGGAAAGCGAGGGCGACATCGTAGCATTTGATAGCGAACATCAGGCGGGGCGCTTGCCAACATAACGGCAGGCGTCCCGGCTTTTATTGAATAACAAGCGAAAAAGGCGCATACCTCTGATATAATAATATACTGTGGAGGGCGGCTAATGAACAAGAACGACAAGGAGCTTCAGGTCAGGGTGCATTCGGCGGTGTATTTCCTGATAAAAGATAAGGGCGTCGCATCCCCCGCCGAGGTATTGATAACCATTGGCGCTCTGTCGAAAGAGGACTATGAAAGATGGCGATTTGGAAAAGTGGACTTTCTGGAGCGCGTCTGCAAGATCAACCTGAGAAAACTATCGTTCGTCAACCGTGAAATCCGCGCGTACGCACGTAAACATGACCTCAAACCATCATGGACGGCGTACAATAAGTGGGGCAAAGGCAATAGAACTCGCCTGCGGTTTTCCAAGAGCGGCAATGACACCATCGAAAAGCTGTACGCCACCCATTATGTCAGCAAGCAGAAGATTGACGAAGCTAAAAAACGGCGCGAAGCGGGCAAGGGCAAACCCGATTCGCCAGCCGAATAGATGCCATTATCGCAAAGCCCCGGTCATTCCTGTTTTGAAAATGTCCGGGGCTTTTTCAGTTTGTATGCGCTCATAATTCCCGGCACCATGTACTCAACGCAGCCAACGTGCTTGTGGAAGGCTGTCAGCCGAATTTCCAACACCCTGCTCAGTCAATATAATCCCGCTCAATCAAAGCAATATCTTCCTCGGAAGGCCAATCCAACCAATGCTCATATATCACTTCATAGATTTTCGGGATTTTCTTGAGCTTGAAATTCATGTCTTTGCGGTCGAAAACAGACATGTCCAGGTCGCTAATGCCGAGCCATTCGCGGAACTCCCTGTATTCCCTCCCGCGCCTCTTCTTGTAAGCCTCGGCAACATCGGAAAGCCTGTACACGCCGCCGCAATTCTCAACTATACCATAGCCCTCGCCTTCAAGGACGCGGGGGTACTTTGTTGAGCGGTACTTCTCGTCAAAGAATGAATCCTCAATCTCCATCGGAACAGCCCAATTGTCACCAAAGTCATAAGTGAATATGAACCCGCGCCCAACATTGCCCATTACGTCGGCGAGCCTGACTTGCGACATATCAAGCGCATCGTCATCATATTTTTCTTCAACCTCGTCAAAGCTATAGCCCCCACCCGCGAACGGCAGGCATTCGTACCGCCATGACCTTTCGCTGCCGCCCCCAAGGGGGAACTCCAGCGAAAACAAATGGCTTGCCTTCATCTCGAAAAGCGTCATAAGGACATAGCAGAACCGCGACAGCGAAATGTTTCCTGCAACCTGAAAGCGCCGCCAAACCAGCGGCTCATAGTCGAATAGTTCCGCATAAAATTGGTAGGCCATTTGTCCAGCCATAGCCTGCCCCCTACAAAGTGGAATATCAGCCCCTACCAGTCTTGTCCTCGTTCTTCCGCCGCCAAATCCAGGCGTTGATATATTCGTTAATATCAGGCATGTCGTTGACTTGGGTAATCAAATCCTGGTGGAATGATTCAGACTTCGAGTCCTTGTTCCTAGCATCAAAGTATCTGACCCGCCCTTTAACATTGTCGCCATCCGTTCTGACCCATACTTCCGTATGCGCCAGGTTTTCCTTTTGATACTCAATGCTCAATTCAACTGTGTCAGATAATCCTGTGGTTTCCGAAGGCAACCTGAACCTGATTTGATAAAATTCGTACAAGTCGGTAATCTGTATCATGCAATCAACCTCTCTATTCGTAATACTAGTTACGCAAACCATAACCATTATATACATTAAAAAGTTATATAACAAGCGAATTCTTGCATAGGTGCATAGGAGGTGGAACAAGTGGGCTGGGTGACAAAGGGCCAGCTTGATCGCGCGCGCCAGATACATGTCCTTGAGTATGTACTCCGATACGAATCCAATAACATCAAGCGCGTCGGGGGCGAATACCGGCTGCGCGACCATGAATCACTTGCTGTCGGGTCAAAAGGTTGGTACTGGCATAGCCGGGATAGGGGGGGCAAAACCGCACTCGACTTCCTCATTGACGTCCGCAGCTACAGGCTCGTCGATGCGGTATGCCT
>WRAW01000169.1 GCA_009780015.1 Defluviitaleaceae bacterium | reverse complement strand
TGCATACTCGTTGCGCCCAAGCGATCCTTCCAGCCATGGCCCGAACATCTTACCGATGCCGTGATGATGGCTCATCGTCGCGCCGCTGCGTTGGATCGCGTCCAATATCCCACTATGGTACTCTCTGAACTCCTCCGGGTCGCTTATCCTTGTTATAAAAATCCAGTACAGGTTGGCGCCTTGCGGGTAAACATGGCTCATATGTGTTAGGCAGACTGTATTAGGTCTGCTTTTACAGTAAGCCCGGACTTGAGCATGGACTTTGCTCATATTGCTCCAGTTGACGCTGCATTCCATCGTGTCCATCACCACTCCGAAATCATGCAGCGTATCGCGCATGTAAGGGTCGTTGAAGCGGCCCTTTTCCCAAGCCTTGGTGACCATCCCTGTCAGGTTCATCCCGCCAAAACTCCGCGCAACCCTTTTTGTATGCCTGGCTGTGTTTTGAGAAAACCCCTTCTCACCATTTGTAAAGCCAAGTAAAAGGCACATTTCGTCCTCTTTAAACCCACGTATATGAAACAGGCGACTTATCAGACTTTCATCAACACCGTAGAGTTTAAGCATAAATGTCGTTTCTTCCGGGTCGGAGAGCCTGAATACCGATGGATTCCCAGCTTCGCTTTGCATGATCTCCCTCGCCGCAGCCTGCCCGGTTTCCCAATCTTTGAACATGAACGAGAACCGCTTTGCCGTCTCCGGCATATGGCGCCTGACTTTCAACGTTACGTGCGTTAACACGCCAAACGTACCCTCGCTGCCCATCAGTACCCGGTCGAGATCGGGGCCTGTTGCCTTGCGTGGGTATTGATCTGTCTTTATATTGCCCACAGGTGTAGCATATTCCTGACCCAGCACCATATCCTGTATGCATCCATAGTATGTCGAATTCTGGCCGGAGCCATGCGTCACGACCCAGCCTCCGACAGACGAGTATTCAAAACTCTGCGGGAAATGCCCAAGTGTGTATGCGCGCTTCGCGCCAAACCTTGCTGCTGCATCGTTAAGCGCTTGTTCGAGGTCAGGTCCGTTGATGCCGGCCTGTACTGTTATGAGTTGGTCGATCTCATTGAAGTGTATAACTTTGTTGAACCGCAGCCGCATATCCAGCGAAACGCCGCCTTTCATACATTCAACGCCGCGTGTTACCGATGAGCCTCCGCCGTATACGTAAATAGGGATTTTTTCTTTCGTACAATATGCTACAACTTGCTCGATTTGCTCCTTCGTGTCGGGATAAAGCACTGCATCCGGCACATTTTCAACGATTTTATTGCGCAGGCGCATGACGTCGTACATCGTTTTGCCATACGCCACCGATAGCCGGGAGTAATCGTCTGTGCGTATAAAGTCGGCGCCAACGATTTTGCGAAGTGCCTTAAGGTGCTTTCTAGCCAGCCCGACAGGCAGGTCAAACTTCACTTCATCAAGGCCGAGGTTTTCACTGTACCCTTTAAAGTCTTCATCCGTTACCTCAAACTTGTCCTTCATAAGCTTGTACAATGTTTCTTTGGGCGCTTTTATATGCTTGGGGTCGCCCCATTTGAAAATGGAACGGTATGAACGTTCAGGAACGTCCCCATGATACCACTTGGGCTGGAATTCTTTGTACGGCTTGGGCATAGTTGCTCTCCTAAAACTCGTTTTGCGGGCTTGGCCGTAGTGATTGGTAGGTTATCCGCCTCGTATGTGTGGGCGGCCTTTGTGTTTTGGGCTTTCTGTTACGTCTTCTGCGGCGGAGAGGAAATCCCTCTCGTCCTCCGGGGCACTCATTTCATCGACGCCTGACTCCCAGCCTGAGCTGTCTTCGCCCGGAATATCGCCCTGCCCCCTTGTGTTCTTCACCATCCCGAAGCCTCCCGTGCCTACCCCGCTTCCAAGGCTCTCCAGTCCTGAGTTCTTTGCTTCAAAGCTTGCATTCGAGCGCAGCAATACATCGCTTGTTGCAATGACCCGCACCCCGCTTCCCGCTAAATCATTAAGTACGGTATCACCGCAATCAAGTTCACCTGTAACAGTCATCTCGTTAAGCTCGCGCATCGCTTTGAAAATAAGTTCCTTTGGTATCTCTCCATCCGTGCGGACAGGCAGCACGTGCGCCTCAGGAAGCGAAGTACGCACCGTTGTCGTTAGCGACCTCGTTGGGTTTGTCATCTCCGCTTCAGCGAATTCGATTCCTTTGTTGCACCCGTTGCCATTGACAGCTATCACACCATCCTGCTTCATCGCAGTCAGGCGGCAGCCGCCGGGACAGGTAATGCAATATAATACTTTCATAGTAATGACCATCCATCTGAAATGTAAAGCTTTGAATGTATTGTGTGATTATAAGCTGACGATATCTTCCGCTTCGCCATCTTCCATTTCGTTGTATTCTACTTCGTCGTATTCTATTTCGCCGTACTCCGTTTCGTCGTATTCCACTTCGCCGTACTCCGCTTCGCCGTATTCCGCTTCGCCGTATTCCTCGCTATCCCCTGTGCCTTGTGCCCCGTACCCTGTATCCTGCTTGCCGCGTGGTGTGGAGGCGTCTATTTTAAATGTGATTTTGCTGCCTGGTTGTAACTCATCCCCGAAGTTTACTTCAATCCGCTGCATTTCTGGCGGCCGCAATTGGCGGTATTCTTTACTAAATATCTCATTTCCATTTGCAAGTATACGAACAGTTGCATTGTCCCGCACCCCGCTCGAACGGAAAAACATTACAGTCCCGCTTCGTAGGGTTGCTGTGTCCAATCGCTGGGGTACCACGTA
>WRAW01000168.1 GCA_009780015.1 Defluviitaleaceae bacterium | reverse complement strand
GTAGGCTTGTTTCTTTTCCTCAAGCATCACTGTGTAGTCAGAGCGTAGCGAAGCTACCGTCGGCAACCTATTGTCCCTACCATAACCCAATTCGTCGAAGAACTTCTTAGCGGCTTGATGCAAAATAATGTCTGACTCATGCAGAGCCTTGAACTTTTTCGAGTACCCGGCCTTGCGGTACTCGACATAGGTCTTGCGGGTCTTGGTGTAGGTGACGATCTGCTTCTGTAAATCAGCGTTGGCAGCCAACCCCGCGTCAAGCTCCTTGACCCTATCCGACAAATTATTGAACCGAGCCGATGTCTCGGTTGTTTTTTCTTTTAAGAAAGCGTAGTCATCCAAGCCCCGCTCTTGAAGATATATGAGGGTCTGAGCCATCTGCTTGAGATTATGTAGCTTCGCGAACCTCTCATAGCCCGGCCCCTTGCCCTGTTGTATCTTGGCTTGTATGTCTATGAGCAGGCTTGGGCGGTACTGGGCTTCGGTCGTAGATGTTCTACCGGCAGAAGGAAGAACTCTCTCACCGGCTATACGTTCCTTAATGGCAGCCACAGTATAATCGCCTTTTAGCGTATCGCAGCGAGTGGGCTTCTCTTGGTCAGGCAGGCCATCCGCTGGCGCGGCGAAGAACTTCAAATGCTTGCCGCCGTCCATGACTGTGACACCCATACCTCTCAACAAATCAAGAAACTCACCAAAGGTCGTGGGCTTCTGATCCAGCGCGGCGTCGATGGAAGCACGGAGCCTGTCTTGAAACGATGGCTGCCGCCTATCGCCGAGCCACTTGCCGTATGTGTTGCCCTTGCTGGGCTCCGGATTTTTAATGACGGACAAGCAATGCTCCGCACAGATAATGTCGCTGCACCGTCGCAAGGCAAAGTAAGAACCAAGAAAGTTGCGGAACTTACTTGTACAGTCCAGCACCGTGCTGTTCCAAACTATATGTGAGTGGATATGGTCTTTGTCGGTGTGGGTACAAACGATGAAAGCAAACTTCCCCTTCGTGAACCGCATGGCGAGTTCGTAGCCAACACGGTTGGCTTCCTCCGGCGTAATCTCACCCGGCGAGAAACTCTGCCGGACATGGTAAGCGATGACCCCGCCCCGATCCTGTTCTCGTCCAGTAAGAGTAGCATACCGATGTTTGGACAAGAGGAACTCATTGTCAGCCGTCCGAGCATCGCACTCATAAGACGATACCCACTCGCCGTTGTCCGTTTTTAACGGATTCTCCATGTAATCAATGCTATCCTTCAAAGCCCGCGCCACGCTCCGGCCCTTGCCGGTGTGTAGTGGCATGATACGTGTGGTCGCTATAGGCATCACCTCTCGTGAATACAAATTTAGCCGTCCGATATTTCGGACGGCGTGATATGGAGCAGACACACTCCGAGCAGATACACTTAACTGTCTATTCTGCAGTAATTGAACATTTCGTTGACCATCATTCCCGCGAAAAGCGCCGGCGCTTGTTGAAAAGTTGTGCTTATGCCGCGTCAGCTTTTTCCGCTGACTTCAAAATGATTATATTGCCGGTGTGATACAGAGCGATCTTGTCCTTTGTGTCCCAGCCCAAGCGCTGCCTTGCCTCACGGGGTATGTCTATCATCCCAAGATCGCTGACTTGGCAGACCACACTGTTCAGCTTCGAGTCATCATCTGATTTTTGCAAGATGACTATGGAGTCCACTAGCGTTAGGGAAACTTTATCCCCCGTCTCCAAGCCCAGCAACTTCCTCAGTTCGCCATGCAAGACAAGTCTGCCTAACTCGTCGATGGTTCGTGAGCTATACCGTTCCATGTACATCGCCTCCGTCTTTTGTAGTTTCATTGCAAGCCGTAGCTCCAACACAAGAATGATAGCCAACGAAATATTCAACTGCTGTGATATATTTTCACCTCTTTCAACCTATAATAGTTGTACAATGCAATCATACATCAAATCAAGAGAAAACACAATACAACATTTTTAAGTGATGTATGATTGTACTAACGAGAGGTGTATGACATGAAACCAACCCACGTAATCCTGCGCGATCTACGCGAGGGCAAGGACGTAAAACAAACTGCCGTAGCCGAACTGCTCGGCATGTCCCAGCAGCAATACTCAAGGTATGAAACCGGCGACAGCGAACTGCCTCTGCGCTTCTTGCCCACGCTTGTGGATTATTACGGCGTGTCCGTGGAGTACATAGTAGGCATAAAGGACGCCTTGTATGGTGTACCGGGTTTGGACATGAAGGTTACCGGCAACCAGACGATAGGCGAAGTCATGTCCGATATACTGTCGTTGGGCGCTGTGGGGCGCGACGCTGTGGTGGAGTACATCTACCTACAGCAGTTGAAAGAGAGGTATGGAGAGAGAAAAGATGGGGATGGTCAGTAGTTTGCGTTGTTGTAGCTTTGCCATATACAAACGTAATTTGCCGTCCGCAAACGTGATACTGCCCCCCCCAGCACTCGGTCTCTACCTTTCAGAATCAAAAGCAATACAGACCCTGTCACCGCTGTTCATCTTGGACAGCTTCTCAATAAGGCTGTCAATGTCAGCCATCCGGCTCGGCGGCCCTGTGTTTTCTGCTTTAATACGGCGCAGTAGTTCGAGTGTCGATGATAGGTCGCCATCATGAAATATGCAGAGTACCTCCATCTCCTTTACGGTTAGCAGCATGGTGTTCACCCCCTTCCAGCAAACGCAAATGTGTGCAAAACTCGTCTAAAACAGTAGTGGCTCACGCATACGCGTGAGCCACCGAGGTGCATCCC
>WRAW01000167.1 GCA_009780015.1 Defluviitaleaceae bacterium | reverse complement strand
GACAGAGTTCTTCTCGCGTGGCTCAAAGCCGGAAAACGCGCGGCGCATGAACACAACACTGCGCTTGAATTGCTCGTCGTCAAGACTCTTGATGTATGCGTCAAGCTCCTGCCACAAACCTGTGCGCGACAGGAGCGCGTAGCGGTTGCGCATGCTCATCCCCTCAAACCACCCCGCTCCGATGTCAGCGGGAATACCCGGCGAAAGCCTTCGGGAGACCTCCTTGGCGCAAAAATCCTCGTCAACGAGGTTGCGCTCCAGCAGTATCGAAAACGCCAGGCCAGAAAGCTTCGCATTCCTGTCGTCGCGCGCGGCAAGGGAAGTCAGCTCTGCAACCCAGGTTTCGTCGTCGACTATCGAATAATTCTCCTGCGACACGATGTGCATTGCGTTGATCGCGGATGCCGCCCCGACGGAGGCTGCGTCGTCGCAAGTGGCGTAGTCCACCAACAGAAGCGAGCCGCGCAAAAAAAGCTGCCCGACCAACGGCACGAGCGGCTGCGTGTCGAATTTGCGCAAGTTCCCGTATTGGAGCTGCTGCGAGAGTTCGAAACATGCGTCCGCAGCCTTTATGAAATCCCCCGAATCCGCCGTCAACCGCTGCAGGGCTGATATAGCCGACCCGATCCCTTCCGTAAGCTTGCAAACGCAAGCTGAAGCAATCAACTGCGCCGCCCCGGCGACGTCGGCGCACTCGCCTATGCGTTCCTTTAGCGTAAAAGCGGCGGCAAGCTCGATAGTTTCACCCTTGAGCACTGCCTCCACAACTTGAATCTCGACTTCGGGCGTCCATTGCAGCGACCAGATTTCGCGCCATGTAGCATCCTGCTGGCGCTTGCTTTGCTTTTTCGCAAAACCAATCCCCAGAAATTCGAGCCTATGCAGGAATGTCGAGCGGTCAAGGTCGATAAACGCCGCCTCCCTGGATTTTACACGGGTGTTCTCGCGCAAATCCAGTTCCAGTTCCGCAGTCACTGTCGATTTGTATTTGTCGAGCCTCAACTGCCTTATTTCGCGGTTGAAATCATCTTGCACCGGCGTCTGGCTTATGCCTTCCGGCAGGAAACCGAACGCCGTTCCGACGTCGAGCATGGCCAGCGCTTCGGCGATTTCGCCGCGCTCGCCGTGACCGATGGCGGCTGTGGCGGCGTCGTGCAGATCAGCCAACGTTGGGATGCTGCCGTCTTTCAGGTACGCAAGCCCCCGCGCAAGCCGCACAGCTTCAATAACGTTCGACGTGCCGCAGTACCCGCCTTTTTCCCGGACGTAGCGACCGAGCAGCGACATATACCGCACGGGGAGTTCATCATGACGCCCCGCCTTCATACACTCCCACATGAGCTGGTAGTACGCAGGCGCGCTGTTTCCCGCGCCATACCCCGTGCGGCTGGACAAACGGTAAAACGAGTACGGCATAAGCGTCATCCTGGCATCCAGTTGCGGCAGGCGCCGGAATTCTTCGCCGGTCATAGGCGGCGTGGCAAGGAGACGGTCAGCATGGTAAGCGCCGGTCACGACGACGATCTCCCCAGGCGCATATCCTTCCGCAATTGCCTCTTGTATGCGCATAGCCATGTACGACTCGCGCAGAAATCCCCGTGCGTTTGTCTCAGGCAGGGCATCGGCCTCCATCGGCTCCAAAATGGCACGCACCTCGCTGGATTCCAGCTTCAGGGCCTTCTCGTAGCTGCCCTCGCTTAAGTTATGTTCGAAGGTTTTCTCGAAGTAATCGTCGAAATTCAATGATTTGTCGAGAGCAGCTACTTCATCATAAAGATTATGTGCGCGCTCGTAAAACCCGCGCACCTTTTCGTCTTGTGCGCAGGTTGGCCCGGAATCAGCGTTAGGCCGCCATTTGTTCAGGCTAAGCAATACACCCGACGGCAAGTCGATAAAACGCACCGACGCGCGCCCAACTGCCCAGCGCACCGCTTGGTACTCCGGCGAATATTCAGCAAACGGATAAAGCACCGTTTCGATCGGCAACTGCGCAGTGTATGCAAGTATCGCGACAGGCGGCTTTACTCCCTCGCCAGAGAGGTGAACAAGCAGCCCGTCGGCATCGGCAGGGCCTTCTATGAGCACGCATTTAGGGCAAACCCTGTCGAGCAGCCGAAGCAGATGGTGCGACGCGGCGGGCGACAGATGCCGTACGCCGAAGATGTTTACCCGTTCAATTCCCGACACGCATTGTAAAGATTCCTCCACTGCGCCCCCCGTTTTTTCATCACGTTTTCAAGGTATTCCTTCCACGCGATCTTGTCTTTGTCCTCGTCCTTGACAATAGCGCCTTGAAGCCCGGCGGCAAGGTCATAGTCAGTAATATCCCCGCTCCCGAAGCTGGCTGCCAGCGCCATCGAACTAGTCAGCAGCGATATCGCCTCCGCAGTCGATATGACTCCCGTCGGCGGCTTGAGTTTACTTTTGTCGTCCAGTGTCGCTCCACGCCGCAGCTCGCGGAATATGGTCACAACCTTCAGGACGACCTCGTCGGCAGGGAGCGCAGCCTTCAGCTTGTAACTCGCTGATATCTCCGACACGCGCTTCGAGACGATCTGCATCTCCGTTTCAAGGTCCGCCGGGGCGGGCAGGACGACTATGTTGAATCGACGCTTGAGCGCTGCCGACATGTCGTTTACGCCCCGGTCCCTCGTGTTAGCCGTGGCGATTATGGAAAACCCGCGCCGCGCCGGGAGTTCATGCGCAAGCTCCGGCACGGAGATGGTCTTTTCCGACATAATTGATATGAGCGCGTCCTGCACTTCGGACGCGCAGCGGGTTATTTCCTCAAAGCG
>WRAW01000166.1 GCA_009780015.1 Defluviitaleaceae bacterium | reverse complement strand
GAAATTGAAGATAATACGATTTTGAAGCTAATCCTTGTTATCTGCAATTGCAGATAACAAGGACAAGGCAGTTGTAGAGTACAGTGTGGGCTGGCTAGAGACCTGGCTGCTGGGGAAGCTGAGGAATCAGATATTCTTCAGCTTCGAAGAGCTGAACAGGGCGATATCCGGATATCGCCGGGAATTGTCGTTAAGGGGGTTCAAGCAACGCGAAGGATCCCGGTTCAGCGAGTTCATCAGGGTCGACAAGCCCGCGCTTCGCCCGCTTCCGCTGCAAAAGTACGAAATCGCGGACGTCGTAAAAAGGAGAGTGGGCGATTACTATCATCTGGAATATGACGGGTTTTACTATTCTGTGCCGCACGCGCTTCACGGCAAGGATCTGATATTGCGCGCTACAACCGCGATGATAGAGGTCATCGACACTGAACGGGTTCGCGTGGACAGCCACGCGCGGAGGTATAACAAGGCTCTTGGACGCTACGTGACTAAAGAAGAGCACATGCCGCCCAACCACAGGGCGGTACACCAGCAGCGCCAGTTCGACGGCAACCGTTATCGCAGCTGGGCCAGACAGATTGGAGAGAGCACGTCGTTCATCATAGATAGCCTTCTGACAAGCGGGAAAGTCGAGGAGCAAGGCTACAAGTCCTGCATGGGGGTGCTCCAGTTCACTAAAACGTATGGAGAGGTGCGCCTTGAGGCGGCCTGCAAACGCGCCCGGGAGCTTGGCTCCCATACATACACTACCATCAAAAACATGCTCAAGAACGGCTTGGAAAGCGCCCCCGTCGACACAAGGGCGACCCCCGACCACGAGAATATCCGCGGCAGCGGGTATTACAGCTAGGGGGTGGCAGAAATGATGATACATCAGACAGCGGAAAAGCTGCGCGCCATGAAGCTGCCCGCGATGGCCACCGAGTATATCAGGCAATCCGAGCTTCCGGCCATGTCCGCGCTGGACTTTGATGAGCGCGTCGGCATGATGGCTGACGCAGAGTGGCTCTCACGCGACAACAGCCGGGTTAAGAGGCTCACAAAAGATGCGAAGCTGCGCTACCCCGCCGCATGTTTCGCGGACATCGACTTCAGACCCTCGCGCAAGCTGGATCGCGCATACATAGCCCGCCTGACTGATTTCGCATGGGCTAAGGAAGCAAGGAACATGATACTGACAGGGAGTACCGGGACTGGGAAAACATGGCTTGCGTGCGCGTTCGGCACCCAAGCTTGCCGCATCGGCCTGCGGGTCATGTTCTACCGCATGAACAGGCTGCTCGGCGATATGGCGGTCGCGGCGGGCACCGGTTGCGCGGACAAGTTCCTCGACAAGCTCAAGAAATGCGACATACTGATCCTCGACGACTGGGGTCTTTCGGCGCTGACTCTGCTTGAGGGCAAGTTCCTGCATGAGGTATTCGAGGTTCGCTACGGGGAAAAATCGACCATAATATCAGCGCAGTTGCCGGTCTCCGAGTGGCACGGCTTGTTTGAGGATCGAACTGCTGCTGATGCTGTCCTTGACCGCGTCGTGCATAATTCCTATCGGCTTGAGCTGCAGGGGCCTACCATGCGGCTGGATGTCAGCAAAGCCGCAGCAAGCTTTGGAGGGGATGGTGAACACGATGCCTGAACCGTTCAATGCATCCAAGCGGCACTGGAGTATTAGTGGGTATTCGCAATGCACCCGGATAACGGTTCGCGTGGTATCAGGAGAAGCAATCGCACGGCATGCATTTACGCTACCTAGGAATCATGTCGACAGGCGGCACAGCCCAGTCAATAATGTTCATGAATTAACAGATGAACGGAGGGCGTTTCGTGGGTGCTGAAATGTACAAGGGCTGGACTAGGGTGCAACTTTTAGAGGAACTAGAAAGGCTTCAGGAATTAGTCCGTAAGCTAGGGGGCGAGGCTGTCGTTCACAAATCAAATAATGAACGCGGGGCTGGCCGAAAACCGACTCTCACAAGGGCGCTGGTGGCTGATGTCAAGGCGCTGAAGGGCACCGGGGTGTCCTTTCGGGAAATATCAAAATCGCTGGGGGTATCGCTTGGCTTGGCACATAAGGCGTACCATCTGTCTGACGACCAGTGGCTGCGCACTGAATGCATGCCCGATCAAATATCGATATTTGACCCATAGTGTGAGTGGCAGACTGTAATCTGTTAGCGCTGGCTGTTGCGCGGACTGACTGAATCCCGTAAGGTTGGGACGAGGGAAGATGTGGACAATGCCGGGGCATGGAAAACGCGGAAAACCTCTGGCGGGGGAGGTTCTCCACGTTTACCACACCCCTTGGGAAACCTGCTCTGGCGGGGGAGCAGGTTTCCCACATTGACCACATCACTGCCCCTGAGCTTTTTTTCCGACGGAACGGAAAAAAAGGACGGGGGATACGATATTTATTTAGAAAGAAAACAGAAAAAATACTTTTTATTAAAACTGATTTTTGTGGCACCAGCATACAGCTAGTTAACAGTGAGCCGCTGTCGTGGCGATTAGCATGTTGACAACATGTCACTTTCTGATGTATCTTAATACCGCAATTCATGAGGCTGACAGGCTTGGCCGGATGGCCTGGAACTGGTGGCCGAATGTCGTTGGAATCGCTGGCCGGATGTCTCCGGAACTGGTGGCCGGATACTCCGGAATCGCTGGCCGGATGTCTCCGGAACTGGTGGCCGAATGCTCCGGAATACGCAGTTTTACGCAGCACATGGTCAAATACCTTGCTTATGTTTTCCATCTTGTATCCTACGCGTGCGTCGATCGTATCGTCGACTATGAACGCCGTTATCTTGTCAGCAG
>WRAW01000165.1 GCA_009780015.1 Defluviitaleaceae bacterium | reverse complement strand
CGATTTTCCGGTGTATGAGATGTTTCCGTACAAGGTCAAGATTGACGCGGAAAACCAGGACGTCTACGTAGACCGCAAAAAGCTTCCTTGCGCGAGGCCGCTGCATTTGGTTACGGATATCAAGCGGAACCGGGAGAAATTGATGAAGGCAAATTTTAATGCCGGTACTTTCCTGAACGAGATTGCGGACGCCTATGACAAACTTTCCGAGATCAAACGCAAAGAAGGTAAAAGCAAAAGCCTCCATTTCGAGCTTTCCCTGCGGGATCTTTATCGTTTCCTGGCGCCCATGCAGCGTTTCCGCCGGGATTACGACATGCAAAGCTTCGCCTTCGATTTGGCCAGGCTTTATGCGTCAGATACCGAATTTACCGCCGACAAGCGGCAATACAGAATGGGTCCCTCACGGCACCAAAGCCAGAACATACGTATTTTAGATAAAAACGGAAGCGAAGCCTGGGTCGGGACCATCACGTTTTATTCCAATGAAGAATAATGCCTGATTCCAAGAGGTGACAGACATGCCGGACAGCGATTTCAACGCATCCACGGCGTTGTTGAAAAGGGGCCAGCCGCCGGACGATATCGCAATTCTCAGGGAAATCACAGTAGGGCTGGATCCGTTGTTGCGTTTCATCAGAGATGAATACTACGAATCCTACATAAATCTGGGCGGAAGCAAAATCAAGTTCGTAACCGGAAAGACCGGCAGCGGAAAGACCCATTTCCTGCGGCTTCTTTCCGCGGAAGCGCGGGACTGCGGCTATATAACTATACATATATCCGCCAGGGATGTTTGGCTGCATGACTTTAAGGAAATATATTCCGAAATTTTCAAATGCGTCGACCTCAAGACCTGCCTAAAACGCTGTGCCGCTAAGGTCGTTGAGGAATTGGGGCATGATTGCGACGCCATACCGCCGGGGCAAACATTCGTCGATTATTTATCATCCTTGGGTGAACTGGACGCAATAACCAGAAAAGAAATACGCAACCAATTACGCGAACTGTTCATCAAGAACACAGTCATGGACAACAACTTCGCCATCGCCTGCAGCCTGCTTACCGGCAACCTGCTGGGGCATCCCATTACCGAGGATTCAAATGAACAACTGCTGATAGCCTGGCTTTCGGGAAACAAGGACGTTAAGCTGCCGGCGCTCCGGGATTTGGGTCTGTCCCCCGCAAAGATAACGAAACACAACGCCCGCCATATGCTCCGGAGCCTTTTGGAAATCCTGAATATTGCCGGAATCCCCGGCATTGTCGTTTTAATCGACGACTTGGAGGCGCTGAATTCCGCCACATCCCTGGATACGATACGCTACACGAAAATGAAGCGAGACGACGTATACGAAAGCATACGCGAACTGATTGACGCTGTTGACACCTTGAAGAATATCCTGTTCTTCTTCGCCTTTGACCGGATCCTGCTTGACGACGAACGCGCGGGGCTCAAATCCTACGTGGCTTTGTGGATGCGGATGCAAAATGAAATCATATCGAACCGCTTCAACAAATTCTCCGATTTCTATGACTTGGACAAGTTCGCAGAAAGCGCATACGACAACCAAACTCTGGTCCAAATGTCCTCATGCCTGGCTGCCGTAATAAACGTAATAAACAAGACCGAAAGCGCGTCAAGACCGATAAATGAAACGCAGGCTGCCGAATTGTTGAAAAACGCAAAACACACGGCAGTTTCGCTGCCGCGGCAGGTAGTCAACGCAACCATTAACGGCGTGGAGAATTCCACGCAAACGGGAGGTGCGGTATGTTCGATTTTGAAGCCCGGCGCGTTATAGAGGCGCTGCGAGCGGGCATCCCATCCAGAGCGGTAAGCCAATACTTTTCCTCCGCGCGCCAGGATATGCTCTCCGCACTTTCACGGAAACTCAACGAGATTCACGCAAACGGAATTTCCGGTGGCATGGTTGTGACCGGTAAGTACGGCGAGGGAAAGACGCATTTGCTCAACACCGTTTTTAATATGGCCCAAAGCGCGAACATGGCGGTAAGCTTCGTTTCCTTAAGCAAAGAAACCCCTTTAGACAAGCTTCACCTTGTCTATCCAAAAGTTCTGCAAAACACATATCTCCCGAACCGCTTGCAACCCGGTTTTTTCGATGCGCTGGCAAACATCACGCCCAACAGCGCCATCGCGGAAGAAATGACCGCATACACAGCCACGCGCCTGAAATCGGACAAGCTATTCTATCTTTTCCGATCGTACCTGCGTACTGATGACCCGGACGAGAAGCATATGCTGCAGGCCGACCTGGAAGGTGACTTCATCAACAACGCGGCACTGAAGCGAATATATAAGCGGATATTCTCCGATAAGTGCATTTTCAAGAATACCTTTGCCAAAACCAAGCACATGGAGGATTATTTTGCAATGGTTTCTCATTTGTTCCGGCAGCTTGGATGCAATGGGTGGGTGTTGCTGTTCGATGAAACGGAACTGACGGGTAAGCTTGGAAAGAAAGCCCGCTTAAGGGCCTATCGGAATATGGCTTCGTTCCTGTATCCGGACGAAAATGTGCAGTCCGTCTTCAGCATGTTTGCTGTAACCGATTCCTATGTGCCTGAAGTGATAGAGGGCAAAAACGAATACGACAATCTGGCGTCGGCCGGTTTAGAACCCAACGACGCCGAAGCGGCTGAAAAGAGCCTTGATGCCATAGAATCGGCGGTCCATCTTAAACCCCTGACGAAGGATGAAATCTCGTTAATCATCGAAAATTTGATCGATTTCTACAAACGCGCATATAATTGGCGCCCGAAAATAAACGTTCCGGAGCTTTGTGCCGGCACTGACAACAAGGGTTATCTGCTGAGGACGCGCATACGCGCCGTTGT
>WRAW01000164.1 GCA_009780015.1 Defluviitaleaceae bacterium | reverse complement strand
TCTTCTATATCGCGGCTGCGAGTGTTGTCCTGTTCGGGCTTAAAGCTGTCGGTATAAGCGAAACGATAGCCGTCATCGTCATCTTTGCGCTGATAGGGGTTTTTACGATCGCATCTCTGATGAATATAAGAAATCTACTCCCGACAGCGTCGGGCGCATGGAACGAGGCTCTTGCGTTTTTCGGGATGGCAATGTTTTCATTCGTTGCGTTCTTTTCAATACCACAAGCAGTCGAAGGCTTGGGAGGCGACGTCAAAAAGATCAAAAAAGCGGTCGTTATCGGTTTCCTGAATATCTTTATAATGATATTCCTCATCACATTTTGTGCAATGCTTGCGTCAACGGAAATCACGCCTCTTGCGATGCTGGGCTGGAGCGAGGGGATCGGAGTGTGGGCGCAGATACTAGGCTCCGCTTTTGCATTGTTGGCGATGGTGACGACATATTGGTCAATATCATTGGCACTGGCGGATATCATCAAAGTGCAGACCAAACTCAACAGAGTCGTCAGTTGGTTGCTTGCCACTTTCCCGACTCTGCTTCTGACATTGATTTTGCAGGGCGGATTTTTGGAATTTGTCAGGCTGGCAGGCGGCGTAAACGCCATATTGATCGCAGTACTGCTTGCCCCGACTTTTAAGGGCGCAGACCGTGTAGAGCCAACACGATTAATGGGCAGATTCGGCGCACTCCCGATACTGATTTTCGTCGCAATAACATACATATTAATGGCGATCGGAAGCATGGTGGAGATATGAAAAAACATATTGATACATTATACTCGGGAGCGGTGTTCCATACGCTGTGTACAGAAGGGGAGACCTTCAGTTACATGGGTGAGACAGGCGGCAATATCAGCTATTTATCCAACGAACGCCCGGATGCCGGGGAATACAAACGGGAAATAAAACTTGACGGGCTGCATGTTTACCCGTCCTTCACCGACGCGCACTTGCATTTACTCAATTCGATCGTATTAGCGGCGTCAGGGTTTGACGCATGTGAAATACGCGATGGCGGCGTTAAGCCGAACACGATAAGCGGAGTAGGCGTGCGTATCAGGGAATATTGCAACTCCCGCGGCGCAGACGATATGATCGTCGCAAACAATTATATAGCCTCGGCAATCGCCGAAAAGCGACTGCCAACACGCGAGGAACTTGACGAATGGGCGGATGGCCGACGCACAGTGATTTATAGCATCGACGGTCATTCCAGCAGTTTGTCCACATCGATGCTTAAGGCGCTTGGCATCGACCCGCAGGGACACACCGGCGTCCTGACCGGCGCCGACCATGAGTTCTGGCAGGGCAGGGTGAGGGACGTGATAGGAGCTTCGATCGGCGTCAGCGATATCGCGCGCGGCGTCGCGGACTTCACCAACCAGTGCGCCCAATTCGGTATAACGCGCGTTTGTGCCATGGAAGGAAATGGGGATTCCCCAAAGGACAGACTGACCAATCTGCTCGCGACGATCGCGCGACGTATGGACGTCGACGTCTATTTATACCCGCAGTACATGGAACTCGAAAAAGCGCGGCCACTATGGAAAAAATCGCGCCGCCCACGTATCGGCGGCTGCGGCGATTGGGAGGTCGACGGCGCTGTCGGCTCTCACAGCGCGGTGTTTTACAGTCCGTATATCGACACGGGGGAGACAGCGGAGTATTACTACTCTCAAGATGAAATGGACGAAGCAGTTGCGCGCGCTGACGCTGAAGGATGCCAAATCTCCGTCCACGCAATAGGCGAAGCCGCGATCGACCGCATCCTCGAATCATTTGAGAAGCTGGGGAGCAAGGAACTCCACCGTATCGAGCATTTTGAGTTCCCGACCGATGAAGCTGTGGAAAAACTGATAGATCACGGTAACATTGCAATCACGGTGCAGCCCGGTTTTGCATGGATCGACAAGCGATATCTGAAAAGCTATGAGAGTTATCTCCCACCAGAAATAGCTGCAAGGCAGGTGCCTCTAAAGCGCATATTCGACGCCGGCGTCGCGCTTTGTGCAACATCCGATTCACCGATACAAAGCCTTGACCCGTTTGTGCAAATTCTCGGCATGGTAGACTTCTCGGTCCCGGGGCAGTCCCTGTCTAATTACGAGGCGCTGCGATGCTACACAGCAAATCCTGCCCGCGTTTTGGGACAGGATAACGAGTTCGGTGTACTCGCGGTTGGAAAAGAGGCAAGCTTTTTTGCAACTGAGACCGATTTGATATCAGTCGATGCGGACGCGATTTCAGGGGTACATGCGGTGCACACATTTATTCGAGGCAAAAAACTGGGCGGAAAAAAGGGCACAGTACCCGAATTCCTGCGCATGATGCTCCGCCGCCCGCAGAAAATCTAACTTCATTAAAATTCATCACTATCCAGGCATGCCCATGTAGGGGCGACTTGCAGTCGCCCACCCTCGTCCATCGTCCCCGTATATCCCAACAATTAATGAAAGGATCGATATCATGGATATTAAAAAAGCACAGGAAATCTTAGAAAAATACAATACAGAACAATTCCATTTGCAGCACGCATCTGTTGTCAGCGGAGTCATGCGCTATTTCGCGAGTGAGCTTGACCCCGGCCGTGAAGAATATTGGGCAACCGTCGGGTTACTGCATGATGTGGATTTCGGCATGTACCCTGAGGAGCATTGCGTGAAAGGGGAGGAAATACTCCAAACGGAAGGCTTTGACGATGATTTCATACGCTCAGCCCTCTCGCATGGCTGGGGTATGACGGAATCAAAATATGAACCCGAGCACATCATGGAAAAGATACTCTTTGCCTGCGACGAGCTAACAGGTCTCATCTGGGCAACCACACTAATGCGCCCGTCAAAATCCACAAAAGATTTGGAAGTGAGCAGCGTAAAGAAAAAGTTTAAG
>WRAW01000163.1 GCA_009780015.1 Defluviitaleaceae bacterium | reverse complement strand
TAAAATGACAGATTTCCTGCCGCCCTCTGATCAGGCGATTTACTGGAAGCCTTCATCCTTCGGCGCAATACGCAAGCTACTGAAACCCCATCCTCGAACTTTTGAAAAGGCGCAAGGCTTCTTAAAAATATCTGCGGGGATTTCGATTTTGGACGACAATTCAAGATATAGTCTGCCACGGCCGCGCCAACGCCTTTTTGCGTCGGAAGGCTGATAGGAATCTGGGTTTTTCCCTGGACTGATATGTATCTCGTTTTTAGTAAGCGTCCGGCGAAACCATGTACGAGGCGCGCCGCCTTACGGGGTGAGCTTGCCTTTGTGGTACGGCGGTACAACGGTAATGCTAAGACTTAACGGAGGGTTGAGGTTTTACCCAATTGGTGGGGAGCAGTTCATCGAGGTTTGAAGTTTTCATAGACGGCAGACGGCGTATGACGTCGAGCAGGTAAGAGAAAGGTTCCACTCCGGCACGCTTACAGGTACAAATGATGCTCATGATATTCGCCGCCGCCTCGCCCGATTCCCGGCTGCCGATGAATAACCAGTTTTTTCTTGATAGCGCTATTGGACGAATCGCATTCTCGGCGACGTTATTGTCGATATTTGCCTGCGGATCATCCACATATCTTGTCAATCTATCCCAGTAGTTCGCCGCATAATTAAGCGCCTTGCCAAGTAGTGACTTCGGCGGCGTTATAGGGAGCAATGCGTCTATTTTCTGTTTAATAGTGTCCAGTATCGGACGGCTCTTTTCCTGCCGCTCAGCGAGAATTTCTTCATGGCCTTTTTCTTTGATCGCCTCTTCCACGTCGTAAAGCAACTTAATCAGAGCGACAAACTCAGCACCGTTTTTCCGGTCGCCGCCCTTATATGCGTTGAAAAAATACCGACGCGCATGCGCCCAACAGCCATACAGAACTATACCTTTCGCTTCATCGCCTGCTTGATCGGCGGGCGCGCCTGTTTCCGAAAGTGTGCCGTAACCGGAATAGGCATCACACACAATTTTCCCTGAATATCCCTCGAAAAACCGTTTGGGCCCCTCCGCCTCTCGCGTAACCGTAAAGTCAAATACAGTCCACGGCCCATCGCGAGGCCCGGCGCACGATGCCCACATCCGCGCCGTTCGTATCTTTTTGCTTTCAGGCTTCCGTTCGTCGGCTTCAAGCAAGTCTATCGGGGTGTCGTCGTTATATACCAAGCCAATCTTGAAAAGCTCTCGCTTGATCGCTCTCACAAGCGGCCAAAGAGCTATTCCCAATGACGCCATCCACCCGCACATCGTCTGGCGGGATATGCGTATATTCGATCGCTTGAATATATGTTCAAGTCTATAGGCCGGAAGATGATCTCCGTACTTGGATACCGCCACGTGCGCCAACAACGTGTCGTCTGCCAAACAACGCGGTATAAGCGTTTCCGGAAGCGGCGCCTGGATCACTCCAGGCCCTTCAATGCCCTCGAGATTCCCGTATTTGTACCGCCGCGTTACCTTTACATGAAACCGGCTCGGCTCATATACCAACTTCTCGCTGTCATCGTAGCCTATTCGCGGCAACTCGCGCCCGTCGGCACGTATCTTCTGTTCCTCGGGAATATCTATTTCTTCTATCACTCGGTCAAGATGATCCGGAAGTACACTCCGACCGTGCGGCGCTCTCTTTCGGGTATGCGCCGGTACCTGCGTTTCAACGGCGGCGGCTGGTTCATCCGGAGGTCTGTTCTCTATCGCTTCTATCAGAATAGAGTCAAAGCATAATTGTTGGGGATTGAATATTGTTCTTTCGCTCTTGCGCCCGAACATCTGCCGCGTCAGCCACTCTATCCGTTCTTTTAGAGATTTGATTTCCTTCTCGTACAGCGCGTTCATCTCAGCCTGCTTCTTGAGCAGTATCAGAGCTTCGGCTGGTTGGGCTATTATGGTTTCAAGATTCATAGGAACTTGGATATTATCCACGAACCCTACGCCATTATCAAGAGAAATATATTATAATGCGCAATAAAATTAAGACTTTTATGCCGCTCTCGCCCAGCGCGCGCTTCTTTTTAACACTCGTACGCTCACTCCGTCGAGCAACAACGCAAGTTCAGACATCCCAATCACTCCCCCGGCTTCTGCCGGCAACGCAAAACGCCCGCGCTCAAGGCGCTTTGACCAGATCGCGTATCCATCCCTATCCCAGTACAGCGCCTTGAGCTTTTCACGCGAACGACTCAGGAATATAAACAGCGTGCCGTTCATCGGATCTTCGCTCAACTCATCCCGTACTATCCCCGCAAGACCGTCAAACCCTTTTCGCATGTCAACGACACCTCGATATAAAAATATCCGCGAACTCGCACCTATCCCGATCACGATAGCGCCTCCGCTACTTGCCTTAAAAGTACTGCGTCAAATCCACGCTCAACGTGTATACGGCTACTTCCAGCTTCTATCCATAATTTGCCCGGCGATTCACGCCTAAGCTCTATGAACCCGCGGGCCGCCTCCGCCTTTCGCGCTCGACACAAATAGTATGTCAGTTGCGTGTGCGGTATACCCCTTTCTCGACTGAACCTTCGTATGCTCTTGCCGCTCGCCGTATACTCTCCCAGTATTGCCTGCCATTGTTCAGCTGTAGCTCGAAACTTGCGCACAACGCCCTCTTCCATCTCTTTCCCCTCCTTATTCAGGCTTGAAGTTTCAACCTACAGAGCTTCCTCTTCAATATGGGTTCGCCGGACGCTTACCGTTTTTACGCCAATCTATCTATGTCCGTCAGCTTAATCTTCGCAATGTCCCCAGCCCGCATACCACTGCTTGCTGCCAACAGCAATACGTCAAGGAGGCCGAACAAGCGCAACGCGGTAGACGTGCATGATTGCTCCGACGCAGTAGAATTCTCATGAAATATTGGGGCT
>WRAW01000162.1 GCA_009780015.1 Defluviitaleaceae bacterium | reverse complement strand
TTTGCCGAGGTATAGTTCCAAGTCCACATTCATGCAACGGCGCAGGGTTAGATCGGCAGGTAATTTGACGTCATCCATCAGCGGATAGTCCTCCGCCAGCGATTCTCTGTGTCCGGCGATGTGATCCATAACAAAACTCATATCGCTCAAATCGCTTATGCGCTCGTACTGCTCATCAGCGACAATTTCCAGTGGGTTTTGAAATTGCAAATAGAAATCCAAGTCCGCATCGCTGAAGTCATGATAATTGGTCATATAATAGTGGGCATCGGACGTAGCGATGATTTGCCCCGCTGTGTCAATGAGTTCCCGCGGCCCAAAGCCGCGCATCAGCCGCTCGTGATAGTCAGAGAGGTTCTTGTTCAAGCGCTCTTTGAGTTCGGCAAGTTTCGCTTGACTATCAAAGCGTATTTCATCAGTTAGTTCATTTGAAACATCCATTTTCAATACTGCCTCCGTCAGTTAAAATATCGTATTTCGAGTGTGGAAAATCTAATGTGCAGAGAACAGACTTTTCGCAAGGCTCCCCGTTTTGAACAGGGTGAAGCATAAGAGTACCGTGTAACCCGCCGCGCCCCACATTGCCGTATGGATGTTCTCAGCGGAGGCGATGCCTTGTAGTAGCACCGCATAGATTGCGATGCAGATCATGATGAGGAACCCTTGAAACGCCAGCGCAAACAGGCTTTTCAGATAGTTGTTCCCAATATTGCCCCATTCGCGGTTCACCATCGTGGACATCGGGATCGGTGCAACGGAGATGGTTAAGTAAATCTCAATCATCCGGCCGTATACGATCAGAAAGACGACAAGAGACAATACATTCATGGCAAAACTTAATAGCGCCGACTGCAAGTACACCGCGAAGAGTTCAATCAGACCCATTTCCTCCAACTGGACGGCAAGGTCGGCAAGTGCCATCTCCATATCCAAGCTGCCTGTTATGATCCCCGCGCTACTGTTTACAACGCTCTGCGCGAGGCCGAATACGAACATCACGATATTAAAGGTGTTCGTCAGGATGAAGACAGCGCAGAAACTTTTGAATATCCACTTGAAGATCAAGAACGTCTCAAAGTCGTGCATATTGTTTCGTTCGATTATCATGTGGATCAACTCATAGCAGAGGATAAAGGTCAATATCACCCCCGCTATGGGTATAATCACCGTCTCAGACAGGGTTTGAATGAGGGAAAAGATACCGGCGTTCCAGCCCGCCGGTGTCTGACCCACTTGTTCCGCGATTGCGTTGATTTCCCTGTTTGCCTCCGTAAACATATGCGTGAAGTTGAAGATGATGCCGTCAATCAGCATCTCTCTGAGTCGGCCAAAAAGTGCGTCAAACAGCCAAGACATTAAAACAGTCCTGACAAGAGCGGCACAAGTACAATCCCGATCAGCGCCACGCCGCCACCGCTCATGAGTTGCTTAATCCCTTGTGATTTCGCGCCCGGATTATCATTACCATACCCTTCCAAAAGATTGATGACACCCCAAATGCCGAGGCCCGCGCCGAGCGCGATAACGAGTGTTTGCAGTACATCTACCGCAGCGTTAAAAAACTCCATGTTCTACCTTGTTACCGGAAAATTGTGAGCGAGTTGACCGACTCAAAACAAAAAAGAGACCGCTGCTCCCCATGCTTGCACAGGTTAGCAGCGCCCCCTCATTGTCCGTGCGTGTACTCAGTTTCCGGCTCTCCTTTCATTTTTTGTTTTTTTAGATTTTGCCACGCACTGTATATACAGAGGACTTTGCGCTACTACACAAATCCCCGGCTGGACAAAGGTGCCCCATATATGACATGGTACGTGCGCTCGAAGCCATAGACCTCATCGGGATACTCATGTTCATGAAGCCAGTCCATAACAGATTGGACGGCGTACTCATCATAGCGGACATAGACCCCAATATGACTGCCGTAATCCCCGGTTTCGACGATCTTGTGGTCGTCTCCGATGAAGATGTTTTCATTGAGAATACAGGCAACCGCTTGATAGTGGGGATGTCCATTTAGCGAGAAGATACCAAGCCTTTGGGCAATCTGCTTCGCCGTGTACACCTGCGGGATACGCTCAAAAGCATCTTCTTCCGCGACTGTGATACCGAGCGGCTCATAAACGCCTTTTAGGAAGCAGATGACCTGCTGGGCGGTCGCGCCCATATCGCGCAGGGCGCGGACGATGATACGGGCGCAGGCATTGAACTCGCCAAGCCGTGGGGCGGGCATTGCCGCGAGTGCTTCCAGCTCCGCTTCCAATGCGGCGCGTTCGGCGGTTTCCATCGTATTGAACTTGGCTACATAGGCGGCAGTGAACAAGATGCCTTTTTCGCCGGTCAGCTTATTCGCTACCATTTCGCAGCCCATTTTGGAAAGTAAATAACAGGGTATCCATTTGTTTTGTGCGCTAAGATAGGCACTCTCAAGGAAAAAATAGGAGTGAGCAATTTTGCTCACTCCTGGTTTGTCCATCACTTCGATGTACCCGCGAATGTCACGCAATAGGTCGCTATGTCGTTTTCCCATTGCCGCGGCGACCTCGCGGCTCTCGATGTATGCTCTGCCTTGCTCTTTGATGATGGTCAAGTTATACATCTGTTTTTCCTCCTGATCGTTTTGATTTTTATGCTGTAAACGCGAAAAAGCCGCCCCCTCCGATCATTCTGATCGGAGGGGGCGGCTGATTGACTACACTGATTGGAGCCTTAAATCGGTTCTAAGTCTACCGGGAAATCATCATAGGCTTCCTCCGGCATCTCATCTTCTGGCGGTGCGTACTCGAAATACTCGTACTGCTCGCTTGGTCTGACTTTCAGTTTCCTGTTGACGAACCTGCCGATGTCAAAGGTATTTTTAGAATCTGAATCGGACAGGTAGCGGTAGTTCTTATGTGCTGTAATATCGAATTTGTC
>WRAW01000161.1 GCA_009780015.1 Defluviitaleaceae bacterium | reverse complement strand
GAGGACAACTGTATGGTGGATATCGCAAAATTCTTCCTAGCGTTCACGATGGATGAGTCTTGCGGCAAGTGCCCTCCGTGCAGAATCGGCACGAAACGGATGCACGAAATACTGGATAAGATCACTGAAGGCAAGGGCTCCATGCGTGATGTGGATAATCTGGAACGTCTCGCCATCAACATCCGGACATCATCCCTGTGCGCGCTTGGGCAGACGGCGGCCAACCCGGTTCTGTCAACCCTGCGATACTTCCGTGATGAGTACATCGCCCATGTGAAAGACAAGAGATGCCCCGCGGGCGCGTGTCAGAACCTGAGCAACTTCTATATCGCCGACAATTGCTTAGCGTGCGGCATCTGCAAGAAAAATTGCCCCGTCGATGCCATTTCCGGCGAGAAGAAGCAGTTGCACGTAATAGATTTATACAAGTGCGTAAAATGCGGGATATGCCTACAAAGATGCCCGTTCAAGGCTATTGTCAAGAGATAGGGAGGCAGAGCGATGAAGGTTAACCTTATGATAGACAACATCAAAGTCGAAGCGGTTGAAGGCGACACAATATTGCAAGCGGCAAAATCCGTTGGTGTCGAGATACCGACGCTATGCTTCCTAAAGGATATGAACGAAGTTGGCGCGTGCCGTGTCTGTCTTGTGGAAGTGGAGGGGGCTAGGTCGCTGCTGGCGGCCTGTGTGCAGCAAGTATCCGAGGGCATGGTTGTACACACAAAAACACAAAAAGTCAGAGATGCCAGAAAATCCACAGTAGAGCTGATACTTTCTAACCACAACCGCGAATGCCTTACATGCGAGCGGAACCGCAAGTGCGAACTGCAATACATTGCCGAGGGCCTAGGCATTTCCGAGATATACTTCGACGGCGAGAAAACAGCCGGCGGAATTTACGATGACGCGTCGCCCTCCGTTGTCAGGGATCAGACCAAGTGCATTCTATGCGGTAGATGCATCAACGTGTGCAACAAGCAGCAAAACGTCGGCATACTGGATTTCCAAGGAAGGGGCATCAATGCCAAGGTTGGCCCTACGGGCAACCGTAGCCTTACTAAGGTACCGTGCCTATACTGTGGACAGTGCATTAACGTGTGTCCCGTCGGAGCCTTGAAGGAGAAAGAAGACATAGACAGGCTATGGAAGGCCATTGAAGATCCAACCTTGCATGTAATTGTGCAGACCGCTCCTGCCGTACGCACCGCGCTGGGCGAAGAGTTCAACATGCCAATCGGCACGAGGGTGACGGGCAAGATGGTTACAGCGCTTCGGCGGCTGGGCTTTAACAAGGTATACGACACAAATTTCGCCGCAGACCTAACGATTATGGAGGAAGGCCACGAGCTACTAGGCAGGATTAAAAACAACGGCGTGCTGCCAATGCTGACATCGTGTTCGCCGGGCTGGGTACGCTTTTTGGAATTTAATTACCCCGAGCTTATCCCACACCTTTCAACAGCCAAATCGCCGCATATGATGATGGGCGCACTGCTAAAGACCTACTACTCCAAGCAGCACTGCATAGACCCTGCGAGCATATTCGTTGTATCCGTAATGCCCTGCACCGCAAAAAAGGCCGAAGCCGCAAGACCCGAGATGGAAGTCGCCGGCCTGCGCGACGTAGACTGCGTAATCACCACGCGTGAACTCGCCAAAATGATCAAGCAGGCCAGGATCAACTTTGCAACGCTTCCCGACAACGACTTCGACAAGGATCTGATGGGCGAATATACCGGCGCAGGCGCGATTTTCGGCACAACCGGCGGCGTAATGGAAGCCGCCATCAGAACCGTGGCCGACGTGCTATCCGGCGAAGACCTGAAAGAGTTCGAATACAACGCCGTGCGCGGTACCGCAGAGATAAAAGAATCAAATGTGAACGTGGCCGGCACCACCATCAAAATCGCTGTTGCCCACAGCACAGGCGCGGCAACCGTCCTACTCGAAAAAATAAAGCGCGGTGAGGCCGACTACCACTTCATAGAAGTAATGTGTTGCAGCGGCGGTTGCGTAAACGGCGGCGGCCAGCCCCGCGTAGCAAACAAAGACCGTCTATCCCTAGACATACGCAAGGAGCGTACCAAGGCTATCTACCAAGAAGACGAAAGCCGCCTGTTCCGCAAATCGCACAAAAACCCTGACATCAAAAAGTTGTACTCAGACTTCTTGGAAAGCCCAAACAGCCACATCGCTCACGAATTATTACATACAACGTACCACAAAATGGATAAATACCCTGAATGATGTCTGAACATCACAATACCTGTACTAACAGAATAACATATAAAGATGGAATTGAAGAAATTAGAGTTGCCGGATAATGGGTGATTATACGAAGCAAGTAAGCGCAAACAAACAACTCAAGGATGCTGGTATTCAGAAAGTTTAAGAAATTCGGTAAATCAACTAAATAATTCCAAAATTCTAAGCTATTTCAAAACATAAAATGGCTACCTTGCTTTTATCTTAGCAAGGTAGCCATTTTATGTTATTCAGCTTAGGCAATAAGCCCGGCCTTCTTCGCGTTATGCGTATCCATCTTATGTTCCCAAACCCATGGGTTGCGCTTGATGTAGAAATCCGCAAACGGGAAGAATACGTATATAATACTAAACGCACCGAGCATCCACTGATACCATAGAAGCGGGATGATATCCATTGCGCTTACAGCGCCGCCGGCCAAACCAACCGCCAAAAGTATCTGTGCGCCGTAAGGTATAACTCCCTGTATTACGCAAGCCCAGATATCCGAAATAGAAGCAGCCCTGCGGGGGTCTATCTTATATTCGTACGCGAGATCTTTAATAACCGGGCATGTAACGATCAGGGCTACGGTGTTGTTAGCGAAACCAGCGTCAGCAGCGGAGATCATAGCGGCCATGCCCAGTTCCGCGGATCTTTAGCATCCGATAAACT
>WRAW01000160.1 GCA_009780015.1 Defluviitaleaceae bacterium | reverse complement strand
ATGTTCATTTTTTATACGGAGCTGACATATAAAAATTATTACCTTGGTATCCAAATTGATTTCCCTGAGGGCAGTTGGATTTATAGCGATACGACTATTGTCAGCGGTCAATAGTTTTGAGCCAAAAACGGCAATTAAGATTGAGCCACTTTGATACATATATTTTATCCATACTTTTTATCCTTTTTATCCATGTTCAAACCAATTTGCAAAACAGCTTCTCGAATTTTGATTCTGTAGGGATGCCGTAGGCAGACCGGAAGATTCAAAATTCGGCCGCCGTCCCGGCGGCAGCCGGGGTCACCACATTTGCCAATCCATCATAAGATTGTCTGCCGATGCCGGATCCGATAGCCGTCCCCAGCGAGGTTGAAGATTTCACACTTGAATATCAATCTATCAAGGATCGCCGTGGCAATCACTGGGTCGCCGAGGAAATCGGCCCAGTCATCAAAGCTTTTGTTTGATGTGACGATTAGGGATTTGTGTTCATAACAAGAGGACACAAAAGAGAACAGTAAATGCGCCTCTGCTTTACTAACTGGCATAAACCCCATTTCGTCGATGATAACGAGCGCGGCACGGCGTATCTGCGTCAATCTGGTCTTACTCGACTTCGATATCTCTGCGGTTTTTAATAGGCGTATCAGTCCTTCAAGAGTGGTGAAGCAGACAGGGTAGCCCGCGTTAGCGGCCGCGTAACCCAATGCGGTTGCAAGGTGAGTTTTTCCCAAGCCGGGGGCTCCTAGAAAACATACGTTAAAGGCCTGTTCCAACCAAACGAAATCACATAGTCGCTTCATCTGATCGGCGGTCACACCGTCTTGCAGACTGAAATCATACTCCTCAAATGTCTTGATTCGCGGAAATCGCGCATTCCTCACCCGCATTGACGCCGCCCTGTCCATCCTGCACTGGTGTTGGAACTCAAGGAAAGCGATAATCGTTTCCAACGGTGTCATCCCGTCAGTCAGCCTTTCATGGACTTCCTCGGCGGCTAGCGCGTCCAAACGGAGATCCTTGCATAACCCTTCAAACTTGTCAAGTAAAGCGCTCATTGTATCACCGCGCTTCCCGACGCTACTCCCGCGTATACGGACAGGTCTCGTTTTTGTACGGGGATGTGGTATCGCTCATCTTCGACAGGCAGCTTTGTCGGCTGTGCCGGGGAAGGGTTCTGGCTGCCAATCATCTCTGCTGCGTCCCGCAAATCATTGGCGCTGTAAAGTTCCAATTCTTGGCAGTACCGCATGGCTACCAACACAGTTTCCCTGCCATGTGCCTCGCAGGCAGCCAGCACAATAGTGAGCTGATCCTTCACATAACGCGGCTTCCTCTCGCACAGCACCTCAAGGTAAATCTTGAATTCCTCGCCCAATAAGGCAACCGTTTTCTCGCGTAAAGCTTTGAGCTTTTCGCTTCTGTCACGCCGATGGGCTTCGAGTTTGATCAGCCGCCCTTTTTCTGTGCATATGTCATGTGTCGCCAAGCGTTCGCCCACGCGATCCATTATATGGAGTTTATCTCCATCGACATCCAGAAATACTGTCTTGTCTCTTGCATATGTGCCGTACGGTACTGAGTATCGGTTCGATTTGTACCAAACAGTGTTGTCCTTGCGGACGATCCGATCCATTTCCTCGGCTATCGCGACCGGCGTTATGCCGTATATCGGGAGCAAGTGTTCCTGTTCCTCCGCAAACATATCGACGGGTCTTCTTTTAGTTGTCCCATGCTTCCTCTTTGCCGCCTGAAACAACCAACCTTCAAATGATCGGTTCCAAACATCGAGCCCCATGTAAAGCCGGTTCTCCATGAAGTTGCCCTTTACAAACTTAACAGAGGATTCGACTAAGCCTTTTGTTTCGGGATCCGATTTCCGGCAAGCCCGTATCTCCAGCTTCGATTCTGCCAAAAACGCTGCGAACGCTTTCGTGTGGATGATATCGCCGCCGTTCTCGCTCACTACGATTATGGAGTCTTGGTCGTATACCAACTGGCGCGGCATCCCGCTAAAGTGGTCAAAGCACCAATAGAGGCTTCGCACCAAATCCTCGGATGAAAAAGGACGATCTTGGAATATCCCCCACATTTCCCGCGAGTAAGACAACGTGAATACGACAAAGTAGAGTTTGATATATCGGCTGCTGTAAGCGTCGCGGACGCTCTTCTCGCCGAAGTCCAGTTGCAGTTGATGCCCCATCGGCAGCTCTTCTACAGCCTCATATTCGCGCCTTGGCTCCGAATCCCGGGTTATGCCATATCTCTCTCGCAAGTCTGACACAAACAACCTTACCGTCCTGTCATTTGCATCTATATGATGATTTTCCTCCAACCAGTACCGAACCTGTGCCGCTGTCATGCACGGATATGTTTCCAGCCATTTGACTACTACTGGCTCGTACGATCTCAGCACCGTCATCCGGTTCACTGCCCTGTATGTCTTTGCGTATTCTTCGGACTCATCTCCCAGTACTTCCTGATCGTGTTCCGGCTGACCCTTATTATTTTTGATACTTGCCGGATGCTGAACCCTTGTTCCTTCATTGCTTGGATCTTACTGTACATTTGCCACCCCTTCATTTCTTCCGCCCTTTCCATTGTGCTTTTCACATTAATGGTACAGGCTTTTGTATTTTTTATCTAGGGTGGCTCAATCTCTTGCCGTTTCTGGCTCAGTTCCTGACCGAAATTGGTTCAATTTCTTGCCAAAACTGGATTATGCCTCGTTGCCGAATTTGGCTCAGTTCATTATACCGCTCACAAAAGGAACTCGCGCAACAGCTTTTGTCCGCCGAAGCATAGCTTCGGCATAGGGTTTTACGCTTTGGATTTTCTAGGTTGATGAATAATCATGCTGTTAGGCGGGTGCAGATTCTCCCGCGCCCGCCCATCAACCCACAAACCTTGTATGGCGCTCAGGTTGCTCCCCAGCATTGCCTT
>WRAW01000159.1 GCA_009780015.1 Defluviitaleaceae bacterium | reverse complement strand
GACATCAGCGAGTCGGCAAAGCCTATGGTGAACGCGGTGTTTACAAGCTCGGTTTTCTTGGGAAGGTAGCTTCCGTAAGTTATCATGATGCCCATGCATGCACTGACGGAGAAGAATACCTGCCCGTAAGCGGCTACCCATATGGTCGGGTCTGCTATTCGTGTTAAATCGGGGGTAAATAGCGCGTTCAGTCCGGCGGCGGCGCCCGGCAGGGAAATGCCGTACAGCATGAGTATTACCATGGAAATGAACATGATCGGCAGAAGCAGCTTGTTAACTACTTCAAGGCCTGTTTTGATATTACTGGAGCAGGCATAGTAGGTAGTAGCCCAGATAAACAACAGGGCAATAACAATCGGTATACGTAAGCCACCCAGGTCGAACGGGCTGGAAGACGCATTCAAAAACGTTACACGGAAGAATGTCGACGGGTCGTCGCCCCATGCCCTTGTAGCGGCAAACCATACGTAATTCAGCGCCCAGGCCAATATGACTATGTAGTAATAGATAATCATAGCGGCGACTATAGTAGGCAGCCATCCTAAAAATTCCCAGCCTTTGTGGGCACGGGCATAAGCAACAGGGGCAGCGCCTCTATATTTCGCGCCTACTATATGTTCAAGCATCAATATCGGGATACCCGCAGTCAGCAATGCAATGAAGTAAGGAATAAGGAAAGCGCCTCCTCCATTGTCGAAAGCGGTAAACGGATACCTCCAGATATTGCCAAGACCAACAGCAGAGCCCACGGCTGCAAGAACAAACATATTCCGTGAACTCCATGTTTGCCTTTCTTGTCCCGGACTGACAGACATACCGACAACACATCCTTTTCAAATTTTATGGAACGATTACCCTGAGGTTCTATCGCCTGATTCCTTTTGTTTTCTTGACAGCTTCTATGCGGGCTTCCGCCATTTGGTCGGCCACCTGATGCGGCAGCAGCCCCGTTTCGCCGGCAGTTCTCAGAACCTCGAGGATACGGTCGTACAGCCTGTCAATGTCGGCAAGCGCCGAAGCTTCTTTATACCCTCCTTCATCGAATTCATGAGAAACGTTGATGACGCCGCCGGCGTTGGCCACATAGTCGGGCGCGTACACGATTCCGCGGTCTTTCAGGGCCTGGCCGTGGACGGATGCGTCTTTTAAGGTGTTGTTCGCGCCGCCGCAGACTACCCTGCACTTCAGCAGCGGGATTGTGTCGTCGTTCATGGTTGCGCCCATAGCGTTCGGCGAGAAAATGTCACAGTCCACGGAGTAAATATCTTTGACGTCGACTCTTTTCGCGCCAAATTCCGCAATGGCTTTCTCGGCCTTTTCGTCGTCCAGTTCGGCGAAGATAAGCTTGACGCCTTCCGCGTGCAGTTTTTTAGTCAGAGCATAGGCTACAGCTCCCATGCCCTGAACAGCGACGGTCTTGCCGGACAAATTGTCAGCGCCATAAACATGCTTGCAGCACGCCAGCAGCGACTTGTAGACGCCGTGGGCCGTATATGGGGATGGATTGCCGCTTTTGCTTCTCATGCCGGCGACATATGGGGTTTCCATTTGAACATAGTCCATATCCAGGCAGGTAGTATTCATGTCCTCAGCGGTTATGTAGCGTCCATTCAGGCCGTCCACAAAGCGCCCGAACGTACGCCAGAAAGCTTCCCTGCGAACGGAACTGCTGCGTATCGCCTTGACGTCGCCAATGATAACGCTCTTGCCGCCGCCGAGCTGCAGGCCCGCCATAGAATTCTTGTAGGTCATTCCGCGCGCCAGGCGCAGGCAGTCTTCAACCGCTTCCTCTTCGGTGGCATAGTTCCATAAACGCGTACCGCCAAGTCCCGGCCCAAGAACAGTGTTGTGGATGCAGGTTATAGCCTTAAGTCCCGTGTCGTTATCTTGAAAGAAAACCAACTGCTCGAAATTGAACTTCTCCATATAATCGAATTTCTTCATTAAGATTCTCCTCGCGCATAGAATTTTACCTGCCTTAATACCTTTTAACATTCCCTCCCGATGCTATTATATATACAATATTGAAATTTGACTAATTTAGAAAGGTCTCCTTGAAAATGCTACGAAGTCCATTCCCTGCATTGCTCAATTCGTTTTCCGTCGTCCCCCTGCTCCTTGTCATAGGCAAACTGTTTCAGTAAATCGCATGGAAACTCAAGGCAAAGCCCGCAATGTTCCTGCCCTTTTCCTTCGCAGCAAGCCTTAACAGGGCAAGCATCGCCCCAAAAAGGTTTAGTGATCGACATACAGCCCTTGCAGTCCATTTCTTCCCGGTATTCACACAAATTGCAAAGCAACCCGCACCTCGATTCAATTTTTTTACCGAAATGATTTGCCATGCGTATCTTCCTCCATTCTTCCGGCTGAATATAACTGCCCCAATATTCATCCAGTTTTACAATCTTTCCATTCTCAAATTCAAAAAACGACACAGCGAAATATGGCTCATTTGGAATATCGCCCATCGTACCCTCTAGCGTGACCTTCACGACCGAAACGACGGCGGTTTCCGCCTTTACCAATCTTTCCACCTCGATAGACCATTTCCCCGGAAACCGCGCATTCGCCGATACATACTCCTTCAAGGTAAACCGTTCATTTGTGTCATGCCAACGAATTACGGCATTTTCAGAAAAATATCCCTCCTGAATAGCCTGATGGTTGTATTGCTTGGTGACGTAGGCAAAAAATGATTATCAAGTAAAAATATTTTTGGGCGCAGGCGCTAACGGATTCCACGGAAAAGCCGCTGAATGTGCGGACAACATTCGACCCGGCAGAAGCATTTCATGAATTTTTTATTCCGACTACGTCGGGGGACATTTTCAATGTCCCGTTACCCTATGACATTATCATTGTCCGGCGACAACCCAAATATTGACAAAAGATAACAAAACCTGATAATATCAAACCAGGATTTTGTAAGTGATTAAAGTAGGCT
>WRAW01000158.1 GCA_009780015.1 Defluviitaleaceae bacterium | reverse complement strand
TGAAAACACTCCAAGCAAACGCAGGATTTTTGCGTAAGTGCTAGGAATGAGGGACGACGCGTACACCGGTTGCATGGGCGAGCAGTTCGGCGTTAGCCGAACGACCAGCCCACAGGGTACGCTGGAATGCTGTGTGCCGGCGGCACACGTTCAGCATCCGGAGCGTAAGCGCAGGAAAAAATGACGACGCAATTGCGCAAAAAGACAAGTTTGATTGGAGTGTTTTCAAGTTGAATGGCTATAAGCTACAACTTGAAGAACGATACCAGCCGACGCAGCGTTTCAGACTGCGAGTTAAGCTCCCGGGACGCCGCCGCCGTTTCTTCCGAAACCGCCGTGTTGCTCTGCGCCACATTGGAGATCTGCACAAGCCCGTCACTGATGTTCTTGACCGCTTCCGCCTGTTCCTTCGACGCGGCGGAGATATTGCCGATTATCGCCAAGACTTCCCCCGCGCTCTCCACAATCGCGTTAAGTGATTCCGCCGTGCTCTCCGCAATTTTCGAGCCTGCTTCAACGCGGCTGATGGAATCTTCGATAAGGCCGGTTGTCTCCGTAACGGAGGTCTGGCTCCGCCCGGCAAGGCTGCGAACCTCGTCGGCCACGACGCTGAAGCCTTTCCCGTGTTCACCGGCCCGCGCCGCTTCCACCGACGCGTTAAGCGCGAGAAGGTTCGTTTGGAACGCAATGCCCTGGATGGTATGCACGATGTTGGATATGCGGTTGGACGATTCCTTGATCTTCGCCATCGCTTCAAGCATCTGCTCCATTGCCGCATTGCCGGACTGCGCGTTTGCGGAGGATTTGCCGGAGAGTTCGTTTGCCAGCAGAGCGTTGTCCGCGTTCTGTTGGGTCTGTCTGGTTATCATACCTATCGCCTCGTTAAGTTCCTCTACGGAACGGGCTTGTTCCTGCGCGCCGGCGGATAGGTCGAAGGCATTGGAGGATATCCGGCCCGCCCTTGACAGCACTTGATCCGCAGAGGACGAAATGCCGGACATGGTTGTGTGCAGGCTGCTGCTGATGTTGTTGATAGAATCTTTTATGGACGCGAAGTCTCCTATATACTCACGGTCTATTGAAACGGTCAGATCTCCGTCCGCAACTGCGGCCAGGACACGGCTTACTTCGTCCACATAGCTTTTGATCGTGTCAGTTGCTTTCTGCACGATGGCTTCTACCGCGTCCTGTTCCAAGGCTATGCCCTGTGTGTCCTTGTCAAAACTGCTTTGAGGGATGTTTACCGTCAGGTTAGCTTTTTCAAAAGCCGCGACAATGGTGCCGGTCAGCTTTTCCATACGTTCATGCCGGTAGGTGTTCAGCTTGTAGGTATACCTCTGTATGTCCCTGATGTTGGTGATGTTTGTCATCATCAGCAAGGCGGACTCATTGCTGCCTTCATAGGAAAACGGTATGCACTTGTACTCCACATCAAAATGCTTGTTGGAGCTTGACTTCAACTGCAATTCCGCGACCTGCGGCACTCCCTCTTCAAACGCCTTGGCGGTGGCCGGGTGGTTTGAAATATCCGCGTTCAAAAAATCGTTTACGTGCATGTCCACAACATTTGCATCGCCCGCACTGACGAGATTCTTGCTTGCCGGGTTGGCGTACAGGATCTTGAAGCCGGAGTCGATGAATATCAGCGGGTCTGTCAGCATGTCGAACACGCCTCTGTATTCCTGCGCGATATTGTTTGTGTTCCCCAGGATTGTTGCATAAACACCTTGGAGCCTGCTGTCCTGATAATTATGGAGAATATGCCCCTGCTTCGTCTCCCGCACCCCAAGCTCGATAGATTCTATTAGCAGGTTTAGGCTGTTTACAATGGCCACGAAGGCATTTGAAACCCGGCCTATCTCGTCCTCTCTGCCGCTTGTTCCGTTAACCGCAATGTCGCCGCGGGATACGTTTAAGGCGTCCTTCGAGAGCCGTTGCAGCGGCTTGCTGATTGAATTTGCGGTGAATATTGAAATGACTATGGACGCAAACACTATTAACGCCAACGCCGTTGTCATGATGGTGTAGGTGGTGGTTTCGGCCTGAAGGTTGTCGCGGTTGATCCTCTCGATCCAAACGTCGGAGATGGTGTTCAGTTCCGCGTTAACTTCATATAGATAGTACGCAATCTCCCGGCCGTCGAGGATTGCTTGAACCCCGCCCGCTACATCGCCCCCCAGGGCAAGGTGGAAAACTTGGCGCGTTATGCTGGCGTGATAGTTAAGCAGGATGTTGATAACCCTGTTCGCGGTGACATCCCGCAAGACTTTCTCGTCCTGCGGGATATCATCGTCCTGCATTACAAGCCGCTTATACTCTTCCAATGAAGCAATGGCGTGCATAAGGGCGTCATTGATGTGCGAATAAGAAAGCTCCACCCTGCCGGTATCGCCTATGCTCCCGTACATCAGCATCGCGTTTGTATGCCTCTGCATGGTTTCAAACGCGTAGCGGTAGTCGTACCGGGTGTCTCTGCGCAAAAAGTGGCCGCTTGCAAGGTTTTCGTGCGAATTTATTACCCCGCCCAGCCCCACCAAGGTGTATGTTACCATCAGCAGCAAAATAATCACTACCGAGCAAAAACCCAGCAATATCTTCGTGCGTATCTTCAAATTGTCGTATCTTCTCATTCGAGTTGCTCCTTTTCTGTGTATATGCCATAGTATAACTCATACGCCATACTTTAGCAATATCATAAAGAATATTCTCGATTGTGCGCTCATAAAATCTAATATACGAATCATACCCATATCAGATTTAGGAGGGAAACATGGAGAACTTTGACATTTACAAAGACATATCGGAACGAACCAACGGCGACATCTACATAGGCGTTGTAGGCCCTGTGCGCACGGGGAAGTCAACGTTCATCAAGCGTTTTATGGACTTCGTGGTGATGCCGAACATAGCCAGCGGCTATGCGAAGGAGCGCACCCGGGACGAACTGCCCCAGAGC
>WRAW01000157.1 GCA_009780015.1 Defluviitaleaceae bacterium | reverse complement strand
TTTAATATCTTTTTGCCGTTGGATTGGCGAGACCAGTTTTTCGCCATTTTAGGATGCTGTGTGCCAGTGGCACACGTTTAGCATCCTAAGCGCCAGCGTAGGCGGAGGAAGTGACGCCCGGGGGTCCCCGCAAAGCCCGATTTTGGCTTTGTGGGGTGGACTGAGCGTACCCGTAGTGGTTCGCAAGGAGTTTACGACGACGAAGGGCGGAAAACCGGGGCCCCCGCGAAGCCCGGGTTTGGCTTCGTGGGGTGGAGTCTAGCCGCCAAGTCAATGGTGAAAAGATATTAAACAGGCTCTAAAACTACAATTGGAGGTACTTGACAATGATTGATCTTCTTGCGGTTACGGCACACCCCGACGACCTGGAAGTCTGCGCCGGCGGCTTGTTCCTGAAAGCTAAGAAAGAGGGCAAAAAGACCGGCCTTATAATATTCACAAGGGGCGAGAGCGGCGGATACGCCGAGCAGTCCACCCGAGAACATGAAGCGGCCGAAGGCGCGCGCCTGCTCGGTCTTGACTACTTCAAGCACCTCAACTTTAACGACGCGGGCGTATACTTCGGCGAGGAAACGGTTAACACGCTTGTGCCGCTGCTGAGGGAGTGCTCCCCCAAGATACTGCTTACCTTGCACAAGGACGACTACCACCCCGATCACGTGGCAGTGTCAAGAACTGTCGACGCGGCGACGTTTGTGGCGGGTCTTCGCAAGCACTCAAAGGACAACACCGACTGGAAGCCCAAGGAGTTGATGTACTTTTCGGCGGACTATCGCACAAACAAATCTAAGCCGGACATACTCATCAACATCGAAGACGTTATCGAGGAAAGAAACAAATGCTGCGACGCCCATACCTCCCAGGGTGTGACGCCGCACGCGATAAAGGCTGCCGAATATCTTGGACGGCTTGCGAGGTGCAAGTACGCCGAAGGGCTGTATCTGCGCAATCCTCTGACTCTGAACAGCGCTTCCGGCTTGTTTTGAAGTTAAATAAAGTCCTTAGAAAACTTGGGAAACTGATAGCTGTTATATGTATAGCTGCGACATTACTATCCGTGATTGTTCTCTATCGGTCAGAATATGCTTATAGTAATGATAGCTATAGTTTGTCAAGCGCAATAATAGCCTTAATGCCGGATGATGCGCCTCCCGATTTTAACCCTAACATTCTTGGCGTTGATAAAGCCGTCTTGTTCTTAGGCGCAAGCTTGAGACTTACCGTCTATTTTAATGATCCTGCCAATAATATTGAGAATGGCAGTGCATATTTTGTATGCGGTTTAAATTTCAGGTATAGAATTACCGAATTAAGGTTCAACTACCCCACAGCAGCATCAGGACATGGTGTTGGAAAAGCGTATCTGGAGATTTTGTACGTTGTTTGCTTGACCATGATAGGTATTGGTTATATGGTCGCGAAATATTTTTGGGGAAAAAGTGATAAAAGAAAGGGGCGGCCTTAAACATGAAACTTGCCGTTATTGGCGGCGGCGGCGTGCGCTCCATGTTCCTGGCGAAAAGCCTTGTGCGCCGGGCCGGTGAGCTTGGCATACGCGAGATTGTGTTCATGGACGACAACCGTGAAAGGCTGGAAATCTACGGGCAGATGGCCGCCGAAACCGCGAATCGCATAGACCCGAGCATCGTTTTTCAAACGACAAGCGACGCGCGCGCGGCAATTAGCGGCTCCGACTATGTCATAACAACCATCAGGGTCGGCGGCGATCACATGCGTATCCAGGATGAGCGCATAGCCCTGTCTCACGGCGTTTTAGGCCAGGAGACCACCGGAGCAGCGGGCTTCTCGTTCGCGATGCGATCCATCCCTGCGCTGGTGCGCTATTGTGAACTTATAAAGGAGGTCGCGAAGCCCGGCGCAAAGATGTTCAACTTTACGAACCCGGCCGGGCTTGTTTCTCAAACCCTGCGCGACATGGGGTTTGATTTCACATTCGGTATATGCGACGCTCCAAGCGGCCTTTTGCATGAAGTGGCCGCGCTTTACGGCGTAGAACCTGGCGAGGTTGGCGCGCGCTGTTTCGGTCTTAACCATCTGTCCTTCTTCAACAGCATATCCGTCAAGGGGCGTGAGGTTCTGGGCGAACTGATCGAGGACGACAGGCTCTACACCCACACGGAAATGAAATACTTCGACAAGAACTTCACGCGCAGAATGGGACTTCTCCTTAACGAGTACCTGTACTATTACTTCTCCCCCGAGACCCCAGTCTCGAATATCACGGGCGTCGGAGCAACGCGCGGAGAACTTATCAAGGACATAAACATCTCAATGACCGAAGAGCTGTCCGGGCTCGATATCCGCGCCGACTTTGATCGCGCTCTGGCTATTTTTGAAAAATGGTACGGCAAGCGCGACGCGGCATATATGTCTAATGAAACAGGCAAGGCATCTCACAAGCCGCCTTTCAAGTTTGACATTCAGGGAAAGGAAGCCGGGGGATACGCCGGAGTCGCCCTTAAATTTATCGAGGCCGCCCGACTTGGCAAGGAAGCCGAGATGATACTGTGCGTACCGAATGGCGGCGCGATCCCATGGCTTGAAGACAGCGATATTGTAGAAATTTCCTGCGCAATATCGCAAAACGGATATGTTCCTCATCGTGTAGACAATGCCGACAATCTGCCGATTCTCGCGGTTGAGCTGGTACGCCGCGTGAAGGTGTACGAGCGCCTTGCCGCGCAAGCCCTGCGGCAGCGCTGCAAAAACGAGGCTGTCGAGAGCTTGGCGCTGCATCCGCTGGTTAACTCATATTCGCGGGCTGAAAGCATCTTCGGGCAATACATGGAATTAAACAAAGAATACACCGGGGAGTGGACTTGATGAGCTTCGTTGTAGGAGCCGGATACACAAACTGCGACATACTGTATTCCGGGCTGAAGTCGTTGCCGGAGGAAGGAACGGAGCTGTACGCCGGGGGCTTCGACGTACAGCTAGGCG
>WRAW01000156.1 GCA_009780015.1 Defluviitaleaceae bacterium | reverse complement strand
CTGATTTTCCGCCCTTCGTCGTCACTTCCTTCTAGCGTACCTTCCAGGTACGCGTCGTCGTCAGCTCCTAGAATGGCGAAAAATCAGGCTCGCCAATCCAACGGCAAAAAGATATTAAACAGGCTCTTACAGAACCGTATACTTTGAAATACAAAAAATCGGGGCCAAACCCCGACCTCTCTGTTAACAGACTACCATATGTACAGTACTTTTGGAAATTCCAAATTTTTTCGCTGTTTCCCGTACGGTTGCGTTCGATCTGATTATGAAATTTGCAACCTCTACAGCCCTTTCCTCGATATATGCCTTCAAGAAAGTGACCTCCTTTTTTTCGCTCTCTAATTTATATGCGAATAGTAGGGGGATATGACTGTATAGTCAATCAACCTGAAAACCCACACATCAAAATTGTCTTTTTTCCACAAAGCGTCGTCACTTATCTGCCTGCGCTGGCGCTTCGGATGCTAAACGTGTGCCACCGGCACACAGCATTCTTGCGAACCACAAGGGTTCGCGGCGGCGTCAGTTCCTAGCCTTGCGAAAAAAATCCTGCGTTTGCTGTGTGGGTTTTCAGGTTGATTGACTATAATGACGCGGGTTTCTATGCTTTCGTAACAAAAACTATTGACCCGTGAGGATACTTATGGTATGTATATACTATGACTATATGCTATGAGAATATTTACCAGGTTGCGAGAGGAGATTGTTAAACGATGATTGACCTGCAAGTGAACCGGCCGTCCCTGCAACGAAGCATTGACCACGCGCGCGCGCGTAATATTGTTATTCCGACATTCAAGCAAATGAGCGACCCCGGCGCGATTCCCGAGAAGGTGCTGGCAAAGCTGCCGGGCGTGGGGCTTTGGGACGTAGACCCGCTGAACCTGTTCCGCGTTTCCTGGCACAACGAGCCCAAGGAGCACGGCGGGCTGTTCGGCGACGTGAACTATATCGAGTTCCCCAGTGAGCTTACGGGCGTAAAGGCGAAAATTGTGGCGCTGGTGGGCAAGTGGTTCCCCACGGGCTGCCACAAGGTCGGGGCTTCATTCGGGTGCCTTGTTCCGCGCCTGATTACGGGGCAGTTTGACCCGACATTCCACAAGGCCGTGTGGCCGTCCACCGGCAACTATTGCCGCGGAGGGGCGTACAACTCGGCTCTGCTCGGCTGCGAGTCCGTGGCGATTCTGCCAGAGGGCATGAGCCGCGAACGCTTCGAGTGGCTAGAGAGCATCGCCGGAGAAATAATCGCCACCGCCGGAAGCGAGAGCAATGTCAAGGAAATATTCGACAAGGTGTGGGAATTGCGCAATACGCGCGATAACATCATAATATTCAACCAGTTTGAAGAGCTGGGCAACTGTCTGTGGCATTATCACGTAACAGGCCCGGCAATGGTCAAGGCCTTCAAAAGCGCGGCTGGCGGGGGCGGCAACTTCGCCGGGGTCTGCCTCACGTCCGGTTCCGCCGGAACCCTTTCCGCCGGAGATTATGTGAAGGATCACTTCCCCAAGGCCAGGCTTGCCGTCGCCGAGGCGCTGCAATGCCCTACCCTGCTTGAAAACGGCTTCGGCGCGCACCACATCGAGGGTATCGGCGACAAGCACGTCCCCTGGATACACAACGTCAAGAACAGCGACATGGTGATCGATATCGACGACGCCAACACCCTGAGCCTGCTGCGCCTCTTCAACGAGCCCGAGGGCAAGGCATACCTGCAAGGGGAATTGAAGCTCGCGCCTGAGTTTGTCGACAAGCTTTCGTGGGTGGGGATATCAGGCATCGCGAATGTGCTTTCGGCGGTCAAGTTCGCCAAGTACTACGAGCTATCCGGGAACGATGTCGTCGCCACCGTGCTGACAGACTCCGCCGTGATGTACGGCTCCCGCCTGCAAGAGCTCACGGCGCAGAGGGGCGCGTACAGCGCAGGCCGCGCCATGGCCGACCACGAACGCTACATGCTGGGCGCCTCCACAGACTATATGGAAGAGCTTACATACCCGGCCAGAAAGCGCATACACAACCTGAAATACTTCACCTGGATAGAACAACAGGGCCGCACCATGGAAGAACTGAACGACCAATGGTACGACTACGACAATTATTGGGGAAAAATGCACAAGCAAGTCGCCGACGTAGACGCTCTGATCGAGTCCTTTAACGAGCAGACCGGGCTTCTGAAATAGGGGGTATGTGCATGAAACCCACGCACTTTAACCCCGGCTGCGCGCTGAGCATCTACAAGCCCGAAATGGAACACAGGCTGCTCAAATTTCTCAACGAAAATTATGAGCGGATTGAAATGCACAATATTTGCTGCCGCCACGAGCCCAAGCTGCCCGCCGGGTCAAGGGTGGTCAACGTTTGCGCCGGATGTGATAAGCGGTTCGGAAGCCTGTACGAAGGCGTGACGACCGTATCTCTGTGGGAATTGCTCGACGGCCTTGACGGGTTCCCATATCCCGATTACAAAGGCGCTGAAATGTCGGTACACGACCCATGCCCCGTCCGTGGAAGACCCGAGGTGCATAAAGCGGTGCGCAGCCTGCTTGACAAGATGAATATAAACATTGTCGAAACTCCGGCGCACGGCGCGCGTTCGGTTTGTTGCGGCGACGACTTCTATCCGTCGCTGCCGGTGGAGAAAGTCCATGAACAAATGAAGAAGCGCGCGGCGGTCATGCCATGCGAAGACGTGTGCGTATACTGCGTTTCCTGTATAAAGTCAATGCACATCGGGGGTAAGACCCCCCGGCATCTCATAGACCTGCTCATGAACGAAACCACCGACCCGCAGACCTATGATACCGTAAAATGGCACGAACAGCTTCAAGCCTACATCGACACGCATTAGGGTGTGTTTTCAAACCCGCTTTGGGTGAAGTTTTGAGGCAATTTTTTGCTGCGCTAGGAAGCGCCGACGACGCATAATGGCATGATTCTGCTAGGGTGTGTCGTCAATAGTTTTTCGAGAAGATTTTTGAGGCGATTTTTCGTCAATCGAGGAGGTGACGACGCCGCGTACCCGCAGTGGTACGCTAGGATGCTGTGTGCCGGTGGCACACGT
>WRAW01000155.1 GCA_009780015.1 Defluviitaleaceae bacterium | reverse complement strand
GCGGGTAAGATAGTCCGGGTTCTCGTAAAAGACATGAGCCGTTTCGGGCGCGACTACCTGCAAGTGGGCATGTTTACAGACGTTCTCTTCCCAAGTTTAGGCGTTCATTTTGTGGCGGTAAACGATGGTGTGGACAGCAGGCGCGGCGAAAACGAATTCGCCGCAATCCGCAATATTTTTAACGAAATGTACGCCAGGGACACCAGCAAGAAGATTCGGGCGACGTGGCAGAACAAGGGCAGAACCGACCACCTCTCGGTGCTGCCGCCGTATGGTTACAAAAAGGACGCGGATAATCCTAAACGCTGGATTGTGGACGAAGTAGCGGCGGCCGTAGTGCAGAAGATATTTTATCTCTGTATGGATGGCCTGGGAACTACCCAGATAGCGCAGTGGCTCCGGGGGCAGGAGATTCTGTGTCCTACCGCTTATCATTTGGAAAACGGTAGGAAGGGCCCGCACAAACCGCCTAAGAACCCATACAAGTGGATGCCTCAGACCATCTCCAATATGTTAAGAAAGTTGGAATACTTAGGGCATACCGTGAACTTCCGAACCACGAAGGAATCCTACAAGAGCGCCAAGCTGCTGTACAACAGCCCGGATGATTGGGTGATTATCGAGAATACGCAAGAGCCGATAATCGAGCCGAGCGTATACTGGACGGTGCAGAATATCCGGCAGGGGCGTAGGCGCCTTACAAGGACAGGCGAAACCGATATGTTTTCGGGGCTATTGTTCTGCCCGGATTGCAGTAACAAGCTGTACCGCACGAAGAAGTATAACGGCCGGGACACACACTTCTACAGTTGCGCGACCTACCACGCATACAATGTGCCAAGGGAATGTTCGTCACACTATATCGGTAACTTAGCGATTGAGGAAATTATACTTCGGAATCTTCAGGAAGCAATCGCTTTCGTCTCGCAGTATGAAGCTGAGTTCATACGCGAACTTGCCGACCACAGCGTTACCGAGCGTGACCGTGAACTTGCCAAAAGCAAGTCAGAACTTGCTAAGGCTGAGAAGCGTGTTGTCGAGCTTGATGATATTATCAAGCACCTGTATGAAGATAATATCAGCGGCAAGCTAACCGACGAGCGGTTCATCAAGCTGTCTAAGGACTACGAGTACGAACAGGCCGAGCTAAAGAAATCCGCTGGCGTACTGTCACGGGACATCAAGGAGCGCGAAAAGAAGAAAATTGACACCAAAAACTTTGTGGCCGTAACGAAGAAGTACACCGACCTGCAAGAGTTGGACGCTGCTGTGCTGCGTGAGTTTATCGAACGAGTTTATGTGTCCGAAAAAGATAAGCAGACCAAGACGCAGGAAGTCCAGATAGTCTACAACTTCATCGGTGCGTTTGACTTTGTAGAGGCCGCATTGCAGATTTCAATTAAAAAGCTTCACCACGGGGAAGGGTATAACTTAGTGTTCAATGAACATCGACGGGTGTTTGTATAATTCACATGAGCATTCGCACCGGGGTTATCATTCCCATATCCTTCCAGAAGGTTAATAATACCCCATACGCCAAGACCGGCTCCAAGGGCAATAACCAGAGTTTCCATTGTATCTACTGCGCTCTCGAAAAATTCCATGCAGACATTCCTCCTAGGATTTTGAGTTGGATTTGCTGTAAAAAACAAAATAGCCCTGCGGCTCATGGCCGCAGGGCTATTGGTGGACGTGTGTTATTGAACTGTTGATGTATATAGGCGTGTTGGTTCTTAGCCTGCTGATAATCGCCCCATGAGGTTGTTTAGTCCTCATAATCGTAGGCATAGTCAAGGCCGTCGTTATCATCGGCATCTACATTGTAGAGAAACAACCACGCGGGGTCGTAGTAGAGATGATACTCGAAGTCAAGATGGGGTATTTCGCTTGGGCAATCGTTCTCGGCGATCCAACGACGAACTTCGGCCAGCATGTACTCATCATAGCGTACAGAAAGACCTACCATGCCGTAGGGTATAATCGCGGTATGTTCCGGCGCTATGTTCAGCTTGCTGATAATTGAGGCTACGGCATGTCCGTGGGGTCTGCCGGTTTCGGAGAGTATGCCGCTTAACATGGCGATAGCCCTTGCCGTAAGATAGTGCCTGCCTTTTTCACGTAGTACGTTTATCCCGAAGGGCTTGTACGCACCGCGTAAGAAGTCCATGACTTCATCCGAGGTTGCGTAGGTTTTTGTATAGCCCTTGAGGATGTTGCGTATGGCTGTGTTGAACACTTTCAGTTGCGGCGTTACGGAACGCGCTTCAAACTCCGCGCGTTCGGCGGCTTCCATTTGGTTGAATTTAGATACGTAGAGTGTCGTGAACAGAATGCCCTTTTCGCCGGTTAATTTATTGGCTATCAGTTCACATGCCATTTTTGAGAGCAGATAGCATGGCAGTTCTCGTCCGGTGCTGTCGAAGTACGTACTTTCAAGGAAAAAGCTACTGAGGGAAAAATTTCCCGCAGTAAGATGCCCGCAATACTTGCGAATTGCTTTCATTAAATCGTTATGTGGTTTGCCAACTAACTCGGCCACTTCTCGGCTGTCGATATACGTGCCGCCGTTTTGCTTGATAAGGCTCAATTCATACATGTCGTATACCTCCGAAATAATAATATTTATAGTGCTGGCGAAAACAAAAACGACCCTGTTCCGACTTGGGACAAGGCCATAGGATAACTTAGATCGGTTCAAGGTCGTCCGGGAAGTCCGTGAATATCTCAACTTCGTCAAAGTTCCCAAAGTCAGAGAGTGCTTCTTGTGGCATTTCCTCGTCTGCCGGGATGTACTCGAAATACTCATATTCTTCCGTAGGCTTTACTTTCAGCCTTTTCTTGATATGCTTTCCCACATCAAACGCATACTTGGGATTAGCGTCAGAGAGATGACGGTAGTTTTTGTGCTGGGTTATGTCATACTTGCTGGATAAGAACGGCCTTACGCCTCGTAGCTGTAAGATACATTTAGAGCCATCGAGTATGGCAAGTTCGTCCGTAGAGAGTAAATCCTTACCTAGCTTCTGCTCGTTTCGGCTGTAAGACGGTGACTGCCCCCTACTTACGCTGTTGTTCGCCAGCATTATGGTTTCT
>WRAW01000154.1 GCA_009780015.1 Defluviitaleaceae bacterium | reverse complement strand
AGATGCCGAAGATAAGCGGATTTTGCAAAGGTCGCAAAACGCGACCTTTGATATTCCGACCCGCGGAATAACCATTATCAACGAATCCGGCCTCTATAGCCTTATCCTGTCGAGCAGACTACCACAGGCAAAAACCTTCAAGCACTGGGTGACATCCGAGGTACTCCCAAGTATCCGCAAGTACGGCGCCTACGCCACAGCGGACACGCTTGAGGAAATGCTGCGCAGTCCAAAGTTTACGGAGTCCTTGCTCGACGCGCTGGCCGAGGAACATGCTAGAAATATCGCTCTGGAGAGCCAAAATCTCGCGCTTGAAGGCCGTAACTTCGAATTAGAAACCATATCCCTCGCGCTCGAAAACAGAAACGCCGCACTTGCGGACAAAGTCGACGAATTAAAGCCCAAAGCGCGCTACTGCGACCGGGTTCTGCACAGCGGCGAAACCCTACCAATCAGCATCATCGCCAAGGATTACGGCATGTCCGCAATGGCTTTTAACCTCTTACTCCACGAAATGGGTATCCAATACCGCCTTGGCACAACGTGGCTCCTGTACCAAGAATACGCGGGCAGAGGCTACACAAAATCAAAGACCTTCTACACACCCAGCGGCGAGTGCGTTGTCCACATGTACTGGCTGCACAGGGGTCGTCACTTCCTGTATAACACACTGGCTGCCGTCGGCATCTACCCGCTTCTTGAGGCTATGGCAATATATCAAGAGTATTGCGAACCCGATTTTGTGATCCAAGACTAAGAGACGAAGGAGGCGCGCCATGGTATACCATATCACAACAGATGAACTAAAGCGCATGACTTCCGCGGACGGCCTTATCCTGCAAGGCTGCGGCGGCAATCCGAGCGAATGGCTGGATGGCATAAACAAGGCATTCACAGAGTTGGGCATTTTGCGAAACGGCGATGTGTTCAAGGACATCCACGTATTTGAACATAACGAACTGACAAACATCATGTTCGACATGGAGAACGTTGACCTTGACATCGGCAGACTTGCGTCGTGGAGGATGCAAACCCATGATGTCTACGTCGGCTCGTGGTCGAGTGATTATCTTGCCAATACCCTCGGCGTAATCACCGATGATTCGAGAACCATCAGTGTAGCGCCCATTCGCGGCACAACAAACCGTGAATACTCCGACACCATCGGCGATGATAACGAACCCCAAGGAGACACGCCGCCGATAGTGGCATTCGGGGAACGGCGAAGCACTTACCGCGATGAAGGTGCGGAGGGGCCGCATCCAAGCGATATGGAGAATTACGATGCCCAGACTCACCCACTCAGCGTTTACGTCGAAAAATACCTCGTTCCCGCTAACGGCGGCTTCACCATGCCGTTACCCGCATCAGCCGAGGAATTGCGCCCTTTCCTTGACGGCATCGAGATTTCCGAGTGGCAAGATATCGTAATAATTGATATCCAATCAGACATAAAGAGCTTGGGCGATAAGCTACAAGCAATTATCGCGCAGGAGGATATGTCGCCGTACAGACTGAACGAACTAAACTACCTTGCCAAGAGAATCGAAGATTTAGACGGGATCGGGTATGAAATATTTGCGGCTAACATCGAAGCCGAACGAAATTGCGGCAGCATCGCGGATATGATCAACCTAACCTTCGTTGAAAATCTCAACTGCTTCGATGTCCAGCCCGCTTTTGATGAGGAAATGTACGGCGATTTCTATCTTGAGGTACTTTCGCAAGATTTACACGCGGACGCATTTAACCGCCTGAGTAAGTCGGACAATCCAGCGGATCGCGCTCTAGCCGCGTACATCGAAACGCTGGAAAAGCATGTTGACCTAGCCGCTCTTGGCCATACCGTTGTGAAGGAAGAGGATGGAGTTTTCACCGAGTATGGCTATCTGACCGGCGGCGAGGGTCTGCGGGATTTCTACCATGAACCACACGACATTCCTATGGAACACAGGATTTACTCGCCGCCTATGCCGATGGTGCAAAATGTTGAATTGTCCTCGCTGTTAATGAAGATGCACGCTCTCGGCGGCGAGTACATGCAACGCGCCGATAAAAACTTCAGCGCGTTCATAAGCAGGCAGAGCGACGAGCTTCTTCTGCTCACCGACGGGAAGGACATACAACTGACGAGTACAATGTCGGTGTACTTCAAGGGAACAGACGAACACAACAAGTGGCGATTTGCCGACGCTGTCAAGAACCCCGAAACAAGAGCCTTTGTCGTTCTGCCCGATGATAACGGCGATAAGTTCGCCATCGGTGCGCTGGTTGAGATTGACTTTGCCGACCAAAAGCGCGATATCCTCAATAACAGCATCTGGCCCGAACAGGTTGAGGTTGTCAAAAAAGACGGCACGGAGCAGCTACTTTCCCACGATGAATGGGAAGACCTGAGCGCCTGTGACATAACCAACATCGTGAGCCACCGACGCCTGTACAATGAGTCCGAGATTTCGGTTCTTTGCGCTCATGTGGATGATCTGCGCAGCCAGTGTACGGCGAATGTTAAGGCTATATCAGCCGAAGACTTGCTGGCCAACATGAACAGCGCCTACATGAAGCGCGCCGAATGCCCAAGGCATGACATGCTCCGTGTAACGCGTGAGGCGGCAACGGAAATACTGGCGCGCGGTGACGCCGATGTATACCGCCTTTCTCCCGACGGCGCACAAAAACTATCGCCTATGGACGCGGTCAAAACCAGAGGTCTGTGGTTCCCCAACAACCGAGAGTTCGCCATCAAGAGTGAGGATGCCGCCGGGCTTGATAAATGGGCAGAGCGCAAAGCCGGTGATATTATGCGGCAGGCAGAGCGTGGTGAGCGCAGCGCGTTGAAGCACAGAGCGGAGGAGTTGTAGCCGCCATATGGACATAGAAGGAGGTGGAGCCCTATGCACCTAAATACCAAAAAACCGCGAGTATTGCGCACTAAAATCTATATTATTATCCTGTCGGCGCTTGTACTTCTGGGCGCTTTTTATGTGCCTACCTACGGCTCGATGGGAGAAGTGGACGAACCATCAAAAATACACCGCGAGTCTATGATTGTCAATGCGACTTGGCTTGACGATGAGATGCTTCGTATAGACGTGTCGGACATTGTTACGGGAACAGT
>WRAW01000153.1 GCA_009780015.1 Defluviitaleaceae bacterium | reverse complement strand
CGCGAACATCGAAACCGGAAGAAACTGCGGCAGCATCGCGGAGATCATCAACCTTACCTTCGATGAAAACCTCAACCGCTTCGATGTCCAGCCCGCTCTTGATGAAGAAATGTACGGCGAGTTCCACCTTGAGATGGTTCTGCAGGACGAACACGCGGATGCCTTTAACCGTCTAAGCGAATCGGACAATCCCGCGGATCGCGCTCTCGCCGCCTACATTGAAACTCTGGAAACGTATGTTGACAAGGGTGCCCTTGGCCGTGCCGTCGTGAAAGAAGAAGACGGAGTTTTCACTGAACAGGGCTATCTGACTGGTGGCGAGGGTCTGCGGGATATCTACCGTGAGCCACACGACATTCCAATCGCTCACAGGATCTACTCGCCGCCCATGCCGATGGTTGAAAATGTTGAACTGTCCTCGCTGCTAATGAAGATGCACGCTCTCGGCGGCGAGTATATGCAGCGCACGGATAATAACATCAACACATTCATAAACAGGCAGAGCGATGAGCTTCTTTTATTGACCGATGGCAATGACATTCGCCTGACAAGCACCTTATCGGCGTACTTTAGAGACACAGACGAACACAACAAGTGGAAGCATACCGCAAGCACCCCCGAAACGAGGGCCTTTGTCGTACTGCCGGGCGAAAACGGCGACAAGTTCGCCATCGGCAACTTAGTCGAAGTTAGCTTTCCCGATCAGAAACGCGACATCCTCGACAACAGCGTTTGGTTCGAGCAAGTTGAGGTCGTCAGGAGAGACGGCACGGAGCAGTTGCTTTCCCGCGACGAATGGGAAAACCTAAGCGCCAGCGACATAACCAACATAGTGAGCAGTAGGAGGCTGTATGATGAATCTACTCTTTCAGGACTTCACGCTCACGTTGAGGATATCCACAAACAGCGTACTGCCAATGTTAAGGCCATATCCGCTGATGAGCTACTTGCCTATATAAACAATTCCTACATGGCACGCGCCGAATGTCCAAAGCCGGACATGCTCCGTGTCACACGGGAAGCGGCGACAGAACTTCTGGCGCGAGGGGACGCGGATGTGTACCGGCTTTCCCACGGTGGCGCGCAAAGACTGTCACCTATGGACGCTGTCAAGACCAAAGGTCTGTGGTTTCCGAGCAACCGCGAATTCGCCATCAGACGCGAAGATGCCACGGGGCTTGATAAATGGGCCGAGCGCAAGACCGGCGATATCATGCGGCAAGCGGAGCGTGGTGAGCAAAAGCGAAGCAAAGCTACTGAGTTATAACAGCACCACGAAGGCCGCTTAACAGCGGCATTTTTGTTGAAAGGAGGAATTTTCTCAACATATGATAGAAACTAATACAATCCTTTGCGGCGATGCACTGGACGTACTCCGAACTCTGCCGGACGGCTGAGCAAACATGTCAGTCACCTCGCCGCCGTACTACGGCCTGCGGGACTATGGCGTGGACGGCCAGATCGGGCTTGAGCATTCTCCAACTGAGTATCTTTCGCGGCTGGTGGACGTGTTCCGGGAAGTGCGGCGAGTCCTCGCTCCTGACGGTGTCTTATTCCTAAACATCGCCGATAGCTACGCCGGAAGCGGCAAAGGCGCGGACGGCTGCGATATTAAGCGGCGCTATCACTACATGAGCGGCAATCCCGCGCTTGAAATGCCGAAAACATGGGAGGGTATAAAACAAAAGGACATGCTTGGTATACCGTGGGCGTTGGCCTTTGCCCTGCGCGCCGACGGCTGGTATCTGCGTTCGGACATTATCTGGCAGAAAACGAACGCCATGCCCCATTCGGTCAAGGATCGCCCGATTTCGTCCTACGAGCATATTTTCCTACTGGCAAAGTCAAAGAGCTACTACTTTGATTACACGACACTAGAAGAGCCTGTCGCGGAAGGCACGAAACAGCGGTATAAGCGGGGATTCGGGATGAACAAGTATGCCGGCGGCGCGCCGGGGCAATCGGCCCAAACCATTAATAAACGCGGAAATAAGGACTTGCCCATCCCTGAGAAACGCCGCGGCCGAGATATTTGGAGCTTTCCGACATCACCGCTTCGCGGGATAGCGCACTTCGCCGCGTATCCCGTGGAGCTGGCGGCACGATGCATCCTCGCCGGAAGCCGACCGGGAGATATCATCCTAGACCCATTCTTCGGCAGCGGCACCACGGGCGTGGCGGCGCTTATGCTCGGAAGGAAGTATATCGGAATTGAACTTAACCCCGAATATCTTCCCATTGCCGAGGAGCGGCTTAAGCCATTGCAGAGTACGACTTTCAACAGTGAGGAAGGAGGCTTGCCATATGAATCTGAATACGCAAAAACCGCGTATCCGGCGGGTATTGCGGACTAGAATCTATGTTCTTCTCCTGTCGGCGCTTATGACTCTGGGCGCTTTTTATGTGCCTGTCCGCGGCTCGATGGGAGAAGTGGACGAACCACCAAAAATACTGCGCGAATCCATGATAGTCAACGCTACTTGGTTAGACGACGAAATGCTTCGCATAGATGTGGTGGATATAGTCACAGGGACGGTATCATCCCTAGCTGTTCGTCTAAGCGACTTCGTCGCGGACGCCGACGCAAGCAGTAGCCCATATATCATGGTTCAAGCAGTGGATTTGGACGGCAATCTGTCCGGTATCGTTCAGATCGCCAATCCGTTGTATGTTCCGGCAGACTCCGGCGCCCAAGAAGAGCCCGCACCCGGTCAAGATGAGTTCGACAATGCTGGCGACAGTAACGACGCCGAACCCCCGCAACTCGGCCTAACCCCGGACGGCACAGGCGTGGTAGTAGACAACATCGTAACCCAGAATGACTTGGAGTTCTTCACCGTATTCACCGAGGCCGGCAACGAGTTCTTTCTTGTGGTAGACCGCCAGAGAAGTACAGACAACGTGTACTTGCTCAACGCCGTCACGGAAGCGGATTTGATGGCGCTGGCCGAGAGCGGCGGCAGTACCAGCGTCAGTGGCATTCCCGCGCCCGCGCCGGAGCCGCCCGCGCAAACCCCGCAGCCTACTCCGCAGCCCGAACCGGAACCGGAGCCTGCGCCCACAAATAACAGCGTCAACGGCAGCCTTATCTTCATCGCTGTTATGGCTGTGGCCGTGGGCGCTGCCGCCTACTACTTCAAGATAGTCAAGGGCAAAAGGGCATCTTCCGAGCCTGACGAGGATTTTTGGGACGATGAAGAGGCAGAAGAGGATGACGATT
>WRAW01000152.1 GCA_009780015.1 Defluviitaleaceae bacterium | reverse complement strand
TCAAGCCTGCCGGCTTCTTCGAGCAGCTTGGCGCCCCGGCGCCGCAGCGTCACGAACTTGACGCCCTGCCTGTTCAGTTCCGACAAGTTCTTGTACGTGGTAAACTTGCTGTCGAATATGAATGTGGAGTTCATCTGCTTGCTGATCCTTGTCCAATAGGGCAAAAAACTGAGTATCTGGTCATCCGCTTCGCGGCTCTGTACGTCGGCGGCCGTATAGACGATAAGCTTTGTTTCGGAGTCCTGCGCGAACATGGTCAATGCGCCCTTCATCCGTTTGCCCCTTGCCCCCGCCCAGTGCTCGTCAAGCACCGATTCGTCGCCGTAGTGGGGCGCTGTGTGGAAATCGAGGTTGATCACGCGCTTGTCGTAGATGCCCAAACGGTGCGCGTTGCTCACGAAGGCTTCCTGTAGACGGTTTATGTGCTCCTGATCCAGCGAGTACGAGTATGTTGAGAGCGCCGTGCACTTAGGCAGCACGTTAAGCCCTGTGAACAATCCGAGCCCCGGGTCGAAAGAGTGGTCGCCCACATGGGCGTAGCGCTCGGTGCCGAGCAGCTTGAGCGCCAGTACGGAGAGGAAATAATTCATCGCCGATATCGCGCGGGTCTCAGGCAGCTTCGCTTTCTTGATCACGTCGTCTATGCCCAGCTGCGCTAAGAAGGGGGCGAACAGGAACACGCCCGCCCCGCCCGACTCATAACGCGCGCCGCCAAGCGCCGCCACGCGTACAGCCTCTGATTTCTCCGGGATATCAGCGCCCTTTACCGTGCGGCCGATCCTCAGCTGGGTCCTTCGCGGCAGCTTAGTGAACCCCTCCTCGGCAAGCACCCTTTCGACGGTGCGTATGGAGAGCTCGATGCCCTCCCGCATGAGCAGCTCGGCAATCTCCCCGGCGGATAGCTGCTTCTGCCTGTATTGTACGATCCTGTCGCGGGTGTCTTTGTCCACCTTCCGCCTTGTCGTTTTGCCTTCGGGCACCGGCTCCGAAAAGTCGATCTTCCCATGGCGGAACTGATGGCGCAGCTGGCTAACGTAACCGGGGCTATACCCGAAGCGCTCGGCAACGAGCCTGTCGGGCAGCCTCTCGACGAGGGCAGCCCTAAGCGCCTCGTACCGGCGCTGCCAACCGGCGGTTGGGTGCGTAAAATAGCTTGCATCTTTCATGCGGACATTATATCATATGACGCTTATTGCGTCAACTATATATTGTTATAAGGGTGCGTGTCAGGAAAGTAGAATATTCCGAAATTTCACGAAGAAGCCATCTTGGCTCTTTTTTTTTGCCATGATTACAGGATTCTTGACAACTTGGCTGCCAGATGATATTCTTGTACATATACAAGAATAGGAGGTTTTGCCATGGATGAGATTATCGACAAAAGACGCAGGGAAATTTTGGAGGAGATGTCAAAAATCAGCACAATGCGAAAGGGTGTAGTTTCCGATCGCGTTATCACAAAGACTTTGAAAAACGGCGAAGAGAAGATCAATGGGCCATACTATACCCTCACATACAAGGGGTCAAAGGGAAAAACTGTTGGCCATAGCATTCCGGCGGATAAGTTTGAGTTCTTCAAATCCGAGACCGAAAATTACAAGCGTTTCCGCGAACTATCGGATGAGTATGTCCAATTATGCGAGAAGCAATCAAAAATAATGACCTCGAGCGATGTCGAAGCCGATAAGTCAAAAAAAAACAAGAAATCGAGGCAGTGCGGCAACTTGAACTGATGCGGTTCATGTTGCGCACGCAACGATTGCTTGCCGATGGCGGCGAAATGGATATCCGAGATATTGAGAGGGGTTTCAGGGATGCGGCGCTCAGGGATGGGGATGCCGCATTTCGTCATTTCCTAGCAATGCTGGAGCCGAGCGCGCCGGAGTGTCCCGAGTGCCGTGTCATGCTCAAGAAGCTGTCGATGCGCACGAAGACAGTTGTCAGTCTGATGGGATCGGGGGAACTAGAGCGGGGATACTACGAATGCCCCAACGGCCACGGCCACTTTATCCCGTGTGACGACATCGCCGGATTGGGGGGAACATCGTTCACCCCCGGCGTGAAGTACGCAGTCTCGAAACTGGCCTCCGCTGGGTCGTTCGAGTGGACGAGCGAAACACTGGCGGAGATTGCAGGGATTTACGTGTCGCCGAAGGAATCGCAAAGGATATCCGAAGCGGCAGGCGAAGCAATAGAATCGAAAAACAAATGGCGCATCGAAGCCGCCATGCAGCCAGTGCCGCCGAGCCGCAACGGCGATGATTGTGCAGCACCTATCGTGCCGATCGCTTCGACGATGTACATTGAGTATGATGGGACAGGCATTCCAATGACAGGCAAAGCGCTCGATGGCAGGATCGGTAAGCAGGCCGACGGGAGCGCGAAGACACGGGAGGTAAAGCTCGGATGTATATTCACCCAGACGGCATTCGACGAAAAAGGGCATCCAGTGAGGGATGACAAAAGCACCAGCTATGTCGGCGCGATAGAAAACTCTGAGTCTTTTGGGTGGCGGATTTTTGCCGAAGCCAGCCGCCGCAACCTCTTTGCATACAAAAGGGTAATAGTGCTGGGCGACGGGGCAAAATGGATATGGTGCGTTGCCGACCTGCACTTCCCGGATGCAATCCAAATTATCGATCTATACCATGCAAAAGAACATTTGCATGGGCTTATACGCGCAATATTCCCAGACCGGGAATCGCAGGATAAAGCCACGGAAGAATGGATTGAACTATTGGAAGCGGGAAAAATCGAAGAGCTTGTCTCAAAAATGTGCGCCGTTGGTAGCCTGGATGAGGAGCAGACCGATAAGGTGTCAACGGAGTCAAACTATTTTGCTTCAAATGCCGACAGGATGCGATACAAGAAATTTAAGGACATGGGGCTGTTCGTCGGCAGCGGCGTGATCAAGGCGGGCTGCAAGACTGTGATAGGGAGGCGGCTAAAGCAGTCTGGTATGTTTTGGAGCCTGAATGGAGCAAATGCGATTGTCGCCTTAAGATGCGCTGACTTATCATGCAACGAAGATATATACGACTACTTTGAGCCAGAAAGCAGATTCGCGCAGCAAACTGTATCGTAATTGTTGCTGCCCTGCCAATTAATCATGCCCGGCACTTGTGGCGCACTGCCCCTTAGACTCACGGCATAACGGCAAGCCTACGGCCACACCCGCCAGCAGTGCGCCGCTTTCTACAAATTTGTCACGCACCCAAATCTGAGGGCTAGTGAGACAGAGAACCGTCCCCTGTCCCGTTGTCTTTGACGGGTGCGCGTTTTTATGATATCATTTCTTTATGGAATCATGTAAAAATGGGGGTTATACTATGTCTCCGACATTGGATATGGACGGGTGTTACACCTATGCTGATTATGCGACTTGGGACGATGGAAACAGGTATGAACTGATTGATGGTGCATTGTTTGTGATGGAGCCTGGCGCAACGGAATCTCATCAGGATACAAGCAGCGAATTATTCGGGCAGCTTTGGACGTTTCTCAAAGATAAGCCCTGGAAAGTATATCATCCGCCTTT
>WRAW01000151.1 GCA_009780015.1 Defluviitaleaceae bacterium | reverse complement strand
TTATATGCCCTCTCCCGCTCATCCGGGTTACGGTCGTAAAAAAATTCTTGTTTGCGGTTGATTTCTTCGAAAATAGCTTTCACATCATATTTTGAATATTTCGCGGCGGCTCGAACATACGCTACAATCAAAGAACCGCTAAGTACATGGTCGTAGCCTTTGTACCATTTGAAGCCGTTATCTTCTTCGGTTGGCTCGATTGGATCATTGTACGAAATAAACAGAGAGTCATACTTGTGGAGATGATTTTGAACAGAATAATTCGGAACGTAAAGAAGGTGCTTCACACTTTTTGTCGAAACGTAGCCATGTCGTTTATACATATAACCGTAAACGAACCACTCCGGCAAATCTTCCGGTAGAATTTTAGTGCGCCGTTTGCCTTCGGCATATAAATAGCCGTCCGGGTCTGTTTCCACAATGTTTTCGCCGCGCTTCCATACGATTTTACTTTCCATATAGAGCGCGGCGTTTATGTTCTTTTTCAAGTTTTACCCACCTTTTTATTGGAATTTATTGCACCTCCTATACATCACTCTGAATGGGGTAAAAGTCAAGTCATTTTTTACTCGTTCATATCGGAAATTATTTCCATGAGAATGGTTGCTGAATGGGTAACGATAAAGTGAACCTTTTAACGATTCCTTAATAAGCATAAAATTTTATTTCTTTGCCCATGTTTGTAATCGTTACATTGTATTAAAGACTAAATTTTCATTGATGACGGGGTTTACGGCAGGAACACTCACCGCCGTGGCTTGGAAGCTGACCGTCACATAACCGCCGCCCGCTATATCCGGCAGGACAAAACCTGCCACCGGGTCCCGATCCGGTGCCGGCGCTCCGTTGATGGTCACGGAATCCCGCACAAAGCTCAGATTCGGCGGCAGTGCGTCCACAAAGTTGACATTTGTCAGCGGAAGGCTGCAGCTGTTGTAAAGGGTCACGGTGTAGGTCACGATTTCGTCTACCGCTACGATCGCCTTGTCGATTGTCTTCACAGGCACAAAGACTGGCACGGTGATCTCGTGCAGCTCGATATCGTCGATGGCATAATCGTTGCCCCAAGCGGCGGGGCCTTGGCTCACGAACTTCAGCGTAAGGCGGCTGTTTTCCCCGGAGTTCAGAACCGTACCCAGCTGCCGCCATTCGGGGCAGTCCGTGTTTACGGGTATCAGCTGGCCCAGGGTCTGCTCGTAGAGCGTCTGGCCGGTCTCACCCAGTATCAATACGCCGAGCGCGGGCGCGCTGTAGCCCGTCACGCGGAACATGTTCAGGATCCATACGCTGAAAAGGTAGTAAGTGTTCGGCTTCACCGTCATTTCCGACACAAAGAAGCACGAGCCGGGGTCGTAGCCGTTTACAACCATCATACGCCCCTGCTCCGTACCTGTCGTGCGGTCCGCGATACGCCACCACGAGCCTATCCGGTTGCTCATGGAGTTGTTCATGATGTTCTGCACCGTATACTGGCCGTCGTCCGGAATGTACTGCGCGGGGTCCGGCATAACATATACGAAGTCCGGCGTGACCGCGGGATACGGCTCCGCCTGCGGGGCGGAGTTCGCCGGCGTGCCGGCCGGGAAGGAACCTATCGTGCCGTAGTCCGCATCAACCATCAGGTTGGCCGGCATAATCTCCGTGCATGAGTCCATTATCGTGTCGATGGCTATATGAGCCACCGGGCCGTTTATGAAGTCCTTTCCGTCAATATCCTCCGTAGTTACGGTTACGAACAAGGTTGCGGGCGTGAGGCAGTCCAGCCTGTTCGCCCCTTGGGGCGGGTTTGGCACATAGCCGATCGGCGGCAGGGCGGCGGTTGGCAGTCCGCCCGGCACGGCGTCGGTGAAGTTGCCCGGCGTCGGCACTGCCGGCTCTCCGTATGCCTCCACAAGGCGATACTCCCCCGCCGGAACTTCGACAAAGCTGTACCGCCCTTCGCTGTCGGTTTGCACCGCCATGCCCTCGTAAGGAAAGTTGATGTTCTGCAACACCACCGCCACACCGGCGATTCCGTCCTCAGGGGCGTGCGCCGTCATGTTCCGCAGCCGGTCAAAATACACATGACCTGAAATGCTTGCCATTGCTATTCTCCCTTCAAATATGTTATACTGTTATCGTATGTACAAGCCGCGGTTTCTGTGCGGAACATTATCGGGAACGCGGCAGCCGTTTCGAGAATATAGTAACTTAACTTGCAAACAATCCAAAGCTATGATATAATTAACACATGGCATATGACAAAAAATACAGAGAAAATGTCCTGCGTTATATAGATGAAGGGCATACATTAGAGGAAGCTAAGAAAGTATTCCAAGTAGGTACTACTGCCATCAAGCGATGGCGCAAGCTACGCAAGGAAACAGGGAGTTTACAAGACCGCCCGCGGGGGAAGTGGCACAAAAAGATAGACCCTGTTAAACTTGCTGCCTACTATGAGGAAAACCCTGACAGCTATCTCAATGAAGCAGCCGAAGCCTTCGGTTGTTCGATAACCGCGATTTTCAAGGCGAAGGCGCGCCTTGGCATTACGCGTAAAAAAAACTAAACGTTATGCGGAAAACTGCCCGGTAAAACGAGCAAAATTCATAGAAATCATCAGTAGTTACCCACAAGATAAAATCTATTACATTGATGAATGTGGCATAGACGCCTATATCTACCGAGAATATGCTTATGCACCAAGAGGAGTAAAGGTCATAGGCAAAATTAGCGGCAAAAAATTTAAGCGCACAAATATTGTAGCCGCTAAGTGCGGCAGCGGCATTGTTGCGCCTATGATTTATGACGGCACAACAGACAGCGCGTTATTCGAACACTGGTTTGAAAATGCCTTGCTTAAATCGGCTCCAAAAGGCTCTTGTTTTGTACTTGATAATGCAAGTTTTCACAGGAAACCAAAATTGCGGGAGTTAACCAAGGCCGCCGACTGTTACATCGAATTTCTTCCACCGTATTCACCAGATCTGAATAAAATCGAAAACTATTGGTTTTGGATTAAGCAACGATTGCGGAAAACCTTGCCGCTTTTTGATAGCTTTATGGATGCTTTGATGGACTGTTTTTAAGTTGAATGAGTATACAGTTCAAGCAGTGGTTACTCGACAACGACTGCTATGATGTTTGTATGGAATCAACGGGCAAGTATTGGATACCCATCTACAATCTTTTAGAGGATAAAATCCATGTCGTTGTTGCTTCGCCTAAGTGGGTCAAAGCTGTCAAAGGCAACAAGGACGACAATAAAGATTCTAAGTGGATTGGGGATTTGTTTCGATTGGGGCTTGTTCCAGGTAGCTATATACCCGAAAAACCAATCCGTATACTTCGCGAGTACACCCGATATCGCTCTAAACTTGTCGCATGTAAGTCGCTGCTTCATGGAAGAATGAAACCCAAAGAAGATGCTGTAGTGGATTGCGTTCAAGGTTATTCGATTTCTCCCGCCCAAAAACAACGTATAGTTATGGTTCAGGAACACTTGGAGTATGTCCGGAAATCCATCGAAACCCTTGATTCCAAACTTGACGAATTGGTCAGTCCTTTCGAACCC
>WRAW01000150.1 GCA_009780015.1 Defluviitaleaceae bacterium | reverse complement strand
GCTATACAAGGGCGTCGACATGATCGGCAAACAAATCGCAAAGACCCTTGGTGAGCTTGGCGTAGAAGAGATCGACGCCAAAGGCCAGACCTTCGACCCAAACCGCCACTTTGCCGTTGCCCATGTCCAAGACAACAACTACAGCGAAAACACCATCACAGACGAGCTGCAAAAGGGCTATAAGTACAAGGACAAAGTGCTACGCCATAGTATGGTCAAGGTGGCTAACTAGAAGGGGTGCGCTATGAGTGATAAAGCATCCTATTGGCTTGATACCGCTGATGAGGATCTTATAACTGCAAGAGCTCTCCTTAGCACAGGACGCTTGCTGCACGCAGGTTTTTTCTGCCACTTGATAGCTGAAAAAGCCTTGAAAGCCGTTATTGCTGATAGGACTAATAAAATTCCACCAAAAATACATGCTTTACGCAGATTAGCCGAAGAAGGTATGGTTCTTAATGAATTATCTGACGAACAAATCAAACTCTTGCGCGTTCTAACTCCTCTCCACATTAACGCACGATATCCTGAATACAAGAAGACAGTTAAGCAAAAGCTTTCTACCAAAGTCTGCAAACAACTGTTACATGAAACGGAGGAATTTCTGTGTTGGATAAAGCGGCAGTTAGGGAGATAGCAACAAAGTTCGCCGAAGAAGTTAGAAAAGTGCTCGATGCTCAGACTATAATACTCTTTGGCTCGCATGTTAACGGCATACCACACGAATACAGCGATATTGACATAGCAGTTGTGCTTAATGACTTTGAAGGAGACTGGTTGGAAACCGCATCAATGCTAGTAGGACTGTCGTGGGATGTCAATGGCGACATAGAGCCACACCTAATGGTCGAAGCCTGGGGAGACAGAAGCGGCTTCTTAGAACACATCAGGGAAACCGGCGAAGTTATATACGAAGCGGCATAATTATAATATTGTATAGATCAGGAGGAAAACATATGGCAAAAATAATCGGAATTGATCTTGGAACCACAAATTCGTGCGTGGCTGTTATGGAAGGCGGCCAGCCTGTTGTAATAGCAAATAACGAAGGCGCACGTACCACCCCGTCTATCGTGGCGTTTACGCGCCAAAACGAGCGCCTGGTCGGCGAGACCGCCAAGCGCCAGGCCGTAACAAACCCCGACAACACCATCATGTCTATCAAGCGCCAGATGGGCTCGGACTACAAGGTAAATATCAACGAAAAAACCTATTCGCCGCAGGAGATCTCGGCGATGGTGTTACAAAAACTCAAGGCCGACGCGGAAGACTATTTAGGCGAAAGCATAAGCGAGGCCGTTATCACCGTACCCGCCTATTTTACCGACAGCCAGCGCCAGGCCACCAAGGACGCCGGCAAGATCGCCGGGCTTGACGTAAAGCGTATCATCAACGAACCCACGGCTGCTGCGCTTGCCTATGGCCTCGACAACGAGAAAGAGCAGAAAATAATGGTCTACGACCTTGGCGGCGGTACCTTCGACGTGTCGATAATTGATATCGGCGAGGGCGTAATAGAAGTTCTTGCCACATCGGGCAATAACCGCCTAGGCGGCGACGACTTCGACGAGCGCGTAATGAAATATTTGGTTGATGAGTTTAAGAAGCTTGAAAACATCAGTCTATCACAGGATAAGATGGCTATGCAGCGCCTAAAAGAAGCCGCGGAGAAAGCCAAAAAAGAGCTCTCGAGCGTCGCGTCCACCAATATCAACCTGCCCTTTATCACCATGAACCAAGACGGCCCCAAGCACATGGATATCACACTTACCCGCGCCAAATTCGACGAACTTACCGCGGATCTGGTGGAAGCCACTCTTGGCCCTGTTCGCACAGCCCTGCAAGACTCCGACCTTTCACCGGGTGAGCTCACAAAAGTTCTGCTGGTAGGCGGCTCCACGCGCATTCCTGCCGTTCAGGAAGCAGTAAAGAAAATAACCGGCAAAGAGCCCTTCAAGGGCATTAACCCCGACGAATGCGTGGCCCTTGGCGCGTCGATCCAAGGCGGCAAGCTGGCCGGTGACGTCGGCGCCGGCTCGATATTGTTACTGGACGTTACCCCGCTGTCACTGGGCATCGAAACCCTTGGCGGCGTGGCCACGCGCCTGATCGAGCGCAACACCACCATCCCCGCCAACAAGAAGCAGACATTCTCCACCGCCGAAAACAACCAGACCGCCGTGGATATACACGTACTGCAAGGCGAGCGCCAGCTGGCTAAAGACAACAAGTCTCTCGGCTCGTTCCGCCTAGACGGCATAGCTCCCGCGCCGCGCGGAGTACCTCAGATAGAGGTTGCCTTCGATATCGATGCCAACGGTATTGTAAACGTATCCGCCAAAGACCTGGGCACCGGCCAAGAACAAAAAATCACCATAACATCCAGCACCAACATGAGCCAGGAAGATATCGAACAAGCCGTAAAAGACGCCGAGCGTTTCGCTGAAGAAGACAAAAAGCGCAAAGAGGCTATCGACACCAAGAACGAAGCCGATTCGATGGTATTCCAAACCGAAAAGTTGCTCGGCGAAGGCGAATTCGCCGACAAAATAGAGCCAGCCGACAAGGAACGCATAGAGGCAGAGCTGGCTAACCTCAAGCGCGTGACCGAATCGACCTCTCTCGAAAACCTGTCCGACGCCGACGTGACCAACCTCAAGGAAGCCACCGAAAAATTAACAGCCGTGTTCCACGAAGTTTCGGCCAAGCTCTATCAAAGTCAAGGCCAAGACCAGCCCCAGGGCGAGCCACACACCTATGGCCCGGACGACAATACATTTGACGCTAACTCCCGCGAAGTCTAGCATCCGTAAGACAAAGGAGATGACTGGCAATGGCCACAAATCTAGAGTTAAGAAGCAGTCAAAAAAGAACGCTGTATAAACTATTAAAGCTTAAAGCAGTAAACAAAGCCTATACAGTTATCGACCTAGATGATGTTATAAATGAATTGGAGGCTGAAATGGAGCCGGAAGATGTCGCGTACGTAAAGCAAACAATTTCACAACTTTATCAATAATTTATTGAGACGAGACTCCTCCATTACACTTCAAAGGTGCTTCAACATAGGTGAAATATTTCTTTACAGCGAATTGGGAGAAACGCGGCTTCAAGAAGCACTGGAATTGACCCGCAGCGTATTCTTGGAATACGCTGCTCCTGAATATTCTGAAGAAGGGGTTCAAGAATTTATGCGATTCATTGAACCCCCTGCGATAATGAAAATGCTGTCCGGAAGTATAATGCGTATGTGGATATGTGAATGCGGCGGAGAAATTATCGGTACATTAGCCGCAAATAATGGCCATATATTCTTGTTGTTTGTCAACGGACGGTACCATGGTATGGGTATAGCTCGGAGATTGATCGATATTATGATTGAACAATACAACCCTTCGGAAATATCCGTAAACTCTTCTCCATACGCGGTTGAAGCATATCACAGATTGGGTTTTGTTGACAATGATTCAGAACAATTAGTGAACGGGATGCGGTTTACCCCCATGAGGCGTGAATTGCATAGTGAAAATAAGAACCATTGGTAAATAACCGAAACGCCGGC
>WRAW01000149.1 GCA_009780015.1 Defluviitaleaceae bacterium | reverse complement strand
AACGCTTCAAGATTCTTGCAGAAAGGTATCGTAACCGAAGAAAACGGTTCGGTCTGCGCTTAAATTTATTGGCTGGTATTTGCAACTTTGAGCTAGGTGCTTAATTTCGAAAGAAGTCTAATGTCTCAAACGGCCTGTATCCGCCGGCCAGATCGTAGACCCCCAGGGCTGTAGCCAGGGCTTTTTGCGCCTGTGGCGTGAAGTCCGGCATCAGGCTGTGCCTGGGCTGTAGTGCCAGAAGGGCATAGGCCACCGCGTCGGGTATCCGGCCCGACGCATAGGCTCCGGCGGACAGTTCGGCATACATAGAATCGCGGTGCTGTATCACGCTGCGGCTCTGCGTTACGAATACAGCCGCGACCGCCATCGTCAGAACAGCGGAAACAGATGCAGCCGTTATGGCGCGTTGGATCCTCCGGCGGCGGTGCCGCCTGTACAGGTCATCGAAACCGCAACCCAGTATCGGCGCGGCTATGCGAAGATATTCGTGCTTGCTAAGCTTGCGAAGTGTCTGCCGAATATCGCCGCCGGCGGAAATATTGCAGGCCAGAGGCTCTACTTCCACAACCCCCGCCACTTCCTCGCCCTCTTCGTTAATGGTGATGCGGGTGTCGAACCGAAGCTGCTCGGGGAACACGGCCGCCGGGTCGCCGTCTATAAGGATAGGCAGTATACGGTTTATGCGTCCGCCGTGCATCTTTTTGAAATGGTCGATTTCGGCCATGCACCACTTGGACTCTTGCAGCTTTGGCGAACACAACACTATCAGATAGCTGGAGTTTTCCAACGCGGATATAAGGTCGTGACCCAGGTCTCCGCTGGTTGGCAGCTCCGATTCATCACGGAATATTCGGGATATCTTCTTGGTGTTTTTGCATCCCAGGCCGGACGGCGGCCGTATATGTTCCAACAGAGATTGCAGCCTGTTCGCCACAGCCTTATCCAGCGGCAGATGCCGATAGCTTATAAACGCGTCGTACTTCCTTAATGCCTTTTGACCCTGGGCTTGGGAATACGGTTGTTGTAGACTTGTCTGCAAGGATAGACCTAATGTATCTATCGCGTCTACTAGACATTGCGACTTGGCCGCACCTTATGCCGTATTTCCCACTGGGCAGCATACTCACAATAAGTTTCGATGACCCAAATGGTGGGCGTATCAGCCAGGAAATCAGCCTTCGTGGCTTTGTGATTAACCCCAACATTGTTACGGAATCGATTCAGCCGGCTGTGTTGTATGTACCGTACAGTTTCCTGATACAAAGCGATAATCATGGGGTGGGCGGGAATACGGTAACGTGGCATCATGTTGACACGGTGAATTTTCCTCTTCCGCCCGGTATCAGTCTTGATTCTGAATCCGGCGAGTTGTATGGTATGCCCACGCGAGCCGGTGTATATGCGTTCAGAGTGAGGATGTCAAACAGCTTAGATATACCTGCATCTTACGCGACATTTATACTGGAGGTGCTGATAAACTCAGATGCGAACGTTGACCGGGAAACAGTGGACTATTATCATGGGTTCATGATAGAGCGACGCCTGCCGCCTGTCATAGCCCTGCCTGTACTTGAAGATATGGCGTTTGTGTCGGTTGCTCAATATCCGCATATAGACGAGTTTGTTGCGTTGTGGTTAAACGGCGTAGAGCTTGTGCGTGACATTGATTATTATGTAGACCCGGGTAGCACCGTAATAACAGTGCGCGCGCAGACATTCAACGAGCATGATGCAATCCGATACGGCAGAAACACCATAGCGGCAGAATTCCGCGACAGCGAGGGTGTTATGAGACGCTCGGCACAGAACTTCTACCTCCGCGCGCCGGGCGCACTTGTCCCTGAAATTGTAGAAATGCAGGACACGGGTTCCGGGCCGGGATTTAGGCAGCCGGGTCACGCGCTTACATCTGCCGACGGCGATAGTTTATACGATTCCCCAACATCCCCGGCACCCCCGGCACCGGCACCGGCCGGCGTTGCCCCCGCGGCTCCGCCGGCGCAGGCAGAGGTTGAGCCGCAGCAGGGCGAGGGTCTCACGCTTGCGCAGTTCGTTAGTATGTTTGACGACCTCAGCGTCAACGACTGGTTTATCAACGCGCTGTTCTTTATGTTCCAACGCGACTTGATGGTGGGTATGGGCGAGCGGTTGTTCGGCCCGAACGACACGTCGTCCAGGGCGATGCTTGTGACCATCTTGCACCGCGAGGTCGGCAGCCCCGACATCGGTGCCGGTACTTTCAACGACGTGGACAGCGGCGCGTGGTACGCCGACGCGGTTGCTTGGTCTCAAGCCGGCGGCATAGTGGCAGGCACAGGCAATGGCCTGTTCTCCCCCGGCGACAGCATCTCGCGCCAAGATCTGGCAACCATCCTGTACAGGTTCGCCGTAGCCACAAACGCAGAGCTGCCGGACACCGTACCGTTTGGCGGCTTCACAGACCAAGCCGACGTAGCCGGCTACGCCGCCCACGCAATCGAATACCTGTTCAAGGCCGGAATAATCTTAGGTCGCCCGGACGGCAGCTTTGACCCACGCGGAAACGCCACCCGAGCCGAAATGGCCACTATGCTACAACACTTCCTGCAAGCAATAGATCAGTAAACTCATTAAGCAAACTTCAAGCCCCAGTATAATAAACCCGGGAGAGTGCTGCAAGCAAAACTATGCTGTTTGTTATGGCATAGTTCTGCTTGTGGCTCTCTCGAATCAAAATATAGGGCTGGGATTCGCTGGCCTACGAGAATGGTTTGCCCATGCAAAAGTGCGTTCAACAATCCCAATCTTTGGCGTGTAAGTCGGCTTTTTCAAGTCAATACGCTGTGCGTTTTCGGGTGCGACACTCTCGCCCCACGGACTTCGAGAACACCGCCCATTTTCCCAAAAATAATGTAAATATCTTTAATGCGTCTACACAAAATACTATGGCTGTTCCGGTTGAAAACCGTTCCATCAGGCGCGGGATTTTTTGCGTAGGCCTAGGAAACGACAACGACACGTGCCCACAGGCACGCGAGGATGTTGTGCGCCGGTAATCCATATGATACGCAACTCCACAAAATACGTATCATAATAAGGATTTGAAAGAAGTAATGGCTAACTTAAAGAAGATCTATGGTGCAGTAAGTGAATATGCTGCTTTGTATGCTCTTGAAGAGTTTAGGGAAAAATGGGATGGTAAATATCCTCAAATTTACAAGATGTGGGAGGCTAATTGGGCTGATCTATCAGCGTTTTTCAAGTTTCCCGATGAATTACGCCGCCTTATCTACACGACCAACGCTGTAGAGGGCTTTCATCGTATGCTTAGGGCGTGTTTGAAAAAGGTAATAGCGCACAATGCCGATATGTGGTATGATTTGACAAAATACTACATTAGGAGAAAACGATGCGCCGATATGAGCTTACAGATGCCGAGTGGGAAAGCATAAAGAAATACTTTTGTGAAAAAGTGCCGGGAACACCGGGAAGACCGCCGAATCCACATCGCCCCATCATAAATGGGATAGTGTGGATAGCCCGAAGTGGTGCGCCTTGGCGTGATCTTCCGGAGCGTTACGGCCCGTGGGAAACCGTATATACGCGCTTT
>WRAW01000148.1 GCA_009780015.1 Defluviitaleaceae bacterium | reverse complement strand
GAAGTCGCAGGGCATGAAGCAGCTAATGGCCGGTGGCGGCGTCGCGCTTATCGGGCTTTTGCTTGTACCGCAGCTTACCGGGCTTTTCGGTTAATGTAAAATCGTAATAAAGTCTGCCAGAATAAAATAATTATTGCCATTACTAATAAAGTCTGCTACAATAAAATAAAGTGAGCCATATAACTGTAGCGGTGGAGTTGAACAAAATGGCAAGGCATCGTCGTGTTTGGAACGCAAGCGTATACGATAGATATGTGCGCGAAGGCCGAGGGAGCGGCTGGGGCCCCGGCTATTCGCCATGGATACGAGTGCAGGACTTCCCATCGCGCGGTGTTGTTTCGCGGATAAAAGGCAGAACGACAGGGCGGGTTCATCATTTGCTGTCAAATAATGAACTCGCCTACTTCTACATTCTCGACTGGTCGGAAAAAGTGACTGACATACGCGAGCAGTATCCACTGTCAGACTTGAGCCTCGCTGTTGAGATTGCTGTACAAGCTGGCGTCAAGTATCCGACAGATAATTCCAGCGGATATCCATATGTGCTAACCTGCGATTTTATGATCACGACTGCTGATGGGCTTAAAGCGCGGACGATCAAGATGGCGTCGGAATTGAACAACGCCCGCACGATGGAAAAACTTGAAATTGAGCGCCGCTACTGGGAAATGCACAGCATCGAGTGGAAGATAGTAACTGAGCATGAGATACCCTACCAAAAAGCAAAGAACATTGAGTGGCTCTATTCGATGCTTGGTTTTACTTGGGCGGGCTGCAATCCGGGCAAACTGCCGCAAGCGCGGGAAATGCTGTTGTGGATGCTACGAAATGAAGAATACGGCATTCTAGAAGCCACACGTGCAATAGAGCGTGATTATCAGCTTGTTAGTGGGTGCGGCCTACAGTTATTTAAGCAACTCGTGCTGAATAGGGCTATATCGATAAATCTGGACGAGCCGATAGATTTAAACTCGAAAGGGGCGGCATCGAAACCATGAACGAAATAATCGAGAATATGCTCATTCGATCAGTAGGCGACGATCACGACTGGCGCATACTCTGGGTAGCCGGAGACAAAAGCATTGCATATATCTTCAACATCAACACAATGGAGATGCCGACGGAGATGCCGTGCAGCGAGTTAGTCCAAAAAATCGAAGACGGATTGTTTGCCGTTCAAAAAAGTGACCCCCATTTGAGAATCTTTGCCGAAGATGAGTTGAGCGACAAGGAAAGAGCGATGCGTGATGGTATATGGGGATTTATGTCAAGCGCAGTTTCAAATGAGCCTGACATATATTTTAAGAAACAACGCGGGGCTATGATGTCCGCAGTTATGTCCGAAACAGGCAAGGACCTTAAAAACCTTCACCGTTACTTAAAAGCCTACTGGATGCACGGAAAAACCAAAAATGCGTTCTTGCCAAAGTACGGCAACTGCGGTGCTGCGGGGAAAGAACGAGGCTCCGGCAGGAGCAAGCGTGGCCGCCCGCGCAAGTACGACGAAGGAGAGGGCATCAATGTTGACGATGCCGTCAAGGAAATCTTTGAGAAAGCAATTAAGAAATACTACCACAACCGCAACGAGCACACGCTCCAGCGCGCATATGACATGATGATCAAAGACCATTACACATGTTTTGAAGCGCAACCTGACGGGAAGACAAAAGTTAAACCAATATCGTATGGCGAAATCCCAACGATCGGGCAATTCCGGTACTGGTACAACAAAAAGCACGGCGTCCAGGAACGGGTCAAAGCACGCAAAGGTGAAACGAAATACAACCTCAATCACAGGGCAATTATTGGGAAGTCTGATTACGGCATTATGGGCCCTGGCGCAAAATACGAAATCGACGCGACGATCGGCGATATCTATCTCGTGTCGCGATTCAACCGTGCCGATATAATCGGCCGCCCTGTACTCTATTTCGTGCTGGATGTGTTTAGCCGAATGGTCACAGGGATGTATGTCGGCCTTGAGGGCCCATCCTGGGCAGGCATGATGATGGCCATTGCGAACGCTGCGTCCGACAAAGTTAAGTATTGCGCGGAATACGGGATTGAAATCACGGAGCCTGAATGGCCGTGCCGTGGAGTGCCCGGAGCCATACTCGGAGACAGGGGCGAACTGCTTAGCAAGTCGGCAGACACGCTCGTCAACGCGCTAAATGTGCGCATTGAGAATGCCCCGCCATCCCGCGCAGACATGAAAGGGATAGTGGAACGGCATTTCAAAACAATTGATGGGAACACCACCGCGTTCTTGCCTGGACACGTGAAAAAAGACGATAAAGAGCGCGGGGCTCCCGATTACCGCATCGGCGCGATACTCGACATCCACCAACTCACCAAAATCCTGATTAAGAGCATACTGCACCATAACAACTATCATCTTCTGGAGGGCTATGAGCGCACTGAGGAAATGGTCGTTGACGATGTGATGCCGACGCCGATTGAAATATGGAACTGGGGCATAGCGAACTATGCCGGGGCGCTCAGGTCGTTCCCGGAGGAAACCGTCAAAATCGCCCTCATGCCTGCCGACACCGCCACCGTTACAAAAAAGGGAATTAGCTTCAAAGGGCTTTTCTATCTGTGTGAGCGGGCGATGGCGGAACACTGGTTTGATACGGCGCGGGCAAAACGCAGTTGGAAAGTGGATATCTCGTATGACCCACGCAACATGAGCGTGATATATATACGCAGTCAGGACGGGACGGTTGACACTTGCTGGCTTTCAGAATGGCAGGAAAAATACCAAGGCAAATGCCTGTACGAGATAAACTACCTGCGCGAAGTGGAGAAACTGGCACAGAGGAGGCACATACCCAAAGAAATGACTTCGAAAGCGGAGCTCAACGCCGCGATAGACGACATAATCTCGGAAGCTGAAGAACTGGCGCGGCAAACGGCAGTGCCGAAATCGAAGTTGGCGCGCACGAAGAACATACGCAGCAACAGGGCTGTGGAGAAGGAACAGAACCGCAGGGAGGAAGCGTTCGTATTGGGCGGCGTGGGCAGCTATGCACCTGCAACCCCTGAAATAAGTGAAGATGAAGGCATGTCGGCTGACATGGAGATGATACTCAAAGACTTGGAGGAACGGCTTAGTGGAGGAGATTAACGTTGCCCCGGCAGAGTACCTGGAGCAAAAAGTCGCCGACTATCAGGGGAACCCTCTGATTGAGGCATTGCCTCCGATTTACTCAAAATATGAAGTCATGAAACTGCTGACAGCGGACCCCGAGCGCAATGATGGCGAGCGCGAACTAGACGCGCATGACCGCCTTCACTGCATAGGCAGGCTGTTTCGGTATTTTCAGCCGCTTGATGTCCATTTTGGGATCGAACGGCGCGTATCGCTGGCAATCAGGCAGAGCTACATATCGAAGAACCCTGCGACCCCTAAGTATGCCGCTGGTTTGGCGCAGGGTGCGGAGGCCATACGGGCAGGCACCCTAAATGCCATTAGTGGCGCTAACTCTACAGCGTTCTGTTTCACCGTGATCGGTATTTCTGGCGTTGGCAAGACGACGGCGATGGAAAAGGTGCTGTCGCTTTACCCGCAAGCGATACTGCATACCCGATATAATGACGCGCCGCTGTTTCTGACGCAGCTTGTATGGGCCAAGCT
>WRAW01000147.1 GCA_009780015.1 Defluviitaleaceae bacterium | reverse complement strand
TATTGCCTGTACTACGAGGCAAGTACAAACATGATAGAGCTCCTGACGGATTCGCTGGCGGTAAGCGTCGCTGGCGGGGGTATGATGAGGAGCCGGAAGCAAAGGCTCGCATACCTGCCGTATAAGGACATTGTTAGGGTTGTGGAGAACGGTGACACTATCCAGATAAATATGTCCTACGTTATGCTTATCAGGAAGGGCAGCTTGTTTAACAAACAGATAGCCACGGATACTTTTTTACTGCGACCAGCGGATAAGGACAGCTTTATGACCGCGCTGCGAGGGAAGGAGCTTGGGGTAGTTGAGAATTGAGAGTTGAGAATTGAGAATTGAGAGTTATTAGATCAATATGAGGAGCTCCGAGCGCCATGGAAAAACTAAATTTAATCGCAACAGCTACATTTGGTCTTGAGGCCACGGTAAAACGCGAGCTGGAGCGCCTAGGCTTTGCCGATGTGACGGCTTCCGACGGACGAGTCGATTTTACAGGAGACGTCAGCGCGATAGCGCGGGCAAACATATGGCTGCGTAGCTCGGACCGTGTGCTCTTAAAGCTGGGCGAGTTCCCCGCCCTTACGTTTGATGAGCTGTTCGAGCGCACAAAGGCCCTGCCCTGGGACGAGTGGATCACCAAGGACGGCAAGTTTACCGTTATGGGAAAGTCGGTTAAGTCAACCCTATTTAGTGTGCCCGACTGCCAGTCTATCGTGAAAAAGGCTGTTGTTGAGTAGCTTAAGACACGCCACAATGTTGAGTGGTTCGACGAAACCGGCCCGGCATATACGATACAGGTTGCCCTATTAAAGGATATGGCCACGCTTACGATTGACACAACCGGCCCAAGCCTGCACAAACGCGGATATCGCGAACAAGCGGGCGCGGCTCCGCTTAAGGAAACGCTGGCGGCCGCCCTTATCGAGCTGAGCTTTTGGCGAAAAGACCGCATATTGCTGGATGGCGTGTGCGGCTCCGGCACAATCCCCATCGAAGCGGCTATGATGGCGCGTAATATTGCTCCGGGAATAAACCGCGTCTTTGCCAGCCAAGGCTGGCCGGCTATCCCCGAGGCCATCTGGAAGGAAGAACGCCGCAGCGCCTACGAGTTGATTTCATACGACTTTATGCCGGAGATATTTGGCAGTGATATAGACCCGGCAGCAATCGAGCTGGCCCGCGCAAACGCCGCTAAAATTGGCGTGGATGACTGCATTACGTTCGAGACAAAGCCATTTAGCAAGATAACCTTACCCGGCCCACACGGCGTATCAATTATGAACCCCCCTTACGGAGACCGGATGGCCAGCGCCAAGGAGGCCGCCGCGCTTTACCGCGAGATGGGTGAGCTTTTTAAACACGATGATACCTGGTCGGTGTATGTAATCACCTCGGACGAAGACTTTGAGCGTCATTACAGCGGCAAGGCCGACAAAAAGCGCAAGCTCTTTAACGGTATGATAAAGACCGATTATTATCAATTTCATGGGAGAAAACCAAGATGATCGACGAGTTGGAGGCGCAAGTTGGCGCTGCTTTCGAGGAATTGGCGGAGGCGGCAAAGCTGCAAAGTGGACAGATAGTGGTACTTGGGACGTCTACCAGCGAGGTTTTGGGCGAAAAGATCGGTAAAGCCGGTAGCGTGGATGTTGGGTATGCTATCGCGTTTGCGGCTCTGGAGGCGGCGCGTAGGCGTGGCCTGTATCTTGCTGTGCAAGGTTGCGAGCATATCAACCGCGCGCTGTGCGTAGAGGCGGAATGCGCCAAGGCATACGGCCTAGAGATAGTGGGGGTGGCGCCGACAGCCAAGGCAGGTGGGGCATGTGTAGCGGAGGCCCACAGGCTGATGAAGCAAGCCGTGATGGTGGAACACATCGCCGCGCACGCCGGTCTCGATATAGGCGACACCTCCATAGGTATGCACATAAAGTTTGTGCAGGCGGTTTTCCGCCCTACGCTCAGGCGTGTGGGGAAAGCGAATGTTACGTGCCTGTATTACAGGCCAAAGTTGGTTGGCGGGGAAAGGGCAAGCTATTTATGAACACCAAAGTATTAGAATGCGACGCGGTGATACAAAAAGCGCCAGACCAAGACGCCGCCTATGTCGAGTTTCCGTTTGACATTCGGACCGAATTTGACAAGGGGCGAGTGAAGGTGCACGCCACGTTCGACGGCGAGCCTTACGACGGCAGTATCGTAAACATGGGCGTAAAGAACCCCGATGGCTCTGTGTGTTATATCATCGGGGTTCGAAAGGATATCCGCGCCAAGATCGGTAAGCAAGCCGGTGAATCGGTTCGTGTTGTGATCTGCGAGCGATAGTGCCGTCATGACGGACTTGATTTCATATGCACTGACATAAGGTCTAAAGATAAGACCTTGGAGCTCTGCTCCAAACCTCGCAAGGGACTTTGTCCCTTGACCCTTTCATTTGGAATTTTTGATTTCGTTGCTAAAGCGATGAAAATTCAAACCTCAAAGAATGGGTCAAGGGCGTTAGCCCTTGTGGGTGGGTTGGAGGACGAAGCCCTCCAAGGTCTTGCTTTTAAATCCAAGTTACAGTCATTTGAATTGAAAGAAGTCTAACAAAGCATCCGACAATGACTGGTAATAATGAATGTAATTGCGCAAGAATTTTTTCATATTTGCCCAGAGCGAGTGTTCGATGGGGTTCAAGTCAGGCGAGTATGCGGGGAGATATAGCAGTATACAATCTCTATTTTCCACTATTTCAGGCAAAGTAGACTTTCTGTGGGAAGAGGCTCTGTCGAGGACTATGGTTGATACTGTAGGTATTGCAGGAAGCAATTGATTTTCTAGCCAATGCTCAAACAACGCTGAATCGGTAGTGCCTGAATATTGGAAGGGTGCAACCAGTTTGCCGTCAATCAGTCCGGCTACTATGCTTGTTCTTTGAAACTTTCTCCCCGGGATATCCCCAAAAACCTTTTCGCCCACCGGCGCGCGCCCGCGTTCTCTGTGATAATGCTCATCAATGCCGCTTTCGTCAACATAGACAATAGTTGCTTCATCCAATTCGGATATTTTTTGACAAAATTCTTCTCTGTCTTGCTCACTGCGTTCTTCATAGAATTTTGTCTTTTTTTAACGAAATCTTGTAACGCTTGCAAGCGTAAAAAACTGCTGAAGGGTCGCAATCAAAAACTTGAGCAGTTTCTTTCAAAAGCGCATCGGGATCTCCCTTGTAATGTTCGAGCAACCTACCTTCGGGTAATTTTGAAGCTGTACGGTTGGACGTGTCATAATAGTGCCGTATACTCCCGTTCACCCTAATTTCTGCACTCCATCGCTTTATGGATGTTGTTCCTACTTTCAGGAGCTTCGACACTTCTTCTTGTGTATATCCTTCGTCTAATAACTCGACTGCTCTTGTTCGGATTTGGATATCGTGTGCCATTTCTATCCCCGCCATTGTCTTTTGTCATTCGTTAATTCTATCGTCATATTTTACCATTCCACTTAGACTGTTTTGGGTTCAAATGACTGTAAAATGCCAATTTTAGAGGATTCAGTGCGACACGAAGCAGCTTATTCCGTTTAAGTTCAGTGTAGCCTGCGAAGGCTAACCCCCAAGGCGTTGGGGAGTCCCCATCCGAACCTGCGCAGGAAGTAATTCCTGTGTCCGTTG
>WRAW01000146.1 GCA_009780015.1 Defluviitaleaceae bacterium | reverse complement strand
TTCCGCCACTCGTCGTCAGCGGCTCCTTGCGTACCGCTATGGGTACGCGGCGTCGCCGCTTCCTAGATTGGCGAAAAATCGCCGCTTCTAGCCAGCATTTCGGTTATTGACCGCTGGTTCTTAGTTGAGCTCCATCCAAATTTCTTCAAATTTGTCTAACCACGCGTCCCGGTTTTCCAGAACGTACTCCACATCATAAGGAATCCAGACTAATTCCTCGTTACCCGGCAAAATACCCTGACTTGGCACGTCCGCGCGTACAGGCCGCCTGAAGAGCTCGGTTTCCATGATGCTTTGGATATCGTAACCTGTCACAAAATCTATAAAAGCACGCGCGGCATCGCGGTTTGGAGCGCCCGCGACCACGGAAACAACGCTGGATGTAGCCACAATGCCTTCAGATATATAAACCACGTCTACGGGAGCACCACTTTGAATATACGGCCAGGGAGCCTCTTCAAAGGTGAGTCCGACAACGAAATCTCCGTCGACAACACCGCGGATAACTGCGTTTGAATCCGGCAGCATAATCCCATGTACGTTCTCAACAAAGGCTCTCATATAGCCCCAGCCGTCGTGGGGGTTACCGTATCCCATCGCAAAAAGCTGGTTGACCAAGTGGTTAAATGATGAACCGGACTCGACGGGGTCGGTTATGGCAATTCTTCCGCGCAGCTCGGGTAACAGCAGATCGGCGTATCCCGTAATGGTGATGCCGGTCTCGGCAAGTATATCCGTGTTCACCATCATAAGGCGTCCGCTGGTGTTAAACCTCGTAAACGGGCCCTCAACATTCCTATGAACATCAAGCATGTAAGGTTCGTTCGCGGATATATAATCTTCAAACAGGTGCTTAACCGGCGCAACGGAAAACATGGCCCCACCCCAAAGCACGTCTGCCTGAGGGTCGTCCGACTCTTCTTCAAGACGCGCCAGCAATTCGCCGGTTCCCGCCAGCGCAACGTCAACAATCGCGCCGGTGGCTTCTTCAAATGCCGTTATAATAGGCCCTACGAAGTGAGCGTTGAAGGTAGTGTAAATGACCAAGGTCGTCCCGGAAATATCCGGGCCGGATTCGACTTGCGTTTGATATCCGTGAAATTCAGACCCAGGTGTATATTCGGGGGTCGTGGCAGGCGGCGTATTGCCGCAGGCCGACGCAAACAGCGTCACGCCGGCCAGCATACCGGCAAACGACACACTTTTTGCGATCCTTTTTCCAAAATTCATAACCTAACCCGCCTTTCATCGCTTTATCGTTGCTCATAACTCTTCTTAGGATAATCTATGACGCCGATTAAGTCAAGTTGAAAACCGACCTCCCCGACAGACTTGTTCTAAGACTAGCTGTCGGGCTCATATTGTAGAATAGCTGTCTTAGGAGGGTTTGCCGGATGTCAAGAGGCCAGAAAATCGTCGCGGGGGCGTTGATACTTACCGTCGCCGGTGTGATAACCCGAATACTTGGTTTTGTGTACCGCGTATATATGTCGAACATAATCGGCGCGGAGGGCATGGGGCTGTACCAGTTAATTATGCCGGTGTACAGCCTGGCGTGGGCTCTTACGTGCTCGGGCTTCACCACGACTGTCAGCAAGCTGACGGCACAGGAAAAAGCAAAGGGGCAAGCCGGCAACGTACGCCGTATACTCAAGCTAAGCGTGGCCGCAACGACCGGTCTGGGGCTTGTGACCGGCGCGGTGATGTTCTTCATGTCGAACGAGATAGCCGTTCACTTTTTCAATGATGAGAGAATAGGGCTGTCGCTGAGGCTTCTTTCAATCGCCGTGCCGTTTATGGCCGCCGGATCGTGCCTGCGCGGCTATTTTTTAGGGCTTCAGGAGCACATTGTTCCGGCAATAAACCAGGTACTTGAACAGTGTGTGCGTATGGCGGTCATATTCCTGATAATGGGACTGTTCCTGCCGTTCGGCCTGGAGTACGCAATCGCCGCCGCCGTTATCGGCATAATTGCCGAAGAAATATTCTCTTTTGTGTTCGTAGTCGCAGCATACAAGGTCAGGCAGCGCAAAGCAGCGCGGCCAAAGGCCGAAATGTCTCTTACCGCCGCGTCGGGCGTCATAATGGCCATGGCGCTGCCGCTCACGGCCAACCGCGTTACAGGTTCGTTCCTCGCGGCGTTTGAGAACGCGCTGATACCTCAGAGACTGCAAATTTACGGGATGAGCGCGTCGGAAGCGATCTCGGCTTTCGGTCAGATGACGGGCATGGCCATGCCTCTCATTTACTTTCCGTCGGCATTCCTTGTGTCGCTTGCGATATCGCTTGTGCCGGCGGTGTCGGAGGCTCACGCCGTAAAGGATATCCGTCAGATCAGCTACACAATCAGCAAGGCTATGCTGTTTGCGGCTGTGATAGGCTTCGGATCGGCCAGTCTGTTTGTTGTGTTCTCCTGCGAGCTTGGGATGGCGATCTACAATCAAGACATATCGTGGATGCTCATAAGCCTTGGCATTATGTCTCCGTTTCTGTACATGCAGGTCGTACTGGCCGGCATACTTAACGGGCTGGGCTTCCAGGTGTTTATATTCCGCAACAGCCTGATATCGTCGGTTATAAACATTGTTATTATCTACTTCCTTGTACCGGTGCGCGGCATTGACGCCTTTGTGCTTGGCTGGCTCCTCAGCCTTATCGTAATATTTACGCTTGAGATACGCAAGCTGCAGGAAAGCGTTGAACTAAGTTTCGAGTTCGGTCAATGGTTTGTAAAGCCGTTCGTATCGTGCCTGGCGGCCGGGCTGTTTGTGCGGTTTGTCGCGAACCGGTACATATTCGAGGTATTCGGCCCGCGCGTTGGATTAGTGGCGGCAATATGCGTCTTCGGAACAATGTACGCTTTCTCGATAATCCTTACGGGCTGTCTGTCCCACAGTGAGCTTGACATGATAAAAAAAGCCCTAAGCCCGGCCAAACGCGCCGTATGAATAATTCCGTTCTAACATGGGAAACTATGGCATATAATTATTGTAGCTTGTTCATTCTGTGCAGCAGGAGGGTCATATGTTTAGCAAATCAAAGGACACAACCCAGAACGAGACGAGCATTGTCACGCAGACCGTAATCGCCGAGGGCATTACGATAAAGGACAACACCATCTGCGGATCGGGAAGTGTGAGTGTGGGCGGAGTATTTTTCGGAGAGATCGACATCGACGGATTTTTAATAATTACCGAGAGCGGAAATGTGCGCGGGTCAGTGAAGGCGTCGAATGCGCATATCTACGGCACGCTCGAGGGCGATGTCACCGTGTCGAACATGGCGCGCATATTCAATGGAGGCAAGATTTTCGGGGATATTAACTGCGCTTCGTTCATAGTGGATGAGGGCGCGGCCTTCGGAGGCCAGTGTAACATGGGCGGCGACGAAGTGACGCCGCGCCGCCTCCAGCGCCAAGAACGTCAAGAACGCCAGCAGGAGCGCCATGAGATCGAGCCGCTGACAGTCCCTGTGGCAAACTAGGGCGTGTACACTGACGATTAGTGTGAACACACCCTAGATGCATGAATAACTGGAATAGAGCCTAGAACGCACTGTACTGAACCAGAGGAAACGGACATTGCAAGAAAAGACCTCCTATCGTAGAATAAAAAGTGATAGGAGGTTTTTATATGGCACGAAGCTATCAGCATATAAAAGTAATGGGTAAAGAAATAA
>WRAW01000145.1 GCA_009780015.1 Defluviitaleaceae bacterium | reverse complement strand
CACGTCTTCGTAAAACACCCGCTCCTCATCCTCTATAACGTATTCAAGAGTGGCATAGGGAGCATGGTCATCGGGGCTTACGCAGATAACAAAGCCTTGCCCATTGTCAAATTCAATAAGGTGAGCAATCTTGTACCCATCAATAGCCTCTCCATCCCACACCCGACCCGGCAACTCGAACCGGGAAGCGTCCAACTCTTTGTACAACTCACGGACATTGGAAACGAAACTGTTAATCAACGTGGGATGAGCATTCATAACCGCGCTGTCAAACGCCTTTGTATTCGGACAGTAAGTCCTCCTCCAGCATTTGTTATGATCAGAAAAGCGCCCGTCATTCTGTCGTGAGTCTATCTGCTTCGCCAGCACCGCGTTTACCCGGTCGAAGCCGTAATCATTTATAACCTTCATCGCGGCCAGTTCAAGGTTGTAATGGTTGGCCTTGTAGTATGAAGCGCTGATAACCTCATCCAAAGCCTTTGCGCATTCAGTGTTCATTTTCCGGTTGCTGTGAAAAACCGATACATCTACCTCCGAGCGTTCTCTGGCGATTTGGATATCGAACGGATAGACAAGCTTGGCCGGGTCTATCGTTTTCGCGGCGCTTTCATACACGGTGGCGAAAAACTCACGACACGCTAGAATCTCATCTTGTGTACATTCACGCGATATCATGGTGTCGATGTACTTGCTGACCGTATCCGGCGCAACGTCCGGCAGCGGCTTTTCCTGTAGATTGTATTGGCTTCGATATTCCGTGGCACGGACAACATAGTCAATCTTGGCGCTCTCTTCCGTGTCACGATATCTGCCCCAATAGTAATCAATGCCACCATTGTCACTGTCATGGGTAATCTGCCAAGTAACAAAAGGCGACGGCGCGGCGGGGTTGTGCGCCAGCGCGAAGCCTCGGTCGTTGTCAAACAGCACGGACTGCGTCACCGTATAACCGGCGTTAACCACACCGACGACAGGCTGACCGGGCAATGGAGAGCTTTCAAGCAGATTCCGCACCTCAAACTCAAGCTGCTCAGTTAGGCCGTCCAGAACGTCAGACTCAAAATCCCAGCGTTTTGCGATATCTTTCATGAGATCGCGCACCTCAAGAATATCGTTCATAGACTCCGCGCCCAAACTTGTCACCATATCCTCGCCGTAACGGTGCAGTCCGTATATGACATTGGGAGCGGTCTGATAGATATCGCCGGATAATGCCCCTCCGGTTCTAGCCTCATCGACCAGATCGTCAAACGCTTTCAGAAAGTCCGCGGTGGACTTCGTGTTTGTGCCATCCTCAAATCCCCAATAGTTGGCAAGATTCTCGGCGAGATTTCGCACCTCGTTAATCTTGGACGAGAACTTGTTCTCTTCCGCTATCTGAGCGGCGTACAGCCCAAGACCGTCAACGCATCTGCCGATCAGCGCCTTGTCCCGGTGAAATTGTGCCTCCATAAACCTATCGTGATTATAACGTGCCATAAATGCTCCCCCTTCTTAATTTACCCGCAATCAGCAGATATTGCTGCCCACACCTTTTGCAAACTCCAGCTTGAAATTGACCCTATCGCCGGTATCATCCAGCAAAATATCGGCAGAGTAGGTCTTGCCGGTCTTTTCGCTGAACAAATCCGAAAAGAAAACGCGCCCCTTGGAGAGCAGCGCGGTTGCGGTCTTTTTGTCCAGTTTCTTGCGCTTCGCTTCAAAGAAGCGGTTGTTCTTCCACATAGCAAAATTACACGCGGAGCCGGAGCATACATAATCCGGCTGGCGGTTGCCGCTCTTTGTTGTCGGTCTCATAATCACAGACGAACTACAGCGAGGGCAACCCCCGACGGCGTCACCGCTGAGAGCGTCACCGCGATCTGCCGTAGCCTTGCCGCCCGAAGCCGCGGCAAACAACGCCGCGTACTCCTCAACCGGCACTCTGTGCGTAGCCACAAGCTCCCGCGTGAGCGCAACGATACCATCCATGAACTCGGAGTCCGTAAGTTCACCCTTTTCAACCAACCGAAGCCTCCGCTCCCATTCCGCCGTAAGCATCGGCGACTTTATATCCTCCGGCAGCAGATTTATAAGGTTGATAGCCTTCGTCGTTGGCACAAGGCTCTTTTTCTGTCTCTCCACAAAGCCGGTCTTTATCAGCTTTTCGATGGTGGCGGCTCTTGTTGCTGGTGTGCCAAGCCCTTTGCGCTCGGCATCGTCCGGAAAATCCTCCGCGCCCGCCGTCTCCATAGCCGATAACAGCGTGGCGTCGTTGTACCTTGTGGGCGGGGATGTCTTGCCTTGTTTGACCGAAGCCGCTACGGATGGGAATACTTGTCCTTCGGCAAGTTCCGGCAAGGCAGTAGTATCGTCGTCGGCATCCTCACCGGAATCAGCTTCCGGCTTGTCTTTCAAGGTAGAACGGAATGCGTTGTCAACGGCTTTCCAGCCATCATGAAGAACTGTGCGACCCTTCGTGGCAAAACGAAGCCTGTCAGTCGAACTCCGGTCACCGCATTCCAAGACCACCGAAGCCGCCTCGTAGCTGTGTTTGTCGGCCACAGCGCACAGTAGCCGAGCGGCAATCATAAATATGATATCCCTCTCACCGCTGGGCAGCGACGACAAATCAGCCGATGCAAACGCTGTCGTAGGAATGATCGCGTGGTGATCGGTGACACCCGCATCCCTTATAACCGCCGCCGTGTTAACCACCGGCCCAGCACCAACAGAAAACGGAAGCACAGACGCAACAGCCTCAATCAGCGCCGGAAGTCCGGACTCCATGTCGGAAGTAAGGAACTGCGAGTCTGTGCGCGGGTAGCTGCATAGCTTTTTTTCGTACAAACTCTGTGCATAATCCAGAGTCTGCTGTGCAGTGAACCCCCAAAGCCCGTTGGCTTCGCGCTGGAGTGCCGTCAGATCGAACAACTTCGGCGGCGCTGTGGTCTTGCGCTGTTTTTCCACTGAAACAACAACAGCGTTTTGCCCATCGGACGCGGCGCAAATAGCTTCTGCAGCCGTTTTGTCCTTCGATTTCTCTCCAACAGCGGTAAAGTTCCCGCAGTTTATCTCTGGCGTATAGAACACCTCGGACACAAAGCCGTTAACCGCAATCTCCCGCCCGACGATCAGCGCCAGCGTAGGAGATTGCACTCTTCCGACGTTAAGTGTCAGACCGTAGAGAGTAGTGAAAAGGCGTGTCGCGTTGACACCGACCAAAAAATCAGCCTTTGCCCTACACAGCGCGGCACGATATAGGTTATCAAAATCAGTGCCCGGACGGAGCCGCTCGAACCCCTCACGGACAGCAGAGTCCTCCAAGCTGGATATCCAGAGCCTCTGTACAGGCTTGGTACATCGGCACTGCTCGTATACCAGCCTAAAGATAAGTTCGCCCTCCCTTCCCGCATCAGTTGCGCAGACGATGGAGTCCACATCGGTGCGATTCATCAGTGAGTGCAGTATATCAAGCTGTTTCTTCTTGCCCTCAGATGTCTTGTACTTCCAGACATCCGGCAGTATCGGCAAGGTATCGTATGCCCAGCGCTTGAACTGTTCACCGTAGGCTTCAGCCGAAGCCAGCTCCACAAGGTGACCATAGCACCACGAAACAAGCCAATCACCGCTCTCGAAATAGCCGTCTTGACGCTTCTTGGCGTTCAGGACGGCGGCGTAGGACTGTGCTTGGCTGGGTTTTTCGCATATGACTAACCGCATT
>WRAW01000144.1 GCA_009780015.1 Defluviitaleaceae bacterium | reverse complement strand
TTTAGCTGGCTTGAGCATTATCGCAGACTTTGGAAAAACTGCGAATGAAATCTAGACAATACTGTTCAAATCACCGTCTTGCCTTTTGTTTCCTTGCTTTTGCGCAGATGGTAAACAGGTTCTGAGCCTGTCACAACCAACAGCATCACAAAGGTAAAATTGGCTTGGTTATAAAGGCTGATGCTAACATTAGACATATACTCTTCAGTGAAGTTAGATATCTCGTAAAGCTTTTCGTAAATATAAGTATACATAGATATGCCGCTTTAAATCATCGCAAGCGTCCCGTCTCGGTCATTATTCCAAGCAAAAACAAGAATCGGCTGCACAACCTGGCTCATGTATTGCTCAATCGACCTTTCAAGCTCAGCTATCTGAGAAGATATAACGCCCTTTACCGCACTGTCGATCCTATGATCGTTTACAAGCAATTGCCTGAATTGTTCCATACTATCCGTTAAGGCGGCATACGCGGCTGTCAAATCCTCTTCCGCATTTCTAAGGTTATCCGCATCACCGGTGTAAAGAGCCGTAAAGGTAACTATGCGCCGCACATCCATTAATCTTACTTCTATGTATCTTAATATCTGACGTCCTTCCACAGGTCCATCCATCATGTATTCGTGCTGACTTCTTATCTGTACAATGTTTCCCACACCATAAGCCGCGACAAAGGTCGTAATCAGCAGCAGCACGCCGAACCCCAAAGTCAGCTTGCCTTTAATTTTCATGTTTCTAAGTACTGTCATGGTTCATTCCTCTTTATCAAATTATATTTACAACATATATATGGACAAACATCAATTGTGGTGTATTAAAAAAACGACAAGCCTTAATACACATCCTCACAAATTGCAATATACCGTGCATAAGAATTCCGCTTATTACGTAATATTTCTGTGGATATATGGAAGAATCCATGCTATACTGACTGTGTGGTATATCGGATGATATGTTATGAAAGGATCAAGAGAATGAAACTACGAGAGAACAGCAAGTACGGAATAGCCGTACCGACAAGCATGGGGGTAAGAATAAGCCCGCCGAACGGAGCGCCGGTACATACGAGCAATTCCTACTACATGCAGGCGACCAGCGCGGAGTCGAACGCCGTTAACGTTTCGTCGTCGCTGGGTATCAAGGGGCTTGTGCTTGCAAACTTTGTGCAGGACAGCCCGATATCATACTTCATCAAGGGTGAGCTGCGCCGCCGCAACATTGACTACACAGGGCCGGATATCCCGCAGGGCGGGCCATGGGGATACCGCCACCAGTTCAACATTGCCGACAGCGGCTACGGCACAAGGGGGCCGCGCGTGCATAACGATCGCGCCGGAGAAGTCGGGAGAGTTCTGAACGCGAAAGATTTTGATCTGGAAAAAATATTCGGAAGCGACGGCGTGCGGATTCTTCACCTTTCGGGGCTGGTCGGAGCTTTGTCGCCCGATACAACCCGCTTTTGCTCCGAAGTCGTCCGGGCAGCGAAAAAGCACGGTACACTCATATCCTTTGACCTTAACCACCGCGCGTCGTTCTGGAAAGGCCGGGAGGAGGAGTTGCGCGCAAGCTTCACCGAAATGGTAAGCATGACCGACATCCTGATCGGCAACGAGGAGGACTTCCAGCTCTGCCTTGGCATAGAGGGCCCGCGTGAAGGCGGCGAGGACTTGACTGCCCAGATCGGCAGTTTTAAGGAAATGATAGGCCGTCTTAAAGAAGCTTTCCCGAATGTGAGCGTCTTTGGCAATTCCCTGCGCCAGGTCGTCTCGGTCAACGAGCACATGTGGGGGGTAATAACGCTGTTTAGCGATACATGGACGGTGGTCGAGCCGCGGCCCATCCGGGTGCTTGACCGCATCGGGGGAGGAGACGGCTTTGCGGGAGGATTGCTGTACGGTATCCTGACCGGAATGGAGCCTGAGAAGGCGACTCAGTTCGCCTGGGCTTCCGGCGCTCTTGCCACGACCGTTCTTGAGGACTACGCCTCTCCCGTCGATGAAGGCTCCGTTTGGAGCATCTTTCACGGCAACGCCAGGGTTACTAGATAAGGAGATGTATGAGTTATGAACAAAGCCGATATAGGCCTGATCGGTTTGGCGGTCATGGGTGAAAATTTGGTTATGAACATGGAAAGCAAGGGCTTTTCAGTATGCGTTTACAACCGTACAACACAAAAGGTCACAGACTTTATTGAAGGACGCGCAAAAGGCAAAAACATTACAGGGGCATCTTCGCTAGAGGAGTTTGTCAACGGCTTAAAAGCTCCAAGAAAGATCATGATTATGGTAAAGGCCGGAAATCCTGTGGATGAATATATAGACATGCTTATCCCGCTGCTCTCGCCCGGAGATATTATAATCGACGGAGGAAACTCCCATTTTCCTGACTCGATAAGGCGTACAAAGTACGTCGAGTCTAAGGGGATGCTGTTCATAGGGGCGGGAGTTTCCGGGGGTGAAGAGGGCGCGCTTAAAGGCCCGAGCATCATGCCGGGCGGTTCTGCGGCCGCGTGGCCTCATGTCTCGCCAATCTTCAAGTCAATTGCGGCAAAGGTCTCAGGAGGAGTCTGCTGCGAATGGGTCGGAAGCGACGGAGCCGGGCATTTTGTTAAAATGGTTCACAATGGCATAGAATACGGAGATATGCAGCTTATTTGCGAGGCGTACTTTCTAATGAAGGAATACCTGGGCATGAGCGCGGACGAAATGCACGAGGTATTCAAGGAATGGAATACAGGCATACTCGACAGCTACCTGATAGAAATAACAAGAGATATCCTGGCGCACAAGGACGAAGACGGAAACCCTATCGTGGAAAAAATTCTGGATACGGCGGGGCAAAAGGGTACCGGTAAGTGGACTTCCGTAATTTCACTTGACGAAGGCATCCCGCTTACCCTGATAGGGGAAGCCGTGTATGCTCGCTGCCTGTCGGCTCTAAAAGATGAAAGAGTCAGAGCGTCGGAGATACTGCAAGGGCCTCGCCCCAGCGGAGTATTCGCGGGGAACAGGGCGAGCTTTGTTGAGGACATACGCCAGGCGCTGTTCGCTTCCAAGGTCGTTTCCTACGCTCAGGGGTATACACTGCTTAGGGCTTGCGCGCAGACATACGGTTGGGATCTAAATTACGGCAGCATTGCCATGCTATGGCGCGGAGGATGTATTATACGCTCCTCATTTCTTTCAAACATCAAGGAAGCGTTTGACAGGAACCCAGGATTGGAAAATTTGCTCCTTGATCCGTTCTTCAGCCACGCTGTCGCCAACGCGCAGGACGGCTGGCGCAGAGTATGCGCGGCCGCTCTTACAAGCGGCGTAGCGATTCCCGCTTTTGCAAGCGCCCTCACTTACTACGACGGCTACCGTACCGCGCGCCTGCCGGCAAACCTGCTTCAAGCCCAGCGCGACTACTTCGGCGCCCACACGTATGAGCGCGTTGACAAACCTCGGGGCGAGTTTTTCCACACAAATTGGACAGGCCACGGTGGAACTACCGCTTCTTCGGCTTACAACGCTTAAAGCTTCCAATCCTGCTTTTGGTCTGATGTATTAAATCCCTTTTAATAGCAAAGCCCCCTGCCGTAGCCTTAAAAATATGTACTGAACCAGCTTCACCAGACACGAAAATAATAGCCCTATCGCAGTATATCTACAAATTACGCAAACTGGCGCCGTTTTTCAAACGGAGTCAGTTTTGTTTTTAGTTGAATACGCTGAT
>WRAW01000143.1 GCA_009780015.1 Defluviitaleaceae bacterium | reverse complement strand
AGGGGAGGATGACATATGTTTCGAACATTCTGGACATCTCCAGCGCGTCTGCCAAGGCGATCTAAATATAGTATTCGCAGTAGTCCCAAAGGCGCATATCGGGCAATTATGCCGAGACATGCGCCTTTTCAAATCGCCCCTCTTTATGTTTGTGCGGTTTGCTGAGGGGGCAGGTGTGTTCTTATCCGGAAATATGCTTGATTGATGCAAAACAACCCTTGCTGCTCCTCTCAATGGTATCGATTTACACACAAATCAGAGTATGAATCATCAACAATGAAACACTTGTTGCTACTTACTTATTCGTTGTTACTTCCTCCGAAACATCTCCAGCGCGTCGGAAACGGCGTTCAAGCCGTCCTCTCCCAGCGACTCCATCGCGTCGTCAAATGTGATTTCGTCGAAGTGCTTGTGATGGCCCTCGCGTTTGTTGTCGGAATCTTGCGCGGCTTCAGTTCCGCTTGAATGGCTCTCGCGCAATACCCGGCTGACCACCGCTTCGATCTGCTTTTCGTCGATCTTTGCAGATCGCAGCGAATCGCGCTGGTCGCATTTCTCGTAGTGCAGAATAGCGTTTGCAATATACCGCGCCTTGTCGAAACGTTCATATTGGTTGAGTATGCTTGCCGCTTCAAGGTGTGCTGGGTCTGTTCGGCTGAACTGGATAGTGAACCTCCTGTCGGTTTTTTTGTCGCCCATGAATATCACCCTTTCGGCTTGAACGCCTTGTACAGCATTTCGTACCCTTTCGCGTTGGCTGAGATCGAGTCAATGAATAAGGGCGAAGCTACCTTGCCGGACGCTATTATTTGTTCTTTGAGCAGTATGGAGCCGCCACCGACGAAGACGGTCCTGCCTGAACGCAGATCAATCGCCCTTTCGCGAAGTTTTCCGAACAGGTCGGACACGAACACCCGCGCCGCGTCATGGACTACTCGAATCACGTCATCTCCAAAATCGTGCGCCTTTCCTTCCAGTATGGTGTCGATATCGGACTCGTCCAACAGCAAGTTCAGTTCGGAGTTGACCTTCGCCGTTATCTGGTTGTACAGGATTATGACCCCGTGCTCAAGCGAGTCGCAGTCCGACAGGTCGGCGCGTCCGTGCTTTATCATAAGGAAGTCGGCGGTAAAGCCGCCAATGTCCAGGACAATCGCTTTTGGCAAGGAGCTGATTTCGCCCAGCACAGGGACGGCGGCGGCGAAAGCCTGGGGATACGCAGTCGCCTCATAGATGTTTATTTTGAAACTCTTGCCGTGAAAATCAAATTCCTCGACCCCGCGCCTGAAGTAGCTTTCAAAGCGTTCGTATTGCGCCCCGAAATGCGCCGGGGGCAGCCCTGCCAGGACGTGGACGCGGATCGCACCCGGTTCGTAGCGCCCCGTGTCCTCGATCTCAAACGCTATGGCGAACAGGGTGAGGACATAGAATCGGTCGTCGTTGAATTTTTCGCGCATATATGGGATGCGTTTGTCCGTGATCGTATAGTATTTGTCATTGTACTTGAGAACGTCGTCGCCGAATGGCGGGCGCGTGTCGCTCTCGCGCAGGCCGGATGTAAATACACGTCCCCCCGGCAGTTTTATCTGTTTGTTTCCGTGGTCTATAGCGATTATCATAGCGATTCTCTCCTTTTTTCATTTTATGCTTACATTGAGCGTACATTGGGCGTACACCTGTAGAGATGTGCGCACATTGTGCGCCTATTGTGCGCTCGGAAAAACCGGGGGCATTTATGCGTTCCCGCCTCGCATGTTTCCGTTTTTGCGCTGTCGCGCAAGCCGCGCTGACGGCAGATTGCACGGCAAGTCTTTGTCAGCGCGGCGGCAAATGGCCTACACGCGCTTGTATGGCTGACGTTCAAAAACTGATTTTTTCCGCCCCGCATGTAGCTAATTCCGGACAGTTACCGATTGGCAAGCAGGGTTTCCGGCTCGCCGGAAACGTCTCCCGGGCCGATTTTGCTGGCGCAAAACCGGCCCGTCCGACCTGCTTGTTAGGGGTTTCCCCTAATACCCCTCGGGCGCTTTGCGCCCGTTAAGCGCACCTCCGGTGCGCTGCTGCGTCTGCGGTGCAGCCTATATGTCGTGCGAAGTGGGAATCGCGGCCGGGCTCGCTCGGCCATGATCGAGTGGGCGCAGATTTCAACGCAGTTTATCTGTCGTGCGCTCTGCTCCGTTCTTGTGCGCGGGAGCGTTCGCGGTCCTGCTCGTCCTTGCCTATGCCGAGTATCCGTTCCGCATTGCCTTTGGCAACGATGAGCTGGCGCATGTTGTCCTTCGCCTCGTGGTATCCGCTGTACAGTTTCTTCTTCTCGGCTGCCAGCGCCGCGTATTCCTGCTTTAGCGACGCTATTGTCGGCAACTTCTTTATCTTGAGCGTGTCAAAATGCTTTTTCGCCGCCCTATGCAGGGTAATGTCGGCGCGGTGTTCCTCATAAAAATCAGGATTCCATCCGGATGCCTTGTATTTCGCGAATGTCTCGCGGGTCTTTCCGTATGTGCCAATGTACTTCTGCAGCTCGGAAATCTCGGCCATGCGCTTTTCGGCGGCCTTGATCTTCGTCATACGCCCATCGAAGTCGGCGGACGCTGCTGCGGCTTTTTTCACAAGGTCGTCATAGCTGTCAATGCCGTTGTCTTGAAGGAACAGCAAGGTGCGGGCGGCTTCCTTCAGGTTGAATATGCGCGCCCACCTCTCATAGCCAGCGCCTTTGCCTTCGCGTATTTTCGCCTGTATGTCAATTAGCAGGCTCACGCGGGGCTGGTTGCCGAACGTTCCCGATTCTGCAATGGCGTCCACCACTGCGTCGCTCTGCCGTGCTGCGCTGGACGACGACACGACCCTCGTGCCCGCAAGCCGCTCCCTGATTGCAGCTTCGGTATGGTCGCCTTTGAGCGTGTCTATGCGCGTCGGCTGTTTCTGGCCAGGGGCTAGGAATGTTTTGTGTTTCCGCTTGTCGCTGTAGATGTATCCCGCCGCTATCATCGACGCGACGAAATCGTCGAAGGTCGAGCAGGACGGCAACACCTCGTCAATTTTCAAGCGCAGCTTGTCCTGCCATGTGGGTTCCTTATTGCCGAGCCACTTTGCGTAGTTGCTGCCTTTTGACGGCTGCGGGTTTTCTATTACGGACAAACCGTTTTCAAGGCAGAGCAGGTCGCTTATGCGACGCACCGCCTTGCCTGAGCGTTTGAAGTCCTTGAACTTCCGGTCGCAGGGCAAAGCGGTCGAATTGAAAATGATGTGGTTGTGGATATGCTTGCGGTCTATGTGAGTCGCCACAATGAACGCATGGTTTCCCTTGGTGAACGACATTGCCAGCTCGTACCCGATCCTGTTCGCCGTTTCGGCGTCGATCTCGCCCGGTTTGAAGCTCTGCCGGATATGGTAGGCGATAACGTCGCGCCTGCCCTGGTCGCGCCCTGTGATGAACTCATACTCCCGCTTAGCCAGAATAAACTCGTCGTCGGCTGTCTGGCTGTTGCAGCCGTATGATGTGATAAGCTTGCCATTGTCCGTTTTGTGCGGGTTCTTTACATAGTCGATTATGTCGGAAATGACGGTCGAACGGGCGCGCTTCATGCCGATATGGAGCGATTTCAGCCACGTTGTCGCCACTGTCACGCACCTCCCGTCACAACTCGGACAGTTCCCGCAGTATCATTTTCGTCTGCCCCCATATCTCGTCATGCCGCCTGCGCAGTTCTTCGAGGTCGGCTGCGTAGATGCTGCCTGTCT
>WRAW01000142.1 GCA_009780015.1 Defluviitaleaceae bacterium | reverse complement strand
CTCTTCCTTAAAGTCTGTGATGATTGTATAATGCCTCCCTAGAATCGAGCCAAAACCACAATATCTTGTATGCAATGATTCATATATACCGATTTTTCATAGTCTTTGAGGAAGAACCAAGAAAAGGAGCGATTCAATGACTAATACTACAGAAGCACCAACAGCACCAAGACCGCCAGACGGTATGCTTACCATGCAGACTAACAACCAGACATTCATTTTAGAACTGTTCTTTCTTTAATCCCGACAGCAAAGAAACATTCCATGATAAGTTGCTGAGGGTCATTCGTGCCGACTTGCCGATGACTGCGAACCAGTGACTGCCAACCTCTCACTAATGATAATGCAGAGCGGCATTTCGCCGCTCTGTCCGTTAATGCTTATTAGTTGCGGTTTAGAAATTCAATTTTCAACTTCATTCATAACTCTTGTTGTAAAAGTGGTTTACGATAAAGAGCCAGTGATTCAAAGGTAGTTACAATCTATTACGAAATGGGTTGTGATTCTTCCAACGGTTCAATATGGATAGTTGTTTTTTGTAAAATGGAATTCCCCATTATTGTAAGCAAAATTCCCCACTTTTGTGACGCGAATTCCCCAATATTGCAAGAGCGTTGCGAGCAACCCAAAAACTTGATACCCTTGTGGTGAAAACGACAACATCACAAGGAGGTAAAAAAGAAAGGATGCTCGCAATGCCTAGAAAAAATACTATCAGGGAATCGTACTTTGTCAATGGGATGACGATATCGGAGATATCCCGGGAGACGGGTCACGATCGAAAGACAATCCGGCAAGTCATATATGACGATGACTGGAACCAGCCACCGCCAACCACTAAAGGAGCCGAGACGCCAAAATTAGACCCCTTCAAGACGACGATAGACGAGTGGCTGACGGAGGACAAGCGCTCCAAGCGCAAACAGCGGCACACATCCACGCGAGTCTACGACCGCCTTCGTACCGAAGATGGCACAAAAGAGACGTTTGACTGTTCCTATGAGACGGTCAACACGTACGTGCAGAAGCGCAAGAAAGAGCTGTACGGCACGCAAAACGACGGGTATATACCACTTGAGCACAAGCCCGGCGAAGCGCAGTGCGACTTTGGCTCCGCCGACTATTACGAGAATGGCGCACTGATCGAGGGGCATCACCTGAACGTGTCCTTCCCGCACTCGAACCAGGGCTACCCCCAGCTGTTCCCTGGGGAGAACACCGAATGCCTGTTTGAAGGGCTGGTGAACATATTCGCCCACATAGGGGGCGTACCGCCCGAAATCTGGTTTGACAATGCGTCTCCGATGGTCAAGGAGATACGCAGCGGAGGGGAGCGCGGGCTGACCGACAGGTTCATAAGGTTCAAGGAACACTACGGGTTCACAGCACTGTTCTGCAACCCCGATTCCGGAAACGAGAAAGGGTCGGTGGAGGGCAAGGTCGGCTACCATAGGCGAAACATGCTAGTGCCAGTGCCGAAGTTCAAGGAACTCGGTGAGTACAACAAGCAGCTGCTTGAACTCGCTGATGCAGACGGCGCAAGAGAGCACTACAGGGCAGGCGTACCTATCCGCGAACTCCATGAAAAAGACAAGTCAGCGCTTCTCCCTCTGCCGCGCAACGAGTTTGACATCGCAGGATACATAATCGCGAGAGCGGACAAATACGGGTTCATTCGCCTCAATGACGGGAAGCACGAATACTCCACTTCGCCGAAATACGCTGGAGGCACGGTGACAGCCAAGCTCACGTCCACTGCGGTCACGATCCTGGACGAGTCGGGACGCCCCGTCGTGTCCCACAAACGGTTGTACGGCGACGAGAAGCAAAGGGGCATGAACTGGGTGCCGTACCTTGAACTGCTGGCCAGGAGGCCGCGAGCGGTGAAATACAGCGGGGTCTACGGAATGTTCCCGACAGAGATACGTGAGTATCTGGAAGCAAACAGTCCTGGGGACACATCGGAGATAATTAGGATGATTGCGGAATTCACCAAGAGGACTGGCTTCGAAAGCGCGGTGGCGACGGTGGCGCAAGCGACCAAGCGCAACGTTTCGGATCCGGACAGCCTCAAGGCGCTTCACCGCAGGATGCACATGGACATACCGGAGTTGCCGCCGCTGCCACTGCAGGATGCCCCCCGACTGGATCCGCTGATTCCGGATCTGTCGAAGTACGACATCGCCATTGAAAGGGGGTGCGCACAGTGAGCGTATGTGAATCCGAGCTTTTCGAACTGTGCAAGAAGATGAGGCTCTCCCGCAATCTTGCGGAGCGCGCCATGGAGATAGATGCCTGCGACAACCTGGACTTCCTTGTGAAGCTGTTCTCTGAAGAGCTTGCCTACAGGGATGCCCGCAGGAACGAGGCTCTGGTGAAGGCGGCAGGCTTCTACAGTGTGCAGACGCTGGAAGGGTACATCACGGACGACATCCAGTTCCCACCTAGCGCAGGGCTGGACGAGCTCAAGGCGCTGAGCTTCATAGACGACGGATGGAACGTATGCATGTACGGCGGCACAGGGACAGGCAAAACTATGCTCTCGGCTGCGCTCGGCTTCCTTGCCTGCAAACGCGGCGTCCCGGTGAAGTTCTTTAGGACTGCGGCGCTTGTGAACGGCCTTTCCGAGGCTCAGGCATCCGGGACGCTGTCTAAGTTTCTGGGTAAACTCGAAAAGGCACAAGTTCTCATTTTGGACGAGTTTGGTTATGTGCCCGTAGACCGCACCGGCGCACAGTTGCTGTATGACTTGGTTTCGGAGTTCTACGAGAAGAAGAAATCCATAATTTTGAACACGAACCTCGAGTTCTCGCACTGGGTGAACATACTTTACGACCAGAAAATGACGGCGGCGTTGATAGCCAGGCTCCTGCACCGTTGCCACCTGCTCATATTCACGGGGCCGGACATGCGGCTTAAGGAATCGAGCATCCACGACATGTACGCGAAGATTGCGGGGTGACATCGGTGGGCGCGATGGCGTGCAAGCCAAACAAAATTCGAAAAGGAGAATCAAAGCTATGAAAACGACGCTCAAATATTCAAAGAGGGATATCAAGGCCTTGTACCACGAGGAATTGAGGGAATACGAAGCAAGAATCGGCGACATGTCGGCCGAGGAACAAAAAGACCTCCGCAAATGGGTGTCCGACGGGCACAGCCCTTATGAAAACCCGTGCCTTTTTTGCGACGACGATGGTCACGTGATGGAGTATATCCAGGCAGTACGGATTTGGGAGGACATGGTCAGCAACCCAGATGATTACATTAGGAGGCCCGATTTGGAGTCGGGCGACAAGGGTGGCTTCGGCGACGAAATACCGTTTTAGCCGGCGCGGCAGCGAGGCGGGGTATTGTGTCGCGCCTGCGAGGGATTTGCCGTTTCGACAGGCGCACGGTGAGTCGGAGAGTTTTACATGCGTGTGGCTACCTCGGAGCGAATGACCCAACCGCGACGCGACGTCGGCGCGGCGGTACAGGTTTGCGGCTACATTCCCGCCTCCCCGCCCGTGCTGGATGCGACTAGGCGAAGGCGAAGGAGGCGGTCTTCGGCAAAATTGGAGCAGAAATTGACATGATAAATGGTAGCGCGTAGAATTGGGGTAAACACATGTAAACAGTGTAAACACATGTTGTCACAAGGGTCTGCAATGTTTACACAATGAAAGGGGACATTTGAGTTGAAAGAAAATCCGTTGGCAATCAGGACGACCGAGGATGCGAAAGCAAGGTTTGCTAAGCTTGCTGAGGCGGGCGGCTTTGACAGCAAGGGCGAATTCTTCGAACGCAT
>WRAW01000141.1 GCA_009780015.1 Defluviitaleaceae bacterium | reverse complement strand
TCCCAGCACCTCTCTGCGACCTCCTGTACTTTCTTTTTCGTACAGTTTACATCGCTTCTTATTTTTTTAGGTGCTGTACTTTTTCGTTACCATTTACTGTACTTCTATCTTACAAAACACATAATTGTTTGACTTTATTCAAATAAAGATTTACCCCACTCAAGCTGTAATCTTGTAATATATTTGTCACAATCGACGAAATTCCTTCAAAGCGGCATTGCCTCCTTGACAATTTACTGTATTATTGCTAGTATTGGTTATGTGTGTTTGCCTTTTGGTTGAAAAAATACCAATGAGCAATAAATTTGTTTTCAAACTCTATGAAAATTCACCATTAAAAAGGAGGCAACAAGTTAATGAAAATGAAGTCAATTCTTGTGAACTCTGTAGCTGTACTTATGGCTATGGCACTGCTGGTCGGCTGTGCGCAGCAACCCGCACCTGCGCCCGCTCCGGCGGAAGACGGCGGCGGAACTGCGGCGGGAGCGCCCGCAGGGCGAGACGCGCCTGCGCCCGCGGACAATGTGCATCTTCGCTTTGCAATGTGGGACGAAATTCAGGCTCCGACGTTCCAGGAAATTCTTGACCTGTTTATGGATCAACACCCCGGTATAACCGTTGAGCTGGAACTTACCCCCTGGACCCAGTATTGGGTAAGGCTTGACGCGGCAGCCGGCGCCGGCGACCTTCCGGACGTATTCTGGATGAACGTATGGGTTCCAAGGTTTGCAGATGGCGGAGTTATAAGGCCAATTGACGACTTGGTCGCAAGAGACGGCATAGATCTTGCCGCATGGTCTCCGGCAACGGTCGGAAACTACACTCACAACAATCAGCTATGGGCGCTTCCGAAAGGCCATGACATCGTAAATGTATACTACAACAGGTCAATTTTTGAAAACTACGGCGTACAAACCCCGCAGCCCGGCTGGACATGGGCCGACATGATAGATATGGGCATAGAGCTGAGAGACGCGATGGCGGCTTCCGGTAGCGGCCTGTATCCTATCGCAATGGAACTTGACCCGCATCCTTCACACTTTAACTTCATTTTACAAGAAGGCGGATACATTGCAAGCCCCGAGGGCACATTCGGCTGGGAGCTTCCCGAAACAACAAGGGCTATCCAGGACATTCTCGACCTCATGGATATGGAAATACTGCCTTCATTCGCGGTTCTGTCCGACACGCGCGGCACAGACATATTCCTTGCAGGACGCTCCGCGATGCTTTTTGCCGGATCGTGGCAGGTTCCGCTGATCGACGACGCGTCGTTCGGGCCTTATGTAGGCGTCGTCCAGATGCCCAGAAAGTCCGTGCACAACTATTCGGTACTTGGCGGACTCGGCTATGTTATGGCCGCGGACACGGTAGACGTGGAAGCGGCTTGGCTGCTGCAACAATTCCTGGCGGGTTATGACTCGAACAGGATGCAGGCCCAGGCAAGGATTGAAATGCCGGCATATCTTGCGGCCCAACACTACTATCTTGAAAACTTTAACCATGTAGACGCGCAGGTTCTCCTGGATACGGCCCAAACCGCCGTGCCGTTCCCAAGGCACGTCAGACTTCAAGAAATGATGGGGGTTGTAAACGAGGTAATGCCGCAGGTATTCGCCCGGATGATGACGCCCGAGGAAGGAACTTCGGAAATACAGAGCAGATGGACCGAAATTGCAGAAAGATAACGGCTTGATATACTAGACCTGTCCTGTAACCGTGCGACACCGTCTTTGCGGTCAATTTTCCGCCATGCGTCGTCAGCGGCTCCCTGCGTACCTCTGTAGGTGCGCTCAGTCCACCCCACGAAGCCGAAACCGGGCGTCGCAGGGACCCCGGGCGTCGCCGCTTCCCAGCCTGACGAAAAATTGCCGCGCAAATCCGGCATCACACAGTTAACGGACAGGTCTAATATTTGGGCCCTCCGAAGAGGAGGGCCTAAATATTAGACAAGAAATTGCGGCAAAGGCGGTGAAATAATGAGCAAACGGAGAGAGGCAATTGCGGGGTACTTGTTTATCCTTCCCCTTTTTGCCGGGTTCTTTGTTTTCTTCTTCTATTCGTTTTTTCAGAACTTCCTGTTCAGCTTTACGAACAGGTCGGCGTTTGGCGCCTATGACTTTGTGGGGCTTGCCAATTATGAAAGGCTTCTTAACGACCAGAGAGTCTTGGACGCCATAGGCAACACGTTCTTGTACGTACTGTTCAGCGTACCGGCAATAGTTGTATGTGCGCTCTTGCTTGCGAACTGGCTGAACATGAATATAAAATTTAAGGGGATATACCGTACATTGATATTTCTGCCGGCCGTAACAATGCCGGCCGGGATAGGGCTTATCTGGCGCTGGCTTATGAACTTCGAGTTCGGGCTGATAAATTCCTGGCTGGCCTCGTTCGGAATTCCTCCTGTTGTCTGGCTTAATGACCCAAATGTCGTGATTCTCTCCATTTCAATCGTACTCATCTGGAGCAATGTGGCGTTTCAGATGATTATCCTCCTGGCGGGCCTTCAGGGAATAAGCCGGGTATACTATGAAGCCGCGGAGATCGACGGCGCCACCCCCGTGCAGTGTTTTTTCAATATTACGCTACCGCTGCTTTCACCAACGCTTTTCTTTGTGATTGTAACTTCTGTTATAAATGTGCTGCAGGTTTTCGACTTCATATTCCTGATGTCGCGGCCGGGAACGGTTGGCTGGCTTGCCGGGCGGAGCCTCGTTGTACTCTTTTTCGAGGAGGCGTTCGTAAGCTTCAACCAAGGTTACGCCGCCGCAATAGTAATGCTGTTGTTTGTGATCATCATGATCGTAACCGGTATACAGCTCTTCTTGCAGAAGAAGTGGGTTCATTACGAATAGGAGGACGAAAATTTGGAAAAGAAGCATTATCTCGTGCATATATGCCTGATATTTACCGTCCTTCTGACGCTTGGGCCGTTTATTTGGATGGTTTTGACGTCGTTCAAGACGTTTGAGGAAAGCATCAGCCTTCCTATTACAATTCTCCCGCAGGTATGGTATCCCTACAATTACCCGGATGTTTGGAGCAGATTCCCTTTTCCAAACTTCTACGTAAATACGTTTATTGTTGTGGTCATGACGGTTGTTTTGCAGGTTTTTATTTGCTCGCTGGCAGCCTACGCCTTTGCGCGCCTCGAGTTCCCGTTCAAGAACGCGCTGTTCATACTCTGCCTGGCGTTGATGATGATCCCGGGGCAAATATTCCTCATACCCCATTTCCACATAATGGTCAGTCTTGGGCTTACGAACTCCGTAACCGCCCTGTGGCTGCCGCGGATATTTGGGGCGTTCGGAACATTCCTGCTTAGGCAGTTTTTCATGTCGCTGCCAAAGAGTCTTGACGAAGCCGCCAAGCTCGACGGCTGCAACTTCTTCCAGATATACTGGCTGATACTTATGCCGCTTATGAAACCCGCGCTTATATCGCTCTCGATCCTTACCGGTCTTGCGGCATGGCGTGACCTCATGTGGCCCCTTATTGTGAATACGCGGGCGGATACGCTTACTCTCTCGGCAGGACTTGCCATGCTTATCGGCGAGCACACCACTATCTTCCCGCACGTTATGGCTGCCAGCACCATGGCGATCTGGCCGATGATAGTCATATTCTTCATATTGCAAAAACGCTTTATCGAAGGCATCGCGATTACGGGAAGCAAGGAATAATACAAACCTAAGAGCCTGTTTAATATCTTTTTGCCGTTGGATTGGCGAGACCAGTTTTTCGCCATTTTAGGATGCTGTGTGCCAGTGGCACACGTTTAGCATCCTAAGCGCCAGCGTAGGCGGAGGAAGT
>WRAW01000140.1 GCA_009780015.1 Defluviitaleaceae bacterium | reverse complement strand
TTTTATGACATTGCCGTTTCTGTCATACTCATAGCTCTCGCTCTCGCCAAGCGGCATCACAACACTCTTGAGCTTGCCGCCGGGGTAATAGTTTTGCTTTTGGCTCTCTCCCTTAGCATTCGTTGCTTTTTCAATTTTACCAAGTCTTGTGTAACTAAGCTTTGTCGTGTTGCCAAGCGCATCTGTAACAGAAATGAGCTGACCTGCCAGATCATATTCACGCTTTGTCACATTGCCAAGTGCATCTGTTATTTGAGTGATATTTCCTGCCTTGTCATACGAGTATGTTTCATACTATCATCCTTTCTAAAAACGGTAGCACAAATAGTGTGCTGGCTCCAAAAACAGGAATTTAGTTTACAAATTGACAGTCAACTTGTATGCGACAATACAACCGGTGCCGAAAAATGGATTGGCAGCAAAATCTGAATGTTTAGAGTCAAGCAAAACGGATTTCACGATGAGCTTTAGGGCGCACAGTTACACGGAGAGCGTCCTCATGCTGGCAGTTCCGGCTTGTATAGATAAGCTTGCCCATAATAGTTGCATTTCTTGAAGACGAGTTTGCCCGACGTTCGCATTCTGTAGAGCTTCGACTTATCAATGCCAAGCTCTGCCATTTTCTCTTTGGCGGTCAGCCACCCATCCTCAATCGACTTTGCAACGGCGATCCGTGAGGGCAGGCCATACCTTTTAACAAGGCTGGCTATCGAGTATGCGTTGTGCGGTTTGCCCTTCGATCCGTATAGCAAGCCTTTTTCGTTTAGGATTTCAGCGATTTCGCCATACGTCAGATTTGAGGGGAGAAGCGGCTCGATCTCTGAAATTGCCTCGTTTTCTGCGCGAAACAGGTTCAAGTTCTGCTTAATCCTGGGAATTTCGATAACTTTTGTGGCGCCTTCTTTGAACCGTATGCCAAGGACAATTTCCGATGCGCCAACAGTAATGGTGACATCCTCCAGGATAAGCCTTGCAATGCGTTTTTTCTCCCTGCTTGATGCTCGTGCATCGTTCCAGAATTTGGGAAAATCAGAAATCAGCTGAGTCAGCGAAAGCTTCATCTCGTCGTCGACAGCGCGAACCTCCATCTCGCATTTCTGGTCATAGGCAGTCATGGCCGATTCATAGGAAAGGACTTTTTGATTCCAGTCAGACTCCAACTCTGCTGCAACCAGTCGGTTGTCGGGGTCAACCTGCAAATAGCGGCGCTTTGCCAAGTCCATTTCGTAGCGCGTCTGCTCCACCTGCTTGCCGTAATATCCGAGTATTTCGTCTTTGCGCTGCGCCATCTCGTGCTGGACGGAAATTGCGGCGTCCATGGTCAGGGGGTTTATGGTTTCCAGAAGCAACTCTTCGATAACAAGGTCGATATTCCCGCCAGCTACATGCTGGCATACCGCTTCGCCATAGGTCCTGAAATTGTGGTCGCATCTGTAGAACGGCTGTGCGACCGGCTTTGCATCGCTATACCTCAATGACATCATTCTTCCGCATTTTCCACAAAGCGCAATCCCCTGAAGCAATGCAGAGCCTTCCCTGACAGCCCCGCCGTGCTCAGAACCGGGTTTATGGCGCGCGTTTTTTTCAAGCTGCCTGTTGTTTTCGTCAAACTGAGCCTCGCTGATATACGCCGGATGGGAGTTGGGCAGCCACGCATGATACTGCTCTCTTGGCACCTCTGCTATCTTGCGCCCGCTGATCGTATGCTGCACTTGGGATTTGCCAAAGGTGTAGATCCCCGCGTACATGGGGTTTTTTAGTACCCGTAGCGCCGTCGAGATGGTCATTTTTTCCCACGAAACCTCGCCAAGCTTAAACCCCCTGTGCTGGCGGTGCGGAAAGCAGATGCCCTGCTTCGCGTATTCACGGACGAGCTTGTTCGCTGAGCCGACCCTCGCAAAGCAGCTGAAAAGCATCATTATGGCTTCCCGGACCTGCACGTCCGGGTCTTTACAGGTCAGCCCGTCTTCGTTATACACATACCCGATCGGTATGGCCTTCCTCAGTTCGCCGCGCTCGGCTTTGCCCAGCAAAGCGTTCCTCATGCGCGACCTCAAATAGTGTAGCTCGACCTCGCTCAGGGTGCCCTTGAGGCCGAGGAGCAGGCGGTCATTAAAATCGTTGACATTGTACAGTCCGTCCTCGTCCATGATCAGCGTGTCGGAGAGCGCGGCAATCTCCAGGAGCCTGTTCCAGTCGGAAGAGCTGCGGGAAAGGCGGGATACTTCAATGCCGGCGATAATGCCGGCGCGCCCCATCGATACCTCGGCCACAAGATATTGAAAGCCGTTGCGCCCCTCGGAATACGAACCGGATTGCCCCAGGTCGCAATCGATGACTTCGATCATGCTTTCGTCCCATCCCATGGCGATGAGTTTTTCTTTCAGCCCATATTGGCGAATTGAGCTCTCGGTGTTGTTTTTAACCTGGTACAGGGTAGACTGGCGCACATAGAGGTATGCCTTGCGGAGCAAATGCTCCCTCTTAACTTTTGACACTAGCATTTCCGCCATTTGTTTCACTCCATTCTATAATTATGTTGGCAAGCGATATCGGCAATTCTGCAATTATATTGGCAAGCGATGTCGGCAATTCAGCTGAGGCGTTTGTTTTCCCGGGCTGCCCGTGCGTGTAGCGGGCGGGTTCGGCCTCATTTTCCCTGGATAGCATCACGTCGACCCATGACATGAAGCCTTTTTTGCGCCATAAGTCCAAACCCAGGGGGCGCGACAAGGTTTTGGCTGGGGACAACACATAGGAGCGCAGCTGCTCGTAATCATCCCACAAGCGCGATTTGTCAGTTGCCGCCATGTTTTCGTAAAGCCTCGGCGGGTCAAGAGTTTTTTTTAACCGACAACTGCCGTTCCAAGGTGCGCTTGCTGATTTCTACGCCCCGTTCTTCCTTGAGTCGCGACACGATCTGCGCCTTGGTGTGGGTGTCCACAAGGCTTCGCGCAAACTCGACATCGCTGGCGCTTATCTTCCTCGAGCCTTTAGGCCCGCGCTTTTTCGGCATCAGCCCGGCTATCCCGCTTTCGTCATATTCTTTCTTGATCTGGTAGAAGCTGACGCGGGAAAACCCAAATTCTGCGCAGGCGGATGTTACCTCGCGCTTGTCCTTCTCGACAGCGCGCAGCATCTCGTATTTCACCTGCATCAGGTCGTGTGCATCGAAGAAGGGCGAGTTCTTGAATATCTTTGCATTTACCTTAGCGGCGCGATGGTTGAATGAGCCGTTGTTGCGCATCTCATCTTGCTTGGATGTGTAAGCCCCAGCCATTGACAATTCCTCCAGTTCGTAAAGATTTGTACTATTTATTATGTCACAATTTTGTGTCGTTGTCAAGAAAAATATTTGACACGATGGTCATCGTTACTGCGGCCAGGGAAGTTTTCCACATTCTGTCCACATAATGCGACAAAATGTGCATTACATACGCGACATATATTCATTTACGCTCCAAAAGGCTGTCTAAGTGGGCTAGCAGCTCCTTAATTGCCAAGAAGTTATCCACAGTCGTAACAAAGCCGCCCTCGGCCGGTCGGTTGCCGATGGCAGGCATATACAAGTTTGTATTCTTTGTCGGTATGAGGCGGATGCTGCCTTTCTCGTCCAAACACCTCACAATTTCCTTTGTCTTGCTAAGGCATTCGAACTCTTTCCCATTGTCGGGGTGAAATGGGTGGGTTATCGTTATTGTTGCGATACTGTTTGGGTATTTCTTGTCAGTGTGATGCGTTGTCTTAAGAAATTACCGTCACTGCCCCATCAGCTTCTCTAATCTCGCTCTGACGGTCTAGTTTGTCATTTTTTATCTCCGTTCTTGCACCCAACGGATTGACCACTGTGTTTCTAGCCAAATATAGAGGCCGAAATTTGCTCAAATTAA
>WRAW01000139.1 GCA_009780015.1 Defluviitaleaceae bacterium | reverse complement strand
TTATCATCTCGACAAGGCTGTTCATGTTCTGCTCATGCGGTGGGGCTTCGTACCAGATGTAGCCGATAAGGGCTTGGTACAGCAGCTTTTCCGCTTTCGTCCAAAATTCATCGCCGGATTTTCCATCCCCCTTCGTGTTTTCTATGAGAGCCGTCACCAGTTTGAGAATGTCCTTTTCGCTCCGAAGGTAGCTGAATGGATTTAACTGTTGTCAAGGGGTTTCAGAAAAAACTTGTTTGAAATGCAGAAAAAGCCCCCATTCTACACGGCTCAACCGACGTAGAATGGGGGCTAATGCGGGTAGGGGTAGTAACCGCCCTGCCATTACTTACCGCCCTGTAATGCCTATCATCATAAAATCCAATTCCACGACGGCGACCGCCAAGGCAATAGCCGTCATATCCGCGTCGTGCAATTCCTCATATACGGCATACCGCTGTTCCAGCCTTGCGACTGCGCTTATTTCGCCTATACTGAACAGTTCATCCAGTAATAATAGCCGTGCGTTAAGCGCGGAACGCGATGCTTGAGCTATATCGTACTGCGCTTTTGCGGCGAGGTATGCTGTCCAAGCATTTGTCGCCGCCATTTGAAGCTGCCGCACAAGTAAATCCATTTGCGTTCTCATAAGCCTAATCTCTGCGTTCGACACACCTTGACGGTTCATCTGATTTATTTGGCGTTCCATAACAAACAGCGCGGAGTTATTGCCAATCAAGGCCGACCTTAACTCGTCAACCGTTCTTGCTCTTGGCGCAGCGGGCGTTGGTATTTCAAAGTTGCCGATACTGCTGACTCCGCGCCTTTTTATCTGCGCGATTTCATCGTCGAGTTCGATTTGCCGTCTTAAACTATTTAGGTATGAGCTTAGAGCATCAACATTGTTTTGTGTGGAAAAGCCGAGCCTTAACCGCACCTGTTCCAATTCAAGCTGCCGTTCGGCAAGCGTCAGTTGACGACGCAATAAATCCGTGTTTGCGATGATAGCGCAGACATTGTAATATTCAAGCCGGAGCATATACCTTTCCAAATCTGCGGCTTCTTGTATTTGGCGGTCTATCGCCGCACGGTCAACTTCCCCCGACTTTGACAGTTCATCGAGGAAGGCCAACAACTCCGCAAGCATACCTTCCAGAATATTTAGTCGTTCTTCCAGTTCTGAACCGTTATCACCATATTGCCCGTCGCCGTTATCGCCGTTTGGCGCTCCGTTAGCAGGATAACCGTTTCCTGCGCCGTTGTCGTATGCCACCACGGTCGGCGTCAAAAAGGTCAAGATAACGGTTACGCAGACCAATAGCGCAATAATCTGTTTAATCTCTTTCATTGTGTTACCTTTCAATCTAAAATAATACTGATTCGCGTATTCGTACCGATACGCAGCCGTGTGTCCTGCGAAGTGACAATTACTTCAACCTCAAGCTCTATTACTGATGCAGAGATTGTTGCGGCGGGATTTATTCTGTTGATGACTCCTGTATAGACAGCATTTCCTGTTGCGTCTGATGTGATAGAAACCTCCATTCCCATTTCAATCCGGGCAATATCATACTCTCTAAAGCGTGTAATAATCCTTAAATTGTCCGTGTCCTCTATGACGAATAAAGACCCCATCGGAACCGCGCCCTCGCTTGCGAAAACGTCCGTCACCACGCCGCTCATGGGCGCTCTGATAATGGCGTTTTCAAGCTGCCGCTCCAGTATGAGCAAGGCAATTTCGAGGGACTCCGTATTGGCTAATATCTCCGCTGCTGTAACATTGCCACGAAGTATGTCAATTTCTTGCCCTGCGGCTGAGCGGGCGGCGATAAGCAACCCTTGTGCTTGCCGATGATATGTGTTTGCCGCTTGAAGTGCGCTTTCCAACTGTTCCAAAGAACGCCGTCCCAACGACGTAGCGTTTTCAAGGTTTACACCCGCATCGTTGTATTGATTCTGCGCGAGGGTAAAAGCATCTTCGGCCCCACGTAGTTCATTGCGTGATATGCCCCCGACATCATACAATAACTGAGCGTTATCACGGGCAGTACGGCTTGTTTCCAACGCTATTCCCGCATCCCTCAACGCGGTTTCGGCGGCTAATATCTGCACGTCGTTCCCCTCGTTGTAGTCTTGTAAAGCAGCATTGTATTCCCTTTGAGCTGCTGCCAAGTTTAAATCAGCGGATACCAAAGAGGATTCGGCGCTTAGAATTTGCATATTTGTATTGTTTGCCAGATTCGCCGATGCTCCGTCGAGCATCCTCCTGCTGTCTTGGATTGCGATTTGACTGTTCTGTTGAGTAACGAAGAGCTGCGCCCTTAACTGCGCGGCTGTCAACTCTAAATCCCCGGTATCCAAGACGGCTAATACCTGTCCCTCAGTAACAAAGTCCCCAACTTTAACATCAACCCGCTCAATCATGTTTCCGAGCGTGGTGTACACGTTTCTGCGTTCTACACTTTCAACCCTGCCCCCGGCAGAGATACTATTAACTTGTTCGGGAATAATTATTTCCGTAGGTTGTGTGTTCAATGAAATACGCACCGATACGTTTAGGCCAATCAGATGGGCTAATGGGGCATCGTCCGTAAGGTGGATTCTGACCGGGATTAACTGCGTTACTTTGGTGAATGTGCCGCCTGTGTTAAAGAACATTGCGTTTCCGGTAATTTCGGCATCCGTGACCCTGCCGATTTCTGCGACATACCCTGAAAACTGCTCCCGCCCCAATGCGTCTATCGTGACGGTAACAGCTTGCCCCCGCTGTATATTTGCGACGTCAGTTTCTTCGATATTAGCCTTAATATGCAGATTGCTGATATCGGCTATGACGGCAACCGGCTCTATGGGTGAAACGTCCTGCCCCTCCCTTGCATAAGCTCTGACCACAACCCCGTCAAAGGGGGCGCGGAATGATTCGCCGCCTTGTATCCAACCTATGACTTCGTTTTGTTCGACATAACGGCCTTCGTAGACCGTGAACCGTTCAAGCGTACCCGGCACGGACGGCACAATGGAGATTACGTTCGTTGTTATCCTTGCGTTATCCGTTGTGAGATAATTCGCGCTCTGCCTAAAATGGCGAATACCAAAGAACGCCCCGGCTGCGAGCGCGATTGTCACGAGAATCGCAACGATTATTTTGCCTTTCCCTTTTTTCTTGACGGTTGTTTCGGTGTTCATACTGCTTCCTCTCCTTCATCGGAAAATTGTGAGTTGTATAAATCGGCGTAGAACCCATCCGATTCAAGCAACTGCTGGTGACTGCCTTGCTCTATGATGTCGCCGTCCTTCATCACGAGGATTGTGTCTGCGTCCTTGATGGTGGACAGCCTGTGCGCGATTACAAAACTTGTGCGCCCCTTCATAATGTTTCTCATTGCCTGCTGTATCAAGACTTCCGTTCGGGTGTCGATGGAGCTTGTGGCTTCGTCCAGTATCAATATGGCCGGGTTTTTAAGAATGACCCTTGCTATTGTGAAAAGCTGTTTTTGCCCCTGTGAAATATTGGACGCTTCTTCATTGAGAACCATATCGTAGCCGCCCGGTAATGTGCGGATGAAATTATGGCAATGTGCGGCTTTAGCGGCGGCGATAACTTCCTCGTCAGTGGCGTCGGGGGAACCGTAGCGGATGTTATCCATAATTGAAGCGTTATACAGCCATGTATCTTGAAGCACCATGCCGAAAGTGTCGCGCAAATCTGCCCTTGTGAAATCCGTTGCATCAATTCCGTCAATGAGGATTTTGCCGCTGTTTAGTTCATAGAACCGCATGAGCAGCTTGACAACCGTTGTCTTTCCCGCGCCAGTCGGCCCGACGATGGCGACTGTCTGACCGGGGCTGATGTCCGCCGAGAAGTCGTGCAGTATGATTTTATCCGGGCTGTAGCCGAAACGGACATTTTGAAACGTAACGCGACCTTCGTACTTTTCTTTC
>WRAW01000138.1 GCA_009780015.1 Defluviitaleaceae bacterium | reverse complement strand
TAAGATGCTCTTACTTGAACCGGCTGTAAAAAAATTATTGGTGGTTTGGGCAGAGTCAAGGATATTTTCTAAAGACAGATGGGCTTCCGGTATCGGTCGCCCATCTTCTTTGTTTTGGATATTCCGCTCGAAGGAGCCTTTTAGCTCAAATACGGCGGGGTCAAGTATCAGGTCGTATGGGTCGGCATAGTCGGCATCAACGGTTAAATTATCATAGACCCGTACCCTCTCGAACAGGGCTTGATTAAAGCACCTTTTTTCGTAGTCGTCCGCCATTCGGTAAACCCTGCCGCAGTCCTCCAGTAGCTTGAAGACATCATTGAGGTTTTTCGTCATTTCAATATGCCTGACTTTATGGGCATTCATAGTGGCTTCTATACCTTTGAGTGACTTCCCAATACGTTCCTGCTCATCTTTAAGCAGTGCAAGCGGGATAGCGTCGGCGTAGTGAGCTTGCAGGAGTTTTCTCTGCTCACGTTCAAGCTTATCCTTTTGTAGTTTTAATTGATCCAACTCAGCACGGCTTTCTTCGGCCTGTTTGTCGATTTCATCACCTATCCGTCCCTGAATGGCGGCCCGGAACTCCGGGGTAAAGCTGACCCTCTCATATAGCCTTGCGACCTGCTCGGCTACTTCGTCTATCAGGAGCGCCCGTTGGTTGCAGTCGTTCCGCTTGTTGTTTCTAGCCGAGCAAACAAAGTAGGGATACCTTGTCCCGGATCTTGACCTGGCGTTACAGATAATCAGGCGAGCGCCGCACTTGCCGCAGTAAACGGTGCTTTTTAGGTAGTGGTGGTGGATTCGCTCTCGTTCGCCGTTAACGTTGCTCCTGAGCAACTCCTGAACCTTATCCCAAGTTGCCTCGTCTATGATGGGTGTGTGCCTTCCTTGATATTTAACACTATTGTAGGTGACAATTCCCTTGTAATAGGGGTTTCTAAGGACTTCGCGGAGCATCTTTTTATTGATAAGCTTGGCCGGGAGTTTGGTTTTGGCGGGCGTCCCCAGTCCCAAGGTTGCCAGATGTTTGGCTAATGAGTTTATCGACCACTTATTTGTTGCATACTCCGTATAAGCGAGCTTTATCAGGGGGGCGCGTTCGGGGTCGATTTCCACACGACTGTTTCGCCTCCCGGCCTCATCAACATCACGGATATTCTTGTAGCCAATCGGGGCTTTGTTGGGAGTGCCGCCGCCTTTGGCCTTTTGATAAAGCCCTTTTTTAACTTCGGTGGACAGATTGCGTGAGTAAAACTCCGCAATGGAACTCATGATACCGTGGAGGAGCATACCTGATGGGGTGTTGTCGATGCTTTCAGAGGCGGAAACTAATTGCACCCCGGCTTCACCTAAAGCCCTGGTTATGTCGACATCGTCGCCGCGGTTGCGGGCCAGGCGGTCAACTTTGTGGACTATCAGGTAATCCACTCGCTCCTTGTTTTCTTTGATGTATTCAAGCATCCGCTTAAGCTCCGGCCTGTCGGCGGAGCGGGCGGAAGCCCCCCTGTCCACAAATTCTTTGCCTACCATCGCGCCCATTGACAGGGCTTTTCTCTTGTTGGCCTCGCGCTGAGCGGGTATAGAAAACCCCTCGTCATCTCCGCCACCCCGTGATGCCTGCCCCGCTGAAGATACCCGCAGGTAGGATACAGCGAGCTTGGGAGTCATGCTATCTGTTAGTGCTTGCAGTAAACCGCCCGCTGCAGTTTCGTTTTGTGAGTGCATAGCCTCACCATCCTTCCATTCTTTTTATTTAATTTTCAGCCTGATACGTTGTTTTGCCGCTGCCATCATAGCGCGCATGGCTCAAGTAATCAAGGGTCGATGGCTAATATAATTCTGTATACCGGCCTGCATAAGCAAGCCGGTGTGAAGCGTTTTGCGCTTCTAAAGTACATCCCCCCTCTTAATCTGTAGGTCGCCCACTTTTCCAGCTGCTGTTGCCTGTGAGGTTCCTGAGCAGTATTTTACGTGCCACTTTAAACTCCGGTCCCACAAAGCCCAACCGTACCAGGAATACCCTGAAGGCAAACTTGTCGTTCTCCACCTCGCGCTCTGTGGTTGTAACCCGCTTCTGCCTCTTTGCCATTTGGCATATCGCTGTAACGAAGCGGAGATATGCGTCTATCTCACCGGAAGCTCCTGTTAGCGTAAACCACGGGAAGCGGAGCATATCCTCGGTTTCTTCTATCTGTAAACTTTCCGTGCCGAGGGCTTTCTTGATAACCGACTCCTTGCCGGCAACGATTTTTCTGAGATTGGCTATTGCTGTGTCTGTAAAACCTTCCTTTGGCATATGAAGTGTCAATTTCTCGTTATTGTCATATGGGATAGGGTGTTCGTACCCAAGCTTTGGCTCTTCACTCTCCGGCATCTGTAAAGTGTGGAAATCGGGCAGACCATCAGTTTCGACTTCGTACCCTCGTACCATTAGCGCCATAATCAAGTCTATCGATTCACGGTGGAAAATGTCGTTGGGGAAGGTCAAAGCTCCGTTGCGATCAAGAGTGTAGCTGCCTATTGAATAGGAAAATGTGGGGGTGCGGTTATAAACAACTCCCAGTCCCAAAATTTCGCCGACTGCATTGGCGAATGCCCTGCGGCCTGCGCTGCTTACGTTAAAGCGGATATTCAAAGATGCAATTCCTTTCCTGCTTGTCTGTCGGGTAGAGCAATGGACGATATATCCGCCCACAGACCGGGTAAAATCCGGTGTACCTGTATAAAGGGCATCTTGCACTAAGATGTCGCCAACTGCCTCGGCAAGCGAAGTACGCCCGGCATCTTTCAGGTTAAAATGGACAGTCACGCCATCAGCCTCCTTCGCTTGTCCTGCCGGTTAGGATAAATTGGGCGTATTCGCGCTTGTTGTCTATGAGGTATACAACCAGTTCATAAAAACCTTCCCGATTGGCAATCACCATAACAGCATTCACGTCCAGCATGTTCGTTTCACGTGTTTCCCTTACAGCCATTATCTGTTCTCTAATTACGGCATTCATAAAAACCATCCTTTCGTTCGGTTCTGCCCGCAGCTTTACACAGTGTTTTTGTATCGAATCCGGCACTCTTGTAGCCCTCAAGGATAACATTGTAATAACCTGCGCTTGGCGGCGCATAACGTCTGACATTGTTCATGATATAGATCATGGCGTTGGCCAGTTTCCCGTCCAGCCTGATCCTCCGCGTTTCCTTGCGATACAGTCGTGGCCAGCCCTCGTACAAGTCCAGTGCAGCCTCATCGTCCGGCTTAATATCCCAGACTACGACAGGTACTCTATCGCCCTTAGAGCGCTCCACCGAGGCGACACCGTTAAACACAAGCTTCCAGTTTTCCAGCATTGTATGGCCGACGACCACTGCTGTAGGGCATCGGCGAGCCATTTGCTCCAAATTCATGTTGGAGCCGTAAGCGAGGTACAGCCTTCTTTTCATGCCCATTAATCTTGCCTCCCTTCTTCACTGTTTCTGCGTCTGTTTGGCGGGTTGTCATATCTCCGGGCGGCGTTGCCGCTCAGATGCATGTACAGGTGTTCCCTGCAAGTCTTGAACTCGTCGCCTATAAAGCCAATGCGGTTTAAGTAGGTTCGCATAGCGAAGCGCTCATTTTCTTCTTGGGATTTTCGGCTGCTTGCGCTCTTTTGGGTCAATGCCTGATTGTTAAGTGCCAAGGCCAGAGCCACATAAGCCCGTACCTTACCGGCGTGCAGCTGGCTGTTGAAGCCACGAAGCTCAACCGTGCGGTTGCCTTGGAAGAAGCTGTGCAAGTTTAAGAAATGGTAGCGGCTGGCGTGATACCTGCCGGTGGTGTTCCCCCTGTAGCCCTCGTACCAAATTGTCTTAATCTGCTGAAAAGTCCGAGGCTTCTGCCGATTTACCCGCTCCACCAGGTAGTCGTCCATTTTTTTACAAAAATGCATCCGCC
>WRAW01000137.1 GCA_009780015.1 Defluviitaleaceae bacterium | reverse complement strand
GTTACTATTCAGTGCCTATAGAGCGCCAAGATCACCTACCGCATGAGGTTGCACATTAGCTTGCAGTCAGATCAACGAGTGCCTATGAAGTCAGTCGTCCTATTTCTTGAAGCTCCGCGCCTCGTGGGAGCCACCGCCCCCTGAGGCTCTGAGCACCGCGCACGGCATCCAATCTCAGAAGGAATCCGACCCGAAGCAAATTTGATAGCCGGACTCAGTGATTACAATTACGAGGGGTAAGGAGAACCGTAAACATGCGGTTCTTTTTTCGAGTTAAAAATAATCCGCTTTTTTTCGCAAAAAGCTGGACTCACCATAGGGTAGTGTGCGATAATGGGGTCAGATGTGCAAGCCAATCACGGAATCGAGGGATAATGCAAATGCTGTTACGACCCCAAATAACAGAAGAACTCTTGACCCAGATACGCCAGACCATAAGCGAGAATCCAGATTGGGGCAGGGCGCGAATATCAGTACACTTGTGCGAATTATGGGACTGGCGCGTGCCTGGCGGCACCGTGAAGGACATCTCCTGCCGCGACATGCTCCGGGCATTGGACAAAGCGGGGAGGATAACGCTGCCAGCGCCAAAGAACATGAATTGGCAAAGTCCCCGGAAGAAAACAGCGCACCTGAACCACGATATGACAGCGATTGCCTGTGGGCTGCGGAATCTGCGCCCGCTAAAGATTGAGGCAATCGAAAGGGGGGCTGCGCTGGCAGAATTCAAATCCCTCATCGACCAGTATCATTACTTGGGGTTTGGCCGGACAGTGGGCGAGAACATGAAGTACATAGTGCGGAGCGACGGGGGGCGCCCTTTGGCCTGCCTTCTGTTCGGCTCCGCCGCATGGTCGTGCAGGGACCGGGACGAGTATATTGGCTGGAGCGGGGAACAGCGGATTGCGCGGCTGCCGATGCTGACGAACAATACGAGATTCCTCGTCATGCCCAATGTAAATGTGCCGCACCTGGCCAGCCATACGCTATCCCTGATATCACGGCGGATCAGCGCGGACTGGGAAGAGAAATACGGGCATCCCATACTTCTTTTGGAGACGTTCGTGGATGGGCGCTTTCGAGGCACCTGCTACCGTGCGGCAGGCTGGATCCGCGTTGGCAGGACGGCGGGGCGTGGGCGCGATGACCGCCACCACGCACGGGCATTGCCGGAAAAAGATGTTTACTTGCTGCCGCTGGCACGCCATTGGAAAAAACGTCTGCTTGCTGGGCAGGACTAGGAGGGAAAACGCCATGCTTTTCAACCGCACCCCAATCCAGATGGAATGGTTCTATCACTTGGAAGGGGAAAAGACCAAGCTCAATTGGTTTTTGCTGGAGGTCGCGCTGGAATACTACGACCGCATCATGGACAGCCCGGAACTGAAACCCTACCGGGAACATTACGGCAATGAGCAAATAGGCCAATACTGTACCTATTACGCTAGGCGCATGAGGGTGGGGCTGCTTAAATTCATTCGCGGGCAGAGGAAGTGCATCAACCTCTACCAAGCACATGTCACTGACTTTTATCCGCACCACACACATCAGATGAACAGCGCGTTGAGCGCAGTGGCCGAGGAGGCTATATCGCATATGCTGTCCGCCTGTAAAAACTGCCCGCAGCAGTGCTTGCTCGATTACCAGTCCAGAAGCGCTGACTTCGACATGTATAAGGTTTGAAGGCAACATGAAAACATTGACACCCAAGCAGGTGCTGGAAAAACAGAACAAGGACTTGCGAATCCGCTTTGAAAACCAGCAGGTGAAGACGGAGCTTTCCATACGCGCATATGAGGACGAACTGAAAGGCTTGAGAGCTCAGGTCCACGACAAGGATGCAATAATCGCGATGCTCCAAAAGGAGATCGCCGCCCTCACGAAAGAACTGGGGGAGGCCAAAGACTTGCGGGCAGAAACGATGCAGGCGCGAATTGACGCCGCCGCAATGGCGGCGGTGGCTGGGGCGACCGCGCCGCTCTTGACCGAACTGGAAAAGGCGCATATGGAGATTGCGAGGCTAAAGGCCATTGTCAACAAAGACTCGACCAATTCGTCAAAGCCGCCTGGCCAAAATGGTTTCAAGAGGCACAGCAAGAACTCCAGGGAAAAGAGTGGGCGGAAAATAGGCGGGCAGCCAGGCCACCCCGGGCATCGGCTCGAACTGCCGGAAAACATTGACGAACTGGTGGAAAAAGGCATCGCAACAAAGCGCGTCATCGACCATACCGACGGAGCCAGCGAGTATATCTCGCGATTTGTAATTGACATCGAGGTGATTACGACAATCACGGAACACAGGTTCGCGGTGGATGCGCAGCTCCCAAAGGGACTATACAATGAGGTTAGCTATGGCGACGGCATCAAAGCCATGTCCGTGCTGCTCCTCAACGAGGGGATCATCGCGGAGCTGAGGCTGTCCGAAATCCTTGCCGGGCTTACGCGGGGGACTGTTACGATCTCGCCCGCCACATTGGAAAGCTTCTTGTCGCAATTCGCGAGAAAGCTGGAAAGCAGCGGCGAGCTGGAAGCAATCACGGATGACCTGCTCAACGGCGAGGTGATGCACACGGACGACACCCCGCTGCGCTGCGTGGAGACGGTCGACTACCTTGACAATGGCGAGGTTGTGATCCGGACTGCCGAGGGCAAGAGCTTCGACGCCACTGTCCGCACGTACAGCAACGAAATGTCGACGCTGTACACCGTGAACCCGAAGAAAGACAAGGCAGGGGTTGATCGGGACAATGTGCTGCCAAGGTATCTCGGGACGCTCAGCCATGACCACGAGAGCAAGTTCTACAACTACGGCAAAGCGCACGCCACTTGCGGCGAGCATCTGCTGCGCGACCTGAAAGGGCTGCGGGACTTGGAAAAAATCGCGTGGGCGGACGGTATGCGCGCGCATGTGGCGGGAATGAACAACCACAAGAACAAGGATTTGGAGGATAACAAGACCGAGTGCGACGCAACTCTGCTGGCAGGCTTTGAGCGGAAATATGACGAATTGATTGAGTGTGGCCGCGCTGAGCTCGGGCAGATGCAGAAGGGAGAGTTTGGCTATGATGAGTTCAGGAAGATGCTAAACAGGCTGACCGACTTCAAGGACTGCTACTTGCTGTTCATGCGCGATTACAAAGTTCCGTTCACGAATAATTTGAGTGAACGTGATTTGCGCGCCGAAAAAACTAAGCAAAAGGTTTCCCTGTCGTTCCGCAGTTGGGCCGGAATATCGAACCACGCCAAGATCCGCAGCTTCGTCTCCACTATGAAAAAGCGTAAGGCAGACTTGTTTGCTGCCATTGCACAAGTGTTTAATGGCGAGCCGGTGCTGAGAGTGCCGTAAGGGCTTTCCATAAAATTACCATGGCGTACTGCGGCAATTACAGTGCGCCTGTTTTGCGTGCACATTTCCAATATGAGTCGGCTTATATTGGATGGTGGCTCCATCTTGGGGATAATCCCCTGTTTGTCGCAGTTAGCCAATACATCAAATCTCGGCACATCAACTAAGCGGGGCAGCAGCAGTGCGTAAAATGCCGCCTGGCACATCATGGCGCAGAACTTGTCATCATCGTACAGAATCGAACTGCAAATCGTACCCAACCCTCTGCACCATCAGCATTTACAGGCACTGAATGAGAAATCGGTGGGCGCACCGCAGGGTGGGTGGGGAGTGAAGGGATGGGCGCTGGTGAGAGTTGGAGGGGCGGTGCGCCCGTTGTGCAGTAAGCCTGCTCACTGCAAACTCAGAGCAGACATAAAAGTATGTAGCTATGCACTGAATAGTAACTACGAGGCATAACTGTTGCAGTGGGTGTCCGGAAACTCGCAATGGATACACGAGGTTGACACCTTATGGGAGGACGTTGTACAATAATCAACGAACCAAACAACCTTATTCATATATAGAAGGATAGAAAGTATGTTTTTTCATAATATTCAGGAAGTGATCCCTGAAAAAAACATTATTTGCGTATCTCCCCATTACGATGACTTCCTGTTTTTTTTGGGAGGTTATGTACTTGAAATGAAGCACATGGGGATACTTGATACCAGGCGTTTTACAAACATAAGCACGAATTCGCGCACGAATTACCAGGAAGGCGATTCGGCTGGCAACAATGACCGCAGCCTTGAGCGAGTCAAAT
>WRAW01000136.1 GCA_009780015.1 Defluviitaleaceae bacterium | reverse complement strand
TCCTTTGTGGTTTTTTAGTTGCGTGATAACTCTATTTTATCACACTGGAGGTTTTTTATAAATTCTCATGGCTGATTTTTCCCGATTTAATCAGCTTTGGTGGTAATCAGAAATCGGCTAAAGGATACATACAGCAAGGAGGGTTAACGTATAACCATGAATAAGTGTGCAATAATCACAGGCGGAGCGCGCGGTATCGGCTTGGGGATATCCAAGGCGCTGGCCGCCGATGGTTACAATGTAGTGATCTCAGGTATAAGGCCGCCCGAGGACGTGGCCGGTATCTTGAACGAACTGGAACAGTACGGAGTAAAGACGCGCTATGTACAGTCAAATGTATCAGTCAGGGAAGACCGCGAAAATCTGCTGGCCGAAACGCTGAAATGCTTCGGCAGAGTGGATGTGCTGGTAAATAACGCGGGCGTAGCGCCGAAGCAGCGCATGGATCTGTTAGAAACGACCGAAGAAAGCTTTGACTATGTAATGGATATTAACTTAAAGGGTTCGTTCTTCCTTTCGCAGCTTGTGGCTAACCATATGATTTCCCAGGAAATAGCGACGCTCCCGCGCATCATCAATGTATCGTCGATTTCGGCCGATACTTCTTCGGTAAATCGTGGCGAATACTGTGTATCTAAAGCGGCGTTGGCCATGGTAACGCAGCTTTTCGCCGACAGGCTGGCAGAGGAAGGCATCCGCGTGTTCGAGATCAGGCCCGGTATTATTAAGACCGACATGACGTCCGTCGTAACCGCCAAGTACGAAAAGCTGATAGCCGATGGGCTCACCCCCATCCGGCGGTGGGGTCGGCCGGAGGACATCGCAGGCGTGGTGGTTAGCCTGTGCCGCAAGGAGTTCGACTTCTGTACGGGCAATGTAATAAACGTCGATGGCGGCTTTCATATAAGGAGATTGTAAGTGGATATCGCAAACCTAAAGATACACTCATACAACACGATAATAGTGGGTTCCGGCGCGGCCGCTTTCAACGCCGCCAACAGCCTCTTCGAGCTGGGCGTAAAAAATATAGCCGTCGTGACGGAAGGACTAAAAAAGGGTACATCGCGCAACACCGGCTCCGACAAGCAAACCTATTATAAAATGTCCACAAGCGGCGCTGACGACGACAGCCCGTACAAAATGGCCCAGACCCTGTGGAACGGCGGCGCGATGCATGGTGATATCGCCATGGTAGAAGCGGCTCTGTCCACCATGAGTTTCTACAACCTCAAGCGCATAGGCGTCCCATTCCCCACAGACCGCTACGGCCGGCACATAGGCTACAAGACCGACCACGACCCGTACACCCGCGCAAGTTCCGCGGGGCCGCTTACGTCCAGGTACATGACCGAATGTCTTGAGCGTCAGGTTATGCTGAAGGACATCGACATATTCGACAATCACCAGGTCGTTTCTGTCATAAAGGACGGCGGCGCGGCGGCCGGATTGCTGGCAATCAACCTCAAGAACATCAACGGGGAAGACTACGGGTTTACGCTGTTTAACTGCACCAATATAATATACTGTACCGGCGGCCCTTCGTGCATGTATCACAGCTCCGTGTTTCCCAAGAGTCAGTTTGGTGGTACCGGCGTGGCGCTGGAAGCCGGCGTAGCGGGTGTAAACCTTACGGAATGGCAGTACGGCATGGCGTCCACCAAGTTCCGCTGGAACGTGTCCGGCACGTATCAGCAAGTGCTGCCGCGTTATGTGTCCACCGACGACAACATGGGCGACGAACGCGAATTCCTGTGCGACTACTTTCAAAGTTACGGCGCAATGAACGACGCCGTATTCCTCAAAGGCTACCAATGGCCCTTCGATGCCCGCAAGCTGGACAATTTCGCATCATCAAGCATCGACATTCTGGTATATATTGAGACACAGATAAAGGGGCGGCGCGTATTCCTTGATTACATCAACAACCCCGGCTTCCCCGGCGCGTTCGAATCCGACCTCTTTAAGGCTCTGTCCAAGGAAAGTCACGATTATCTGGCAAAGTCCGAAGCGATGTTCGGCAAGCCGATAGACCGTCTTGCCAAGATGAACCCGCCGGCAATTGAACTGTACCGCAACAACGGCATCGACATAACACAGGAATACCTGGAGATAGACGTGTGCGCCCAGCACAATAACGGCGGATTGCAAGGCGACGTTTGGTGGCGGAGCAATCTGGAGAACTTCTTCCCCGTAGGCGAAGTGTGCGGCACAATGGGCGTATACCGGCCCGGCGGCAGCGCGCTTAACTCTACTCAGACCGGAGGCGCGCGCGCGGCGATGTTTATAAGCAAGAAGTGCAAACAGCCACCGCGCAATCTGCATGACTTCCTGAAAGCCGCCGCTCCAACCGTCCGATCTAAGCTTGGACAAGTGCGCAGCGTAACCATCGGCGAAGCGGCAAATACCGCCGATATCCGTATGCAGTGTCAAAAAGCCATGACAAAGGCCGCCGCGTTCTTTCGCACATCGGAGGACATAGAGCGGATAATGCCGGACGTACGTGACAAGCTTCAATCCGTATTCAGTATTTCCCGTATAGCTGCGGTTAGTGATATTGGCGAAGTCTTCCGAAATTACGACATGCTCGTCTGTCAGTATACCTATCTAAGCGCCATGCTGGAATACATAAGAAAGGGAGGAAAGAGCAGAGGATCGTACGTTGTGATAGCTTCGGACGGCTCGTATGCTTTCGACAGCGAATACCTGAAGTTCAAATACTCTATTGACAACGAGCTGCATAATGTAGCCTGCGTTTCGACATTCGACGCGGACACTTCAAGCGTCAGCCATAGCTGGGAGGCGGTCCGCCCAATCCCGGAGGATGATGGCTGGTTTGAAAACGTTTGGAGAGACTATCGAGACGACAAGATATACTATTAAGAGGAGATGGTAACATGAAAAAACTGTTTAGAACTGTACCGGCATTGATCCTAGCCACGGCATTGCTTGGCGCGTGCACCGCACCGGACGGAGGAGCGGCTTCGGCGCAACCACCGGCTCAGCCCGCTGCAAACGGCGGTACCGCCGATGCGTCCCCGGCTCCGGCAGACCCCGGGGAAGTCTTCAACCTGACGTTTGCGCATGTCGTCAGCGCTTCTCACCCGATGGGAATAGCCTCCACAAGGTTTGCGGAGCTACTTGAGGAAAGAACGGGCGGACGGATAGTCGTCACCGTATTCCCGGATTCACAGCTTGGTAACGACCAAGAAGTTCTCGAGCAGATGATGCTCGATGTAATTCACTTCAACGCGCCTCTGCACTCGGTTCTTACTTCCATTATCCCCGAGTTCGAGATGTTCGATCTGCCCTACCTGTTCTACTCTATGGACGACGCTTACAGAGTTTTACACGGCGCTCTTGGAGATCGCTTCAAAGAATTCCTGGCCGAAAGTAACTTGGTCAGCCTTGGCTACTGGACAGGCGGATTCAAGCAGTTAACCAATAACGTACGCCCCATCCACAGCGTGGAAGACTTGGACGGCCTCCAGATGAGGGTTAGCCAAAGCCCGATGCTCATTTCACAGTTTAGAGCGATAAACGCAGGCGCCATCTCGATCCCGTTTGTAGAGCTGTATACAGCCCTCCAGACAGGTATTGCCGACGGGCAGGAAAACCCGCTTTCCAACATCGTCACCAGAAGATTCTATGAAGTTCAGAACTATATAACAATCAGCAACCACGGATTCTTTGTGTACCCGTTCTTTATGCCGGCCGCGACATATGACAGATTGCCCGAAGACCTTCGCCGGATTATTCATGAAGTGGCTCAGGAAGTCGCCGAGTTCCAATGGGAGCTTACCGCCGCCACCGATGATGAATACTTAGAGTACCTATATAATGCCGGCGTAAATATCAACTACTTTACCGAAGAAGCAATGAGGGGATTTAGGGCCGCAACTCAAGTCACTTATGACGAGTTTGCCGAGTCGCCCAACGGCGCGGAGCTGCTTGAAATCCTTGGCAGATATACCTACTAAGAACCTATCTGTGTTCAATACCTGAAATGCCGGCTGGAAGCGGCGACTTTCCGTCAATCTGAATGAGTTGACGACGAGCGGCGGAATATCGGCCTTCCAGCCGGCGTTGTTCGCGTTTCGTTGTCTAAAACCACTTAGTATCGTACCGATTTTACATTGCAAGAGTTTTAGACAACATGAAAGCACGAAATTGTTCGCGTTTCGTTGTCTAAAACCACTTAGTATCGTA
>WRAW01000135.1 GCA_009780015.1 Defluviitaleaceae bacterium | reverse complement strand
ATACCGATGCACGCGCCCGACGTACCGCCCGGCGTAGATGTCGTGAACCTCCGCGTAACACGTACAGCGGGCGGCGAGCGCACCCTTGACTATGACGAGAATATCGCCCTCACGGCCTTCCCGTTCAGCCTTGTGCGCCACGGCGAAGGCCCGACAGACTTCGAGGTGCGGATTCTGCACCCGCAGACGGGAGAGATTTACGCGCAGTCGCACTATACAGTCAACTTCCTGCAACCCGCCGAAGGCCCGGCGGAGCTTGAGGTGCGGTTTGTCGTTCCGGAAACAGCCGTGGAACTACCCATGGAGTTGCCGGATCTGCCGCCCAGTGTGGACGTGGTGAACGTCCGCGTAATAAGGGTAGATCTCTACGGCGACAACACGATAGATTACGACGAGAACATCCCGGCAGCATCCTTCCCGTTTATGCTGACACGCGAAGGGTTGGGCGCGGCGCGGTTCATCGTCAGCATACTGCACCCGGTCACCGGCGAAATGTACGCAGAGGCTGTCTACACGGTGGATACCGCAGATTAGGGAGGATGACATGCTGCAATGGCTCTCGAAAATCTTCGGCACAAGAGGCACAGACCACGCTCTGCTTGCAATCCTAAACTGGGGGTTCTTCATCTTAACCGGATTGATATTTATAAACGCCACATTCTTTAACCGTGCTACGGCGTTTTTCTTTTCGTTCAAGGAGCAATTTACGAACTTCCTTGTTATCACAGTCGCTTTTTGTCTGCTTGCGTTCGTAGTGTGTGTCGTAACAGAAAGATGTAAGCTATTTGCTGAATTTCTGCAAAAAAGATACATATACATCGTGTACACTACCATGTTCATAATCTTTATCTTGCAAATAGTTTACGCTTTTCTGATTCATTCAAGCTTAGAACATGATGTCGGACTGATTATACTGAATGCACAGGCCGGGGATTCAACTGAGTTTGTCTGGATCGAGTACTTCTCAATATATCCGAACAACCTTGTGATTTTGTTCTTCTTTAGGTTTATTAACCGGGCATTAGGACTATTCGGCTTAGATACTCATTTTGTACAAACGCTGGTTGTTGTAAATATTATATTTATAAATTCGGCTATTGTCCTGGTGTTCCATGCGGTTAAAGAAGCTTTTGATGTATGGAAGGGCTACACAGCTTGGATATTTATGCTGATGCTGATGGCATTTTCCCCTTGGATCATCGTACCTTACTCCGATACATTGTCCATGCCTATGGTGGTGGGCATTGTATTTCTTTATGCAAAATCCAGGAGTGCGGAAAAAATGCAGAAGGTGTTTTTCGCGCTGTGTATAGGTGTGGTCGCGTATGTAGGTTACCTTATTAAGCCATCTTCAGTAATACCGCTAATTTCCATCGTAATCATACAACTTATTACAGATTTAAGAAAGGGCGACTATAACATCAAATATTTTGCTATATATTCCGGGATAGCAATATTTGTGACGGGAACGTTGTTCAACTTTTTTGTCCACACACAGACCACTATCCCATTTAGAGAGGGGATTGCGTTTCCTGTTGAACACTGGATTAAAATGGGTATGCAGCGGCAAACCGTTGGAGATAGGTATACTTATGGGGCATATAACGCGGAAGATTTCTTTTTTACCGCCGGTTTTTCATCTACACAGGAAATGCGGCGAGCTGACAGGCAAGTGATTCGGGAGCGGCTATCAGACTTTGGAGTTATTGGTTACAGTCATTTTTTGATCAATAAGTTGCGATGGATTACGGATGACGGAACTTTTCATTGGGGAGAATTTGCCCAAGGTAACTTTGAGGATATGACACCTATGCAATCACGTCCCAGGAATTTAATATTTCCCGGAGGCGATAATTACGCTTATTTCGCACATTTTATGCAAGGCATATGGCTGTTCATCCTGTTCTGGTATTTTTGCGCATACTTCGTGAAAAAAGACTCGCCGGGTGTCTTTATAAATGTGTGCATGTGTGCTATAATAGGGCTTCTTTTGTTTATACTTTTAACAGAGGGGCGTTCTCGTTATCTAATTAATCATTTGCCGTTGTTTGCGATTGTATCGGCACATTGTTTTTCAAGCATAACGGATAGTATAAAGGGTGTGTTTACATGCTGCAATGGCTCTCGAAAATCTTCGGCACAAGCGACACAGACCACACAGAAACGGAAGCTGCTGACGTGAAATTTATTATCGGGCTGGGCAACCCCGGCAGGGACTACGCCGGAACACGGCACAACATAGGCTTCGAGGTTATCGACAGGCTGGCGGGCGAACTCCGTATCGACATCAACCGCGCGAAGTTTCGCGCCCACTACGGCGAGGGCTTTCTCGGCACGCAGAAGATAGTGCTTGTGAAGCCGCAGACCTATATGAACCTCTCCGGCGAAAGCGTGCGCGACATGCTGCACTTCTACAAGCGCACGCCGGCTGACATCATGGTGGTGTACGACGACTGTGACCTGCAACTAGGGCAGATCCGCATCCGCGAACGCGGCAGCGCCGGCACGCACAACGGCATGAAGAGCTTGATCTACCAGCTGGATACGGACGAGTTTGTCCGCATCAGGGTCGGCATAGGCAACAAGCCCGCGCGTATGGAGCTGGCGAGCTTTGTGCTGAGCAAGTTCACGAAGCAGGAGCAGGAGGAGGCCGCGTTCAGCGTAATAAAAGCGGCGGACGCCGCACTCGCCGTACTGCGCGAAGGTGCAACGTCTGCCATGAATAAGTTCAACGCCGTCTTGCTCGTCCTTGGTGTGCCGGCCGCCAAAATTTTCCTTGAAATTGGCGTCGCGCCTGTGTTATAGTAGGTCATAAGGATATTACAGAGGGGGAATTGGTATGCCAAGCATAAGCCAAGGCGAGATGATCGGCATTATAAGCGCGCAGAACAGCATTGGGCTTGCGGCGCAGAATCAGGGTCTTGCGAACCAGACATATCGGCACGGCAGGATCTTGGAGCGTCAGGGCGTGACAGACGGCAACCAAGATGCTGTTGAGAAGGGGCAGGAGATGCAGGAACGGGGCAAGGAGATGCAGGCCTCCACGTTTGAACATCTTGGCGAGGCGGCTGAGAGTTTGCAGGATATTGAGAGGATCGACGCGGAAGGCCAAACCTATTACGGATCGGCAGACCATGAGCTTGACGTCGCCATTGGCGACAGCATCGAGGGAAGCATCAACATGGAGGTTTCCGTTCCGCGCCAAAGCCTCATAGATGTTGCGGTGTAGAGTATCTTAACGCGTTCTTATCGCGAACACAGCCAGCGGAAGCGTGAAGCCGAACACGGCCAGCGCGATAAGCGGGTATGTAAGAGCGGGCGCGGAAAGCGCTATCGCAAGCGCGAGGAATATCCACGTCATGCCGATTGTCCGGATGTTGTAGCCCGGCGGGTATGGCTCCGCGGGGGTGAGGTCGTTCTTTGCGCCGAAAACGTGGAAACTTACCGCCACGCCTATGCAAGGCACAAGGATCCGCACAAAGAGTATGTCCACAACAGAGACCGAGAGGGTCATGGCAGACCACATCAGCGCAATTGTGCGCACCTTGTAGGCCATGGGCAACCCGGTCTTTTCAAAATAGTTGCGCAGGTACGGCCCGAAGTGCTTGCTTGCTCTCATCCAGTTATACAGGCGCGGGCTGGCCTTCGAAAAGCAGATCGTCGCGCCGATGGCCGGCCCTGTGCGCGGTATGCCCGGCACAAAGATGCCGATAAACGCAATGCCCACAAGCAGCAGCCCCAGCGCGATATACATATATTTTTTCAACTTACTCAAGCGAACCTCCCTGATTCCTAAAAAAATATCAGCATGAACACGGCCAGAGCGAAAACATAGTACAGCGCGAAGTACTTCAGCTTGGCCTTCTTAATGATCGCCAGCATGAAGTTTATCGCCAGATAGCCGACCACGGCCGCCGTGGCGAAGCCCGCCGCAAGGTTTGCGAAGTTCAGCCCTTCGATCAGATCCGGGTTGGCCAGGACCCTGCTCATCCGGAAGATCATCGCGCCGAAGGCCGCCGGCACAGACATCAGGAACGAGAACTTCGCGGCGTTCTCCCTGTCAAGCCCCATGGCCAGCGACGCGGTGATCGTATTCCCCGAGCGGGATATCCCCGGGAACACCGCCAGAGCCTGGGCGCAGCCCACCAGAGCGGCTTCGCGCAGGCCGATAGAGCGTATGTCCTTATCGTTCTTGCGCAGCTTGTCCGAAAGCAGGAGGATAATGCCCGTCACCACGAAGCCCGGCGGCAGGAAGCGTATGGAGT
>WRAW01000134.1 GCA_009780015.1 Defluviitaleaceae bacterium | reverse complement strand
TGGTTTGTTTTTTACTGTTGCTCTTGTTATTGTAATTCGCCGTCCCCACGAAGCCCGCTTCTGGCTTCGTGGGGTGGAGTTCGGCCTTCTAGACGGCGTTGAGCGTTATTGACCGCTGGTTCTAAGTTCGCTGTATCATAAATGTGATTTCTGCTTCCGCCGCCACCTTGCCTTCGACGTATGCCTTGGCTTGGGCTATTCCGGCGGCGCTCTTAAGCTTGGTCATTGTCACTTCAAGGCGAAGGACGTCGCCGGGAACTACCTGGCGGCGGAACTTGCATTTGTCAATCGCGGCGAAAAACGGCGTACTGCCCTTGTAATCTTCCATGGACAGGATCGCGCAGGCCCCTGCCTGCGCCAGCGCCTCTATTATAAGCACGCCCGGCATTACGGGGTAGTGCGGATAGTGTCCGGCGAAGAAGTTCTCGTTCATGCTGACATTTTTCTGCGCCACCACGCGCACGCCCGGTTCGAGCTCCAGCACTCTGTCGACCAGCAGCATCGGGAAGCGGTGCGGGATCGCCCGCATTATCTCGTTAATGTCCATGCTCATGACGCGCCGTCCTATACGATCCGAAACAGCGGCGCGCCGTACTCGACCATGGCCTCGTTCTTGGCGATAATCTCGGCAAGCGTGCCGTCAAATTCGCTGGTTATCTCATTCATTACCTTCATTGCCTCGACGATACACAGAATGTCGCCCTTCTTCACGCTGTCGCCCACATTCTTGAACGACGGCTTGTCAGGCCCGGCGGAAAGATAAAACGTACCGACAATCGGCGACGTGACGACGTTGCCTTCGACCTTAGGCGGTACTTCCTCGGGCAAAATTGTAATAGGCGTCTGCACGGCCTGGGGTATTATTGGGGCAGTCGCAGCAGCGGCTCTTGACGTGGTCACTGCGGCCGCAACTGCCGCCGGAGCCACGCTTGCGGCCTCGCCGAAGCCCACCCCGGTCTTGCTCAGTTTTATATGGCAGTTATCGAGGCTAAGCTCACACAGCGCAAAGCCCGATGCGTCGATTATTCCGATAAACTCCTTAACCTGATTGTAATCCATTTGATCCTCCGTTTACGAATACTTCTTGAAACACAGCACGGCGTTGTGACCGCCGAAACCGAACGAATTGTTAAGCGACACGGTAATGTCGCGCTCGATTGCGGTGTTGAAGGTATAGTTCAGATCACACTCGGGGTCGGGCTGCTTAAAGCCGATTGTCGGCGGGGCAACTCCGTCTACGATAGCCATTACCGCGGCAATCGACTCTATCGCGCCTGTCGCGCCCAGAAGGTGACCCGTCATCGACTTGGTGGACGATATCAGCAGCTTGCGTGCGTGTTCGCCAAACAGCTTCTTGATGGCTACCGTCTCGGTAACGTCGTTATGAGGGGTGCTGGTTCCGTGGGCGTTAATATAGCCTATATCGGACGGCTGCAAGCCTGCCTCGGCGACGGCCATGGCCATGGCCTTTGCCGCGCCTTCGCCGTCCGGCTGTGGAGCGGTCATGTGGTAGGCGTCGCAGTTTGCGCCGTATCCGGCAACCTCGGCATAGATGCGCGCGCCTCGGGAACGCGCCGCCTCCAGATCTTCAAGTATAAGTATCCCTGAACCCTCGCCCATCACGAAGCCGCTGCGCTCCTTGTCAAACGGGATGGAGGCGCGCTCGGGGTCGTCGGAGGCAGACAGCGCCGTAAGATTGGAAAAGCCCGCGATTCCTATCTTGGTGATGGAGGCTTCCGCCCCTCCGGTAATCATCACGTCTGCATAGCCGTGCTTGATGTATCTGAACGCCTCTCCTATGGAATTGCTTGCGGCGGCGCACGCCGTGACAATCGCGGCGCACGGCCCGCGCGCCCCGTAGCGGATAGCGACATTGCCGCTTGCCATGTTCGCTATGGCCATCGGGATAAACAGCGGCGACACGCGCCCCGGGCCCTTCTCGGTCATGCGTACTACCTGCTCTTCAATTATGCCCAGGCCGCCAATGCCCGACCCGATCATCACACCGAAACGGTCGGAGTCCAGGGACGCAGTATCAAGGCCGCTGTCCTCCACGGCCATGTGCGCGGCGGCCATCGCGTACTGGCAGTACAAGTCCATGCGCTTGGCGTCCTTGGGGTTCATGTAATTCTCAGGCGCAAAGCCCTTGACCTCGGCCGCAAGATTCGCCTTGAACCCTTCCGTATCGAAACGCGTTATTTTGCCGATCCCATTCACGCCGTTTTTGGCGTTTTGCCAAAATTCGCGCGCGGTGCTGCCTATGGGCGTAACTGCCCCCATTCCCGTAATTACGACTCTGCGGTTCAAAGTCTATACCCCCTACATATGCATTCCGCCGTTGACGTTTATGACTTCTCCCGTGATGTAGCCGTTTTCCGCCAGGAAGAGCGCCGCGCGGGCCACGTCAACCGCGTCTCCGAAGCGCTTTAGCGGGATGCTTTCGAGATATTTCGACTTTACTTCGTCGGACAGTGAGTCCGTCATGTCGGATTCTATGAAGCCGGGGGCTATGGCGTTGCATGTTACCCCGCGCGGAGCCAGCTCTCGCGCCGCCGACTTGGTGAGGCCGATCATCCCGGCCTTGGAAGCGGCATAGTTGACCTGCCCCGCGTTTCCGGTCACGCCTACCACGGAGGTTATGTTGATGATCGCTCCGCCGCGCTGCTTCATCATGATATTTGCGGCGTGACGTGTGGTGTTCCACGTACCCTTGAGGTTTGTGTCGATTACGGAGTCGAAATCGGACTCGCTCATGCGTATCAGCAGATTGTCGCGCGTGATCCCGGCGTTGTTGACAAGCACGTCAAGGGTGCCGAAGGTATCCTTCGCGGTATCCACGAGATACTTCGCCTGGTAAAAGTCCGATACGTCGGCTTTCACAATGGCGCATTTCACGCCAAGCTGCTCAATCTTGGAAACAAGCTTTGAGTGGTCGGCGCCTCGTACGTTAAGTACTATGTTAGCTCCGTGCTCGGCAAATTTTTCGGCAATTGCCGCGCCAATACCCTTGCCGGAGCCTGTCACAAGCACCGTCTTGCCTAACATGCCGCTCACAAAATCGCCTCCAACGTTTTGTAATATGTCACTGCGTCTTCTATGTTGTATATGTTCACCGTCCGCGCTCCTGCCGTCTTCCTGACAAAGCCCGAAAGCGCCTTTCCCGGCCCCAGTTCTATAAACGTGTCCACTCCCCGCTCCAGCAGGTATGTCACAGAGTCTTCCCACATTACGGGCGAAACAATCTGTTTCAGCAATGTCGGGGCAATATCGTCGGCGGATTCAACCGGCCTTGCCGTAAAATTGGACACGACGGGAATCCTTGGCTCTAATATCTTGCCAAGCCCTCGCAGGCCGTCCAGCTCGGCGGCCAGCCTCACCGCCGCGCCCTCAAGCATCGGAGTATGAAACGCCCCCGAAACGTTCAGCCTTATACACTTGCGCGCGCCCTTTTCGGCGCAGCGTTTTTCGGCGGCTTCCAGAGCCGCAATCTCCCCGGCGATTACTATCTGTCCGGGCATATTGAAGTTGGCGGGCCTTACCACGCCGTACGACGAGGCTTCGTCGCAAGCTTCCCGGACAAGCTCACGATCCAGGCTCATTACAGCCGACATTCCCTGCGTGCCTGGTGGACACGCCTCTGCCATAAACTTGCCCCTTTTGCTAACCAGAGCCACGGCGTCGGCAAAGCCAAGAGCTCCGGCCGCGGCAAGCGCCGTATACTCGCCAAGGCTCAGTCCCAACGCGTAACTCGGCGTTATCTTACCCTTAATCAGCTCGAACGCCGCCAGCGAGTGGGTCAGCACAGCCGGCTGCGTGAACTCGGTTCCGGCAAGCTTAGCCTCATCTCCCGCAAACATCATCTCGCTCAGATCAAACCCCAGCGCGGCGTCGGCTTCCTCGAAAACGGCGCGGCACTGCGGGAAAGCGTCGTACAACTCCCTGCCCATTCCCACGTACTGAGCGCCCTGTCCCGCAAACATTACCGCTAGACTCACACAATCACCTTCAAACTCCAAATTCAGAACCTGTGTTCAATACCCGAAATGCTGGCTGGAAGCGGCGATTTTTCGCCAATCTAGGAAGAAGCGACGCCCGGGGTCCCCGCAAAGCCCGGTTTTGGCTTTGTGGGGTGGACTGAGCGTACCCAAGCGGTACGCAAGGATGCTGTGTGCCGGTGGCACACGTTTAGCATCCGAAGCGCCAGCGTAGGCGGAGCGACTGACGACCCGGGGTCCCCATAAAGCCCGGTTTTGGCTTTATGGGGTGGACT
>WRAW01000133.1 GCA_009780015.1 Defluviitaleaceae bacterium | reverse complement strand
ACATTGAATCAGGCGGCCGTTACAGCGAGTATTTCCGACAGAACCTTCTCGACAACCGCTACGCCTTCATCGCTTCCGACCACCCCGTAGCAAGTAAGTCCGGCTGGGACACGAACGCGCAGCACGACATGGCCATCGTCTATTCACCTTCGCCATACATCCTAGTCATTATGACAACCGGACTCAGCCGTCAAACGTTCCGCGACATCTCCATGCACTTCCAGCACTTTAATGACCGCTACTTTGTTGGAAGCGTAGCTTCTGAAACATATTGACATTTACCAAAACTTAGTGTACAGTATTATAGTATATTTGCTTCGATTCCACCAGGCTACGGCATTGCTATGCCTGTTGGAACGTTAGGGTGTATGTGGAAACGTATGCGCCTTCCATTGTGAAAAGGACGCAAATTTCGCAAAATTATGCAGTTATTTTTGCGTCCTTGGAGGGCGCTTTTGTTTGTATACACTCCTGTTAAAATCCCACGTCATCCTCTTCTCAAATTGCTGCACGAGAAGATTTTGCGGGGAGACGCAACGTCTCCCCCATATTTTTACAAAGGAGTGTATTTGAATGCGTAGTATGAAATTGTTATTCAAGCTTGTATCCGTTGCGGTAGTCGCGATACTGTTGCTCGGCGCTTGCGCCCAACCGCCGGCACAGCCGGCTCAACCTGTTCAACAGGCTCACCCCGCACCTCCTCAACAAGCCGAAGAGCCGCCTGTGGAACCGGAAGAAGAGCATCCTTTGGCGGGAGGTGGAACCCTGGTGCTCGCCACTACTACAAGCACGGAGGATTCCGGGCTGCTTGGCTTTATCCTGCCGGTATTCGAGGAGGAATACGGCTGGGAGGTGCAAGTCATATCGGTTGGCACAGGCGCCGCTATGCAGATCGGACGCGACGGCGAGGCTGACGTCCTGCTCGTTCATGCTCGCGCTGAAGAGGACAGGTTTGTAGCCGAAGGCTACGCACCCCGACGCCACGATATTATGTACAACGACTTCATAATCGTCGGCCCGGACGACGGGCCTATTTTACACAACAGCGATATCCACGAAACCTTCACGGCAATACTCGAGCAAAATTTACCGTTTGTTTCACGCGGCGATAATTCCGGCACGCATATCCGTGAACTGCAGCTATGGGATGCCATTAGCCTGGATCCTCATGACAATACCGCGTATATCGAAGTCGGTCAAGGCATGGGGGCAACCCTTGGCATGTCTATTGAAATGCAGGCATATACTCTGTCGGATCGCGCTACTTGGCTGAGTTATCCCGACAAGGACAATTTCGTAATTGTATGTGAAGGACACTCAGACTTACTTAATCCATACGGTATAATGGTTGTGTCGTCGTCACTCCAGATCGAAGCGGCGCAGGCTTTTGTAGACTGGATGCTGAGTACGCCGACGCAGGAATTGATATCAATATTCGGCGTCGAGGAGTTCGGCCAGCCGCTGTTCTTCCCGGACGCAGATCAATAATCTAACCTGAGAACCAGCGGTCAATAACGCTCAACGCCGTCTAGAAGGCCGATTTTCCGCCACTCGTCGTCAGCGGCTCCTTGCGTACCACTATGGGTACGCGGTGTCGCCGCTTCCTAGATTGGCAAAAAATCGTCGCTTCTAGCCAGCATTTCGGTTATTGACCGCTGGTTCTGAGTTCGACGAAGTCGAACCAGCCGTGTAAACGGCTGAAAATGGGAAGCATTAATTTATTACGCCTGGAGGGACTCTGCATCAATAGACCTCTTCGGGAATTGGGCAATGCCGGATTTGCGCGGATTTTTGCCGCAAGGCAAGGAGTGACGAGCGCCGCGTACCCGCAGTGGTACGCAAGTGAGGAGTGACGTAGCTTTGCGGCAAAAAGACCGCTAAGACGACGTTGACTAATTTCTGAAGAGGTCTAATATATAAAGGTGGGCGGCAATGCTGGAAACGCTTCTCGATGGGGAGATCATCGGAATTATTACTCTAACGCTGCGCATGACATTGTTGTCTACGTTTATCGCGTCCGCAATCGGCATTCCGGCCGGACTGATGCTGGAACGCGTAGATTTTGCGGGCAAGAACTTGGTCGTCAGCGTCAACCGTACGCTTATGGCATCGCCGCCGGTCGTAATAGGTCTGGTGGTGTACCTGCTGCTTATGCGGCGCGGGCCATTGGGATTCATGGGGCTGTTGTTTACGTTTGAGGCGATGGTCATAGCTCAGGTACTGCTGCTTATCCCGATTATCTGCGGTATGGTTTACACAGCCGCTGGCCGAAACGCCGGGCGTATACGCTCATTTGCAGTCACAATGGGCGCGAACAGGCTGCAGACACAGTTCCTGTTGGTGCGAGAACTTAGCAACGAGATATACTTCGCCGTGATAACCGGTTTCGGCCGCGCCATGAGTGAGGTCGGTGCGATAATGATCGTCGGCGGCAATATACGCTTCCACACGCGCACGATGACAACCACGATCTCGCTGCTGCGCAACCAGGGCGAGATCGATCAGGCGATATTTCTGGGCGCGGTACTTATGCTTATAGCCCTTTTCGTCACATTGACTACGGACTTTCTGCGAAGGAGGGAACAGCGCACCGATGAAAATTTCTAACCTCCGAAAAAGCTTCGATAATTTTTCGCTTAATATAGACAGGATGGAAACCGCGCAAAATCGTATCTACGGCGTTGTTGGCTCAAATGGCTGCGGAAAGACAACCGCGATGAAGCTGATGGCCGGTCTGATGAAGCCGGACGGCGGCAGCATCAATTACGACGGCCTCGGCCCGCGCGATATCACCATGATATTCAGGAAACCCTACCTTCTGCATGATTCCGTAATCCGCAACCTTATTTACCCTTTGTTAGTCCGCGGAATAAAGCCTGACGAACAGTTGCTGGAGCACTATCTCGAAATTTCCGGCCTTGGAGAATACCGCCGTCAATACGCCCCGGGACTTTCGGGCGGCCAGCAGCAAAAACTCTCGCTCGTACGGGCGATGATATTTTCGCCCAAGCTCATATTCGCCGACGAGGCTTTCTCAAACATGGACATAGAGAGCGTCGCTTTCTTCGAGAACTATATACTTGACAGACAGAAACACAACCCGGCCACCTGGGTTATCGTGAGCCATCAACTTTCAAACATAAGGCGCTTGTGCGACTATGTATACTTCATGTATAATGGAAGGGTAGAAGCTGAAGGGTCTACGGAAGATATGCTCTATAGACCCGGCAGCGACAATCTGAAGCGCTACCTCCAATTTGAAGGGATTGAAACCGGATGAGCAAAATCTATGTCATTCACGAAAACAGGGATTGGTTCAAGCCGCTGGAACTGGAGTTGTCAAAACGCGGCCTGCCCTTTGAGGAATGGTTCTTGAACGACGGTCACTTCGACATGTCGCAAGAGCCGCCAAACGGCGTGTTTTACAACCGCATGAGCGCCTCGTCCCACACCCGAGGACACCGATATGCACCCGAATATACCGCGTGCGTGCTTAACTGGCTGCAAATGTACGGCCGCAAGGTATTCAACCCAAGCCGCGCCCTGTACCTTGAGATCAGTAAGGTTGCCCAGTATTCAGCGTTGAGCGCGCGCGGCATCGCTGTTCCACGCACAATTGCCGTGTCGGGAAGGGATGAAGTGCTGGAGGCGGCACGCGCTTTCGACAAGCCGTTCATTACTAAGCACAACCGTGCCGGCAAGGGGCTTGGAGTACGCAAGTTCGACAACCGCGCCGCTCTGGAATCGTATGTGGGAAGCGGCCAATTCGAGGAATCGGTCGATGGCATAACCCTGCTGCAAGACTATATAAAGGCGCCCGGCCTGTACATCACCAGATGCGAGTTTATCGGAGGCAAATTCCTGTACGCCGTGCGCATAGACACCCGTGACGGCTTTGAGCTATGCCCGGCAGACGTCTGCCAGATAGACGATCTCTTTTGTCCGGTCACGGGCTCTCCCAGGGCAAAGTTTGAAATCATCCGCGACTTTTCGAGTCCTCTGATTCCTAAATATGAAGCTTTTCTGGAGGTCAGCGACATCCATATTGCCGGCATAGAATTCATCGAAGACGAACACGGCCAAGCTTTTACCTATGATGTCAATACCAACACGAACTATAACTCAGACGCCGAGCGCGTCGCGGGAATTTCCGGCATGGGCGCAATCGCCGAATTGTTAGGCAAAGCGTTGAATGAAATTTAATATTAGAGCCCAGACCGCAGTCGTGTGTACTGAACCAGCTTCACCAGACACGAAAATAATAGCCCTATCGCAGTATATCTACAAATTACGCAAACTAGCGCCGTTTTTCAAACGGAGTCAGTTTTGTTTTTAGTTGAATACGCTGATT
>WRAW01000132.1 GCA_009780015.1 Defluviitaleaceae bacterium | reverse complement strand
TCCTGGACGAAATCAACTCGCATCAGCGTAACTATGAACATTTCTTAGGAAAAGCGCGTGATGTTTCCCACAAGATACAAGAGTGCAGATATACTCTGGCGGGGCTGGAGTGTACAATCAATGGCCGTGCTGGGGACTCTGAATTGATGGAATACTTCATGTGCAACAAGAATCTGACTATCATTCAGGCTAAAGGAACAGCCATTGAGTTTATAGTACACGGCTACGCGGATGTTTACGACGTTGAGGCGTTCGAGCAGTATGTTGGAAACCACAGGGGATATATGTATAGCAGCTTAAACCCCGGCGTGTCGAAGCCACAGATGGAAAAGCTGTACCGCGCTATCTTCGAGGATTGTTGTTATAAGTTGCGTATCTGCGCGGCGTTTAAGGCTGATATACGCAATGGGCTTGTAGGACTTCAGAACCATAACTTCCCAACCGAGAGCATTGCATATTTCCCGAATCCCCATATACAGCATTTCGGCTGTATCGGTGACTACGCCGGGCGATTCATGGAATATATGCAAAGGCGCGATTATGTAGGTGCCATAGACCAGGCTACGGTATCGGCCCGGAATCTGAATTTCTACGATTCGATGGTAATTGGTATGTTTGCAAAAGAACTTTCACACACGCCAATAAAGTGCGTTGAAAAGCACGACGGAACTCTGATGACGCCGAAAGAGGCGATTGCGGAACTGGAAAGAGGTGCGGTATGTCACGGCCAATAATCATGACGGAGGCGATGAAGCGTAAGGCGCGCAAGGACTTCGCCGCGATGCTTGACAGCATAAAGATGTCGGACGGGAAGCTTAACTACAGCATGAATTACACGTATAAGGATTGCAGCGCCGTAGTTTGGCTTACGCAGGAAGCTTACAGAAAGATACTTGCCTTGGTGACGGAGTTCAAGGACGAAGTTGGCTGGCACGGTGTTGTTACCCGCTCTGACAACAGCGAATTTATCATTGAGGATATTTTCGTGTACCCGCAGGAAGTCACCGGCAGCACGGTTAGCACCGACCAAGCGGCATATAGCAAGTGGCTTTACGAACTTGACGACGACACCTTCAACAAAATCCGTATGCAGGGGCATTCACACGTAAGTATGGGAGTATCACCATCCGGGGTGGACGACAATCACCGGCAGAAGATACTAGACCAGCTAGAGCCGGATATGTTCTACATCTTTATGATTTGGAACAAGTCGCTGTCTGTACATACGCTTATCTACGACATGGCGCGTAATGTCCTGTACGAGGACAAAGATATTGCCGTTAAGCTGCTTGGCGATGATTGCATGGATGGATTCCTAGCTGATGCCAAGGAGAAGGTTCAGAAGCCTGTACCTAAAAAAAGCGAAGCCGTGTCAAGAATCCGAAACGGAGGACATCTCAGGCCGGACGTTGACTATGATGGGTTTGAGCATCATTCTCTGTACGGTAGATACGGTATGTATGATATGGGAGGCAGCGCATGGCGACATTAAATCTGTCCAAGAGCTACGACTTCTTTAAGCCGGAGGATGTGAAGGAGCGTATTCACATTATCGGCTGCGGCTCTGTTGGGGCTACGGTTGCGGAACTGCTGGCTAGGTTTGGGCTGACCAAGTTGACGCTATATGACTTTGACAAAGTTGAACCCAGAAACTTGGCAAACCAGATGTTTAGGCAGGAGCATGTCGGCATGGAGAAGGTTGACGCACTGGGCCACATGCTGTGTGAGATAAACCCGGAGATTAGAGGCAATATCAAGGTTGCTGCTCATGGGTATGTGGCTCAAAAGCTATCAGGTTATGTATTCCTGTGTGTTGACAACATCGACCTTCGCCGGGAGACAGCCACCGCCAATAAGGACAATACCTACATCAAGACGATGTTTGACTTCCGCACCCGTTTGACTGACGCGCAACACTACGCGGCAGACTGGAGTAATATGAAGATGGTTGATGACTTCATAAATTCTATGAATTTCAGCCATGAGGAAGCGGTAGCGGAAACACCTGTGTCTGCGTGCAATGTAACATTGTCTGTAGCGCCTACCATTAGGATGATATGTTCGTTGGGCGTAGCCAACTTTGTTAACTTTACCAAGGGCAAAGAACTAAAGAAACTGATACTCATTGACGCGTTCGGCTTCACGCTGGACGCGTTTTAATATCGCGCTTGTAATGTATAGCTGTACTTATGGCAGGTGCGCTTGCTATAGGTCGGCGCTTCGCGGTAATACCCGAAGCAACAAATTGTCAGATGGGGGCTGGGCACGCGGGCACACTTCGAAGGCGCCTTGAGGATCCTGAAGAGCTGCCATCGGCTTTGGTGTACAAAATGTATCCGGCTTATTGGGGTCACGTCAGGAAAATCAGATAATTGTCAGGCTGTTGATTAGGTTTTGTTCTGATTCGACTTGAAAAAATCCAAATCTAATCTTGACTTTACGCCGAGGAGTCAGTATGTCCTGTGCTTTCCGGTTGTGCCAAGGTCATCGCCACCCATGTAGATTACGAGTAGCGTTAACGAGGAGGAGCCATATGCCTTATATCACAATCAAGCAACCGCCTGTGTATTACCAAATCTCCTTTGAGGATATGATAGCAGGTGTTGAGGATTTAAGCAAGTACGTAATGCCGAATGTTACCAGCACCCGGACTTACTGGGTTGAGCGGCCAAACCCCAAGCTGCTGGAGAATACGGATGTTTCGGGTATGATAGGATTACTGACGGCGTTTAATCGGTCTAAGGAAGCTCTGTTCGCACAGGACAGGGCTTCTTTGTATCATACCTTCCACATTCCCAAAAGTAGCGGCGGGTTGCGGCGTATCGACGCGCCATTGCCAGAGCTGATGTGCGCATTGCGAGAATTGAAGGCGTTGTTTGAGACACACATGTTTGCGCTATATCATACCAGCGCTTTTGCGTATATCCGTGGCCGTAGCACCATTGACGCTATCAAGCGCCACCAGCGTAATGAGAGCAAATGGTTTCTGAAGCTGGATTTTGCCGATTTCTTCGGCAGCACTACACCAACATTCGTGCTGGATATGGTGTCACGTATATTCCCGTTTAGTGAGATTGTAAAACATCCGACCGGCAGAGATGAACTCTCAAAAGCTCTTAGTCTATGCTTCTTGAACAACGGCTTGCCACAAGGCACGCCAATCTCGCCGTTTATAACTAACGTGATGATGATTGCTGTTGACCACAAAATTAGCAACGCTTTACGGAGCTTCGATAGCAGGCGCTTTGTCTACACGCGCTATGCTGACGATCTGCTAATCTCCTGCAAGATTGACTTCGACAAGGATAAGGTGCAGAAGCTTGTGGTTGATACGTTATCGGAGTTTAACGCCCCATTCAGTGTCAAGCCGGAAAAGACGCGCTACGGCTCATCCGCTGGGCGCAATTGGAATCTTGGCTTGATGTTGAACGGAGATAACCAGATTACCATAGGCCATAAGCGCAAGAAGGAGTTCAAGGCTATGCTGGACAACTACATGCGCAGCAGAGAGTCAAGTAACAGATGGGATTACCACGACATACAGGTGCTTGGCGGCCTTATCAGTTACTATCGCATGGTCGAGAAAGATTACATTAACTACCTACTGCGGCAGTACAGTGATAAGCATGGTGCCGATATCGAAAAGTGTATCAAGGTGGATTTGGCTGCATAAGCAAGTGCTTACATAATCTTACACCATGTATACCATTTACACAAGCAATATCTTTCTGTAATGGATAGTTTGTTGGGAAAACAAACACTTCAAGCGATTCGCTGGAGTATCAAGAAGTAAGATGGGAGGAGGTGACGACGGGCACCCGGGCCGACGTTCCGAAGTCTTCCGGGCAGGTTCGGTTTCGGAGTCTTATGCCTAAGATGTTGATAGTTCCGGGCTTTGTGATTTTGAGCAGTCGGAACTGCAACAGATTTGTGTTGTGTCCCTCCTGCTTCCGCCGCAGGCTGCCGGCCGCGGTCGCCTCCTTTGTCACAATGCAGATTACAGAAGAAATAGGTTTATGTTTGCAATGAATAACCTTGTTTTCAAGGTGCTTCGAGGTTTTATCCGAAGTTAATTATTGTTAGGGTGGCGGGGTCTCCCCAGGGGTCTCCCCAGGGGTCTCCCCAGGGGACTCCGGTGAGCTCTGCGCGCAGATGCGATGGCCACGAGGGTTGGCTTCCTGTCGGGATGGCTGTTGGAATTCCTTGATATTTCGGCATTCTTGGAAATCTCAACTGTTTTTCCACCCGGTTGCAGCTCGCCGCGGAGGCTGAGTCTCATCCCAGTTAGGTGGCGTTGCTCTACGTAGATTGCAAACGAGATAACATGTCAATATCCATAATGTATAGTCGCTT
>WRAW01000131.1 GCA_009780015.1 Defluviitaleaceae bacterium | reverse complement strand
GATTTGCCTTGTGCATTATCATATCCGCTTCACTGTTATTGGCGGCATTGATAGCGGAGGCTACCTTATCTGCGCCCGGTTCGTTTCGCAGCAAAGCAAGCAGGGCACAAGCGTCCAGGACGTAGTGGTTCATAAATCTAACTCCTTGTCGACGCGCATACGCTCCAAAAATTTATCAACAGACATATCATCACAGTCTGCCAATATCCCGCGCAATCCGATTGTACAATCGGTTATTTCTTTGACGGGCACAAGCTGAACAGTTCCGTCTATTTCACGTATGCGGACTTTCTCTGTTGGGATAAGCCTGAGCAAAATATCCGGCAGAGATTTTGTATCTATTACACTTTCAATCATTAAAATCACCTCGTAGCAAAATGATAACACCATCATCACAATTCTGTGCCAAAATCTTTGACGTACGAAGCGGAGAGTTTTTGATCGCTGCCCCTCACGAATTTTAGAGTAAAAACGCGGTTAACTGCACGGGCGGCGCTCAGCCAGCGTAAAAACCAAACCGCGCGCCGCCGCTTTGTCACTTTCGCGGACATTGTATAATTTTGCCAAACTCGATCAAGCACACTGAAAGGAAGGTGGTTTTGTGGTGACGAAAACCTTGGGAGTACTGGGAGGCATGGGGCCGGCGGCGGGGGCGGAATTCATGAAATTACTGGCACGGGATGCGCCGGCGAAGCGCGACCAGGATCATCCCCGCGTCATCATGCTCTCCGATCCATCCATTCCGGATCGCACCGAGGCCATACTGGGACGAGGAGAAGACCCGACACCCCTGTTGCGCCGTGGATTGGAAAGCCTCGTGGAGTGGGGGGCCGATGTTCTTACCGTGCCGTGCAACACGGCGCACGTTTTTATCGACCGCTTTCGGGATGAATTACCGGTACCTTTCATTCATATAATTGAAGCGACGGTGGAAGCGGCGGCTGCGAGCAGTCCGGGCGGAGCGTGGCTGCTCGGCACGTCGGGTATCCGCAGCAGCGGACTCTATTCGGAATACGCTAATAGAAAGGGCTACAGATTTCTCGATCCGCCGGACGAAGCGCAGGAAGTGATTCATCAATGCCTGCTCCGGGTCAAGGCCGGGGAAATCGCCGAGGCCGGAGTGGTTATGCGCAAAATAGCAGAAGAGCTTTGGAGCAAAGACGACAGGCTGATAACGACGGCCTGTACGGAACTGCCCCTGGCTTACGCGGCATCAGGGCTGCCTCCGCGCAAAGAAATTTCAAGCCTTCAGGCGCTTTCCGACGCCTGCCTCAAATTTCTGTACGAAACGTAAAGACGTGCGGAAAGTCTTTGTAATATTACGGGAACACAGTATATAATACTTGTACGAAACATATCCATATTTAGAAGGAGTGAATGTTTTATGCGTAAAGTTTTGTTGGCGGTTTTATTGTGTTTGTTTGTGGCCAGCGGTGCATTTGCGTATGCTGAACCGGAGCCGGTCAGAATTGGTGTATTTCTTCCCCTGACGGGACAGGTCGCCTGGGGCGGACAGCTCGAGCTCGAGGGAGTTCAACTGGCGCACCAAGTGTTCCCTACAGTACTGGATCGACCGATTGAATTGTTCGTCGTCGACAACAGATCCGACAGAGTGGAGGCGGCGCTGGCTGTTACCCGCCTCATCGAGCACTACAATGTCGTAGCCATCATCGGCACTTACGGTTCGGCTTTTGCTATGGCCGGCGGCGAAGTCGCGATGAGGCACGGTATTCCCGTCATGGCGACATCCGCAACCAATCCGCTCGTTACTCGTGATAATCCATTTTATTTCCGCGCGTGTTTCATAGATCCATTCCAGGGAGCCGCAGCAGCAAACTTCGTTTATCATGACCTCGGAATTAGAAGAGTGGCGACATTGGTCGATATCTCCGCCGACTATTCGATCGGCCTCGGCAATTTCTTCAGGCAAAACTTTGTAAGACTTGGCGGCGAGATCGTATCCGACATGAGATATAATTCCGGCGACCTGGACTTCACGGCGCAGTTGACCGAGATAATGGCTCGGGGCGCTGAACTCGTGTACATTCCCTCCTACTTCGCCGAGGGAGCTCTTATTATGAAGCAGGCCAGAGAATTGGGCGCCGAGTTCCTCTTCCTGGGCGGCGACGCCATGGACCACCCCAATGTCGTGGAACTTGGCGGCGATGCGGTGGAAGGTTTCATGTTCACAACGTTCGGTTATGACCTTGAATTGCCGGATATGAATCCGATGGCGCAGAAATTCACCGATCTGTGGTTGTCCATGCATCCCGACAGAATTCCGAGCGCTTTCGTGGCCCTCGGTTTCGACGCCTATATTCTTGTCCTTGACGCAATCACACGCGCCGGCAGTACGGTGCCTCAGGAAATCCGTGACGCCATGGCGGCGACGAAGGACGTCCCCACCGTTACCGGCATGACCACCCTGAACTACTACGGCGACGCCGAAAAAGAGCTTGCGATAATGAAGATCATCGACGGCCAGAGGCGATTCCACGCCTTGGTGCACCCGGAATAGCCGCACAAAGATTCAAGAATCAAGATCAAGATCCTGAACCGCCGGCTCAGCCGGCGGTATTATTTTTAAATTAAGGCTAAGACAAGTGTAAGCGTCAAAAACTCTGGACCTTGAAAAGAGTATGGATATAATATGAGAGCGACAAGAAGCGTGTTGCCGCGGCGAATTTCCAGCGGTAACACGTTCAAGCGCGTTATGAGTCCCAGTGGCAGGACATCTATTGCCGGCCCGATAGAGCGCTCGTCGATGCTGACAACAAGCATATTCCACTGAACGCCTAACGCCTCGGTAAGTTGTTCTTCGCTCAGTAAGCCTTTTCTCGACAGGATTTTACCCAACACCTGCCTCGACTCCGCCTGCTCAAGCAGAGCCTCTTGCAGTTGCGAGGAGAATGGACCCTATCTTTTCATAATGGCTAATATATCAAGTTGTATACTATAATGCAATATTTAAATTCCACGATGCGGAATAATTGACAATTAGCGGGTTTCATGCCTGTTTTCATGGTAATGTCGGCCGCGGCGCCCCTCTTCTGCCGTAATTGCTTACTAATATGCTTAAATCGTTCAGGTCGACTTCGCCGTCGTTGTTGAAATCCGCTAAACGGTTAAATCCTGGAGACGACGAGTTCCTGCCGTAGTTATTCATAAATATGCTTAAATCATTCAGGTCAACTTCGTTGTCTCCGTTAGCGTCTCCACCCAGCAATACGCCGACATTGATAGTGCTTCCGGGCTCAATCTTCTCTATGTTACGGCTGACCGCAAGTGTCCTCTCTCCCTTGACCCATATGGTCAGTCCGGAGCTTTCGCTTGCCGGCGGCAGAGTTATCTGCGCTTCGCCATTGTGATCGGTGCTGACAATTTCTTCCGCTATGAAGGTATTGCCGTTGCTAGTCCAAGCCCAAACTACATCGAGTCTTTCTATATTCGCCGGGCCCTGCGGCGCGGTGCGCCCCTGGAAGCTTACCCGCAACGTGGCTGTGTTTTGGGGTATGGGGTCGTCAAAGGGAATTACTACATCCCATGTTCCACCACAGTGACTACTAACAATAATAGATTTGTTGTTTAGCGGATTTTCAAAAATATTCTTGGGGTGATGGAAGTTAAAACCATCAAGCCTCACCCAATCGGTATGTACTGTCCGGCTACCTCGAGCGGAAGCATACACCTTGCCCTCCCGCGAAGCCAGATACAAAATATCGCTGTTTCGAGAAGCAGAAACGATGTCGGTAACATGATACATATCGGTAAAAATTTGCCGCCAGGTATGACCATTGTCGGTACTCACGAAGACTCCTCCAAGGCCGATGTCGGCTCTGGTGCCTCCATCACCGAAAGGAATGCGGCCGGACGATATTTGTTGCAGTTGAGTGGTGACATAAAGCACGCCTTCTCTGGTTTTTTCCACGCGTTCCACTATCGCGTCCGGCGGGCCATTGAGCGCCGTCCATGCGCCGGCCTGATTGGCGATGTCCAGTTGGTAAATAATCCCATCATTAACCAGCAGCAGCGTCGAGCCATCCCTGCCGAGGCGCATTGTGCCGGCAATGCCTTGAAAAGCGCCGTGTGTTTGCAGAGCAATGCCTTGATTGTGCGGAGTAAATGTCACTCCGCCATTGGTTGATCTATAAACTCCGGCACCAGAGGATAAAACATAAACCACATCTCTGTTTACGGGGTCGAAAATAATGCTGCTGATGATGGAGCGGCGGGGAAGGCCGGAATTATTAGGATCGGACAATAAATCTCCCACATCGCCCAAAATGCTGGAAGTCCAGGTTACGCCACCGTCAAGGCTTCGGGCTATGCCGCCCGCCCGTGTCGCGTTAGAGGCATTCACG
>WRAW01000130.1 GCA_009780015.1 Defluviitaleaceae bacterium | reverse complement strand
CTAATTGTAGGGGACGCTCCCCTGCGCGTCCCGCCCCCGTCCCACGTCCCCCGTCCCCTGCGAAGCACATTGCGCAAACCTATGTAGCCGTCGGGTAACGCGGTTGGGGTGTGAAGAAGGAAATCGCTAGCGATGTATAGCGACAAAATTCGGTTGGATGTTCATCCTAATTGTACCAACGCGCGTTCAAACCGAGGTGTGATCTCTGATGCTCAGTCTACAAAATTCATGAAATCCTCAAAAGGCGCAGCAGTGGCTGCTTTCGAGGATTTCGTCACATTATGGCGATCACCTCCGCTTCCAAGCGAGGCAGCGAGGATCCAGTCATTCACATCCTGTCTACGAGAGAACATTTTTTCGGATTTCGAGCTGAACCCTTCATCCACTTCCGCTCGGATAGGCTCTGCCTCTATGGCATGATTTGCCGATAACTCGCGATCGATATTGCTGAACTGGATCGGAAGAAGCTCCAACGAGCCGCAGACAAAATTGACGTATTCTGGATCCGAGAGGTTCATTGCAAGAGCCGCCGCAGGTGGGATTGTCTCAAAATCTCGCGTAAGTATCTTCCGCCCGCTTCTTCGCCGCTCCTTGCGCTTGAGCTTGTGGAATTGAGACTCCAATACGTTGTTTGTGCGATCCACCACACCATACGAGACATCCCCCACGCCCTGAAGCGGAACCAAATGCCCCCAGAGGTATTCGCTGTGGCGATCCAAATGGTCAATGATGATCTTAACGGAGCGTTTCAGCTTGTTTTTTGTGGACATGGAGACATGTTGCTGCCTGAGGTGTGCGCGCATTTCCTCCACATCGGATCGTATCTGTCCCTCAAAGCGCTCGTACTCCGGAATGCGCTCGCCGTATGGCCGCTCTGCTGCGGAGTTCTGCCCGCTACCCATACTCCCGACGTCGTTTGATGGCAAGACGGTTTCAAGTCTGAACAATGCCCGGAACTTGTCGAACAACTTCATACGCAGCCCGATGCAGGTAACTGTCGCCTGCACCTCTTTGTGTTCTATGAAGGGCGAAACCGCGCCCAACAATCGCCCAAGCGCACTGACAACATCGGGGTCGGGGTGGGATGTGGCGTTAAGGAATGTTTCTACTACTTTTTTTGCGGCAAGGCATCTCTTGTAAAGGTCGTAGTGTGGGCGCCCGAACGGGAAGGTGTCGTTTGCACAGTCGTGGGCGTAGTCAAGTATCCACTGTGCTAGGACTATTACTAGCGCGACGCCCGAGCCTCCACCTGGCAATGTGGGCGTTGCGTGGTTTTCGTCAATTTCCGCAAAGTGCTGTCTGGCACAGACGATGTCGGCTGGAGAGGCCTTCTTGCGTAGCGCTTTGATGACTCCACGGATGTTGGGGCGGACGGACAGGTGCCTTGACAGTTTGCGCAGGTTCTCATGGTCTTCGCTAAGTATGTCTTTTCCGATGTCGCTCAGGAAGTGATAGTGGCAAGCCAGCACCTTAGGAGGCGCGGACATTTTCTCGGCGGCCTGCTCGGCGGCTGCCGCCATAGCTTTCCCGAGATCTCTAACTATCGAAAGGGGCTCCCCAAAGAGGCGCGCAACCTCCGTTATTCGCGGCTCTATCGAGCTGGTGGATTCAGACGGGATCCGCCACGCGCCGAGAACCCAGCGCCTCCATCCCGAAAGTATGACGAGCAGGGTGCCTCTCCCGCCTTCGGTTGTAGCGTCGATATGCATTGTGTACCCGCCGTCTTCGTTGATGGCGTCGCGTATCCTGTTAGCGCGGTACCTGTGCAGAGCCTCAAGATGCGCCAGGAACCGGCGTGCAAGCACGCTTATCTCGCTTGATGAGATGGCAACTGCGTGCTGTTCCAACAGAGCCGAGCGTATCTCTTCGCGCTGACGGTTGTTTGTGAACCGCTCAAGCCCGACATACGCCTCAACGTCGTATCCATAGTTCGCCCCCGGTGGTACGAGTGAGGCGAGAGTCTTGTCTCGCAGTATGACTGTCTTGCCGTCAGGGTGCGCGCACCCGTCGCGGCAGGCGAGCACCCGCTCCCGCGCCTTGAAGCGGTTATGCGCGAGGGTCACGACTTCCCGCGTAACCGTTTTCTGAACGACCATCGACGATCCGCACATAGTGCAGCTCGCGGCAGCCCTTTCAAAATCCACCAGAGAGATTGACGTTTGCGACTTGCTAAGACGTAGCCATGCCTCCAGGTCGGAAATTTCGGACCGGAGAGCCTCAATCATTCGCAAGGAGAGTTTTTTTTTTCAAGGTCGTAGGCATCGAAAACCGTCGCGACCTGGGTTAGCCCGATGTTCGAGCCCCCGTCGGCCAATATCGAGCATATCCCTTGCGCGTTTAGGCCAGGATGCTTGATCACTGCGTTGAGAACAGCTATAGTCGTGTATGGGTCAACGCGCGCCTCCTTTGCAGCAAGACGTTTGCCGACCTGACCCAAGCGCAATTCGTTGTCTGCGCTGACGTAAATGTAGGCACCGCCGTGCTTCTCGCGTGATATCTCCCCTTGGGTAGCCAAGTCAAGGAGCGTATTCTGCACGCGCACACCAAGCTTAGTGCGTAGCTCATCATGCGTAAGTCCGTTTTCGGAGCTATCCACCATTCGTTTGGCAGTGCTCTTAAGCGTGCCATGCTTTGAGAAGTAGGCATCTGCGTGCCGCCATATTCCGTCGCTGTCGAAGCTAGGAATACCCGGTAGGGTGTAGTAGCCGCCGGCGTTGTTGTAGCTTGAGAGGTAGTGCAACGCCTTTAGGTCGCGAACAATGCTGTTGCGAGAACGCCCAGGAAACGAGGCTTTGATTGATGCTAGATTCATCACAATGTGCTTGTGTATCAACTCTCCAAGACGCTGTGCGTGATCGACTGCCATAGCTTGCCCTCCTTGGTATAATTAGGATAATTGTCTTTGTAATTGTCCTAATTATACCATTATATCGTGGAAAAGAAAGGCTTTTTGCCACTAACTCGCCATATTTCTGTTGCTCACAGCCACTAACTCCGACACAAGCCTTCAAAAAAACTTGTGTTTCCAATGCTTTCCGGCATCCAACCGAGTATTGGCACTATACACTGCGCATGAAATATCGCATATGTTCGGAGCGGCCGATGGTCGCTGTTCAAGTAGGCGATGTGTAATGACACCAGGTGCTCCTTATCACACTCTTTGGTGCATCACACACGAAAATCAAATATTTGCTAATCGCGACCGCCAATGACAAAGACTCAAAGTCAAAAAAATAATTGGAAAGGATATAACAAACACAATGAAACAATTTACAATAAAAGGAATCATGCTAATCTTGTCGATAATGCTTGTTGGCTGCGTAAGATATGTTGAACCGACCTCAACGAGCAATCCATACACGATGAATGCAAATGAAACCGAGGATTATGATCGAAAAGATCTGATTTGTGAAGGGGACATGCCAATTGCCATAATGGAGTTCCCATCACTAGAGGCATTCTTGAATGCTTACCTCATAGTAAGGGATGGAGGCATGGGTGACATAGATGGTTTTGTGTCATATTATTGGTGTAGCATGGGAGGGTCTGACTTGCTCAATGTGGCGGCAGCTGCAGAATTGGGAACACTTGAGACGCTTCATTTGCCGAGCTCAATCCCAGAGGACTTCGAAATTGGCCGGATACGAATTGTAGAAGGGTTCGTGATATTACACTTCTTCCACAGAGACGACATGGTTTCCGAATACGAAATGGAAAAAGCATATGCAGTGCAGCGGCACTTTGCATTTCATTTCCACCGAGATCCAGTACACCAGGGTGAGGCAGAATTGTTTAATGAAGACGCGATGCATAGGCGAGGCGAAATCGAGGTTGGTTTCAATGACAGAAGGCACATCTTTAATGAGCCAAATCTGTATTCCTGGGTTTCCGACCAAATTATGTTCGGATTATACACCCCGCTTTGGTTGCGCATTATGGCAGGGGAATCAGATAATGATTTTGAGATTGTATACGAAATAGACGGCTTGAATCTTTACGATCCATACGATATGGTAATGTTTACAGAAACAAGAGCTGTGAATCTTTTGGACGCTGATGAGGTTGCGGCCTTGCTTGCTACGGCAGCCATTGTAACCCTGGATGAGCAAGAAACTGAAACAGAAGGCGGGCTTGGATGAAATAAGGGTGCGACAAGCAGTTATTAGACGTGCCTTGATAGTAATACTGTTCCCATTTGTTTGCATATAAGTTGACTGAATGATCAATACTGCCACGCTACGTTTTATACCCGCGAGCGAAGACGTTTGTCAGTTCTTCGCACGCGGGTATCGTCCAATCTGGTTACGATGCGGATAGCCGATCCCGTCCCATTTTTCGTGGAGGCTGCCTACGAGCATGAGGTCCGACTTGGAGCGGTGCTCCGACCATGCAACGAATATTGCATGCGTTGTCCGTTAATTATTGGCCACATCTAACGTGGGCCTGCCGCCCCACAACCCATCGAGCTTATTTTCGCCTAACGCGCTT
>WRAW01000129.1 GCA_009780015.1 Defluviitaleaceae bacterium | reverse complement strand
TGTAATATGATTCGCCTTCTTTCCAATTCCTCTAGTAACCTGAATCAAATCGCCCGTAGGGTCAATACCGATGGAAGTATCTTTGCCAGCGACATTATCGACATCAAGGGCAACTATGAACTGCTTTGGAAGCAGGTCGAATTGATTTTGAAAAAGCTGGTCAAGCTACCGTCATGATAATAATATGAAATCGTGCCGCCGAGATAACTCACTACCCATCTCGGCGGCACATTATTTTTTTTTGTCTTTTTTTGGCTTTAGTTTTGCATTTGACATGTTTTAGCGACCGCAGGGAGCAAGCAGACGAGCGAAGCGAGGCTTAGTATCGTCCGCCATGCGGACGATTTCGAGGGCTTGGGATACTTCCCAACAAGCCGTTTTTCAAATTGTGGCGTAAGCCAAAATTTGAAAAATGCGTCTGGTGATATCACCAGACACTGCTTGCCACAGAAATATTACTTGATATTTTTCACGGATGCGAATATAATTATTTTGCTGGAACAAGTGATGTAATGACCCATGTTTCGTTTTTTTGGAGGCGCAAATGGATAAATTGAGCGGATATGTGACTGCAAAGGAGATGGCCGAGAAATGGGACGTATCGGTTCGGCAAGTGCAGTTTTGGTGTAGTGATGAAAAAATCGAAGGCGTAGTACTGTTTGGGCGGTCATGGGCAATTCCCGAAAATTCGCAGAAACCGACACGCACCGTAAACACGAAACCCGGCCGTAAGCCTAAGTGGAATCAAGCATCAGAAGTGACTCCACTAAAGCACCGGTCATAATCGCAGTGCGATATTCGGAAATGGCACCACTCAAACCCATGAAGCAAGCGGCGATGCGAAACAGACGAGCTGAAATTTGCTCGAAACTCCGATGGCATGGGCTTTAATTCGTAAAACATCATCAGTTCCTGCAAGAAAGGACATACAATCGTTTTTTGACACATGCAGTGAAGTTGCATGCAAAACGGAGGCACCGACGCGATAAGCATCGGTGCCTCCGATTGATTGTGACTTTTCTGCAAGATACATTATGTCTTTTTAGACGCAATGCGATAGTCTTCGCCATTCATGTTCAATACAATGGCATCCCCGGCGAGCTTCCCGACAAGGGCCTTCGTCAAAACCTCGTCACCTAGGAAGTTCGGCCAATCGGAAAAAGAATAGTTAGAGGTTACGTATATGCTGCCGCCTACCTCGCTGCGCTTGGCTATCACGTCAAACAGCAGTTGTGCCTTTTTCAAGGTAAGCGTGACGTAGCCCAACTCGTCCATACAAATCAGGTTTGTCTTCAACAACGTTTTCATTGTGGCCCCAAGCTTTTTTTCAGTGCTTGCCTCGTTCAGCATCGTCAACATATCGCTTACCCGTAGGAACTTTACGGTGTAACCCAACCTCACTGCCTCATGGCCAATAGCCGCCATGAGGTGAGTTTTACCAGTTCCTTGACCCCCCAATGCACATATGTTCCGCTTGTCCTTGACAAACCGGCAAGTGGCGATATCCTGCAACTGGTCGTTTTTCAGATGGGGTATGGAAGCAGCAAGCTTGAATGTGTCAATCGTCTTCCCATGTGGGAGCCCGGCACTCTTGACGCGCCTTTTGACCGAGGCCTCGTGGCGCCTTTCATACTCGCGGGTCATCAGCTCGACCAGCGCGTCCTCAATTGACATGCCGGATTCTACGTACTCGGAGTAAGACCCAAAAACGGGCAGCTTGAGGGATTGGGCAAGGCTCGCGATATTGTTATTCTTCTCCATCGCGGCCCCCCTTCCCATCAATCAGCATGTCGTAGTCTGACAGGTCGACATGCTTGATTTTAAACTCGTCGGCAGGCATCTGCTGCCCATAAAGGTAGTAGCGCACCAGCTCCGCTGTCGGCTTGCCGGTGCTTGCCGCGTCGCCCACGGCGGCCAGCACGCGTTCCTCGCCGATGTCCCTGGCGAGCAGCATCACGTCCACCAGCTGCCTTTTCGCATCCTTGGCGGCGCAAAGCTCCAAGAATGCCCTGTACTGCGGCGGCATCACCCCCTTCGAAATCGGCAGGGCCTGCCCTATCGCACGTGGCTTCCGGGAAAGGGCTTCAAGGTAGTGCTCCAGTATGTACTGGTCGTCCCCGCCCTCGCGGACCCTGTCGTGCGTATAGAGGAGCTCCCCCCGGCAATACACTTTGAGTTCGAAGGGGGACACGCGCAATGTGACGTTTTTGCCGACATGCCCATGGGGGACGGAATATTTCACCTTGCCGTATCTGACTGTCTGGTCGGGGCGGACTTTTGCGGTGGCGGCCTCGTCCACTTCGAACTCCGACAGCGGCAATGGCGCAAGGGACGCGCGCTCTTCTTGGAACAAGTCCCATATTCCGCGCGCCCTGCCCTGTATCTTATGGGTCATGTTATACTTCAGAAGCTTGACGCTGATATGTTTTTGAAGCTCCTTATAGCTCTCTACGCGCGGCATGGGGACAAAGGCCTTGTTCCTCGTAATCTTCACGCCGTTCTCCGCATTCGATTTTTCCCAGCCGGCTGCCGGGTTGCAAAATTCCGACGTAAAGGCATAATGCTTCTCAATGCGCTTGAAAGCCTCCTGCGTCACCGCGTTTTTGCCGCTCCCGCTCAGCACGGCTGTTTTCACATTGTCAAAAAGAAGCCTGCGGCATGTGCCGTTCAGCCAGGTCAGCGACTTGACGATGCCGTCCAGGAAAGACAGCATGGTCCTGTCGGGGTAGGCGAATGCGCAGACTGCGCCGCTGTAGGGCAGGGCGCATACAAATACCTGGACTGTGGTCTTGGCCCCGCCTATGACTGCGGCTACGTCTTCCAGCCAGTCCATCTGGGCGCAGTCCCCCATCTCGTGCCCCAATGGGATGAACTCCTCGCCGCCCGCACCCCGGACTTCGCGGACGATGCGGCGCACATGCGACTCCGATATCGCTATCCCATGCCTGGATACAAGTACCTCCCACATGTCCTTTGCGCTCAACCTCTGTTTCCGCGGGAGCGAGGCGTTTTCCTTCAGCATGCGCATGATTTCGCCCTCAACGGCTTCCCTCAACGGGGCCTTTCGCGGCCCGTCTGCCCGGACGGCAGGCGTGGTTGCGCCTTCGCGGTATTTCCTGACCGTCCTTCGCCCGACGCCCAGCGCCTTCGCGATTTGCCTGTCGCTGACGCCGTTTACATGCATGGCGCGTATCTTCCCGTATGTCTCCCATTTGTCTGGCATCACCCAGCACCCCCTTTCCCCGGGGAAACCAGGCTGCTGACGATCGCAAGCAGGGCCCCGAGTTCGGCAGCAAGCTCCCGGATTGCTTTCATGTGCCCCGACACATCGAATGGCGACGCATTAAACAGCAGTCCCGCAAGGTGTGCCAGCGGCCCCTTCAGCGCTTCGATGTGTGCCGTGACATTTTGTAGGTCGGCGCTTTTGGGAAGCCCGTTCCCAACCTTGACCGCGCGCCGCTTGTCAGACAGCCTCTTAAGCGCCTCCCGGGGGTCGCGGAGTATCTGCCCTTTCACATCGTCAGGGCAGCCAGCGTCATTGTACCCCGCCACAAGTGCCTCGATTGCCGATTTCGGCATGTTCTCGCGGACTGCCGTCTCCGCGAATTTGAACTGCACATCCGCAGGCAGCCTTGCGACCTCCTGCGCACTGCGCGGCTCTAGCATGCCGCCCCTTACCATCTCATACACATTTGCATCGAGCCGCGTGACCAGAGCCAGCCGGTTGCTGAGCCAGCTTGCGGATTTGCCTAGCATTGCAGATATTTCCACCCTTGTCGCGCCGTTTTCCAAAGCTTCTTGCAGGAGCATGCCTTCACATATGGCCCCAGGACCTTTTTGCAATGACATGATCAGCAGCGAAAGCTTTGCCATGCCCCCTTCGCCACTGGGCATTTCCATACCCACTGCATCCATCTTTCTTACGCCAAGCTCCCTCATGGCCGTCAGCTCGCTCTGGCCTGACAGCACGATGTGCCTTCCGCTGCTGGTTGTACCTACTACCGGCGGCTGAAGCAGGCCTAGCTCCATTATGGCGCACTTGCACCGTTCGACAGTGTCCCGGTCCACTTCAGCGGCCAATATCCTGTTCCCTTCGACTGCCGACACGTCAATTTCCCTGATTCGGCTGATCTTCGTTTCCATTTTTCGACCCCTCTCTATGTATTGGCAATTGCCATCTCCATTTTAAGGGGTAGCCATCGGGTTTTTGGTCAATCTACTTGATAAGGTGGCACGAACTCGATTTTATTCTGCCCGAGCACAGCCATATGTTGGCCAGCCCAAGTTTGTTGCCGCTGTACATTTTTGCGCTCGGCGCACGTTCCAGCGCCTGCTCCAGGGTGCCGTATACAGACAAGGCGCCTGCTGCTGTTTCGCTGGCGGAATGGCAGGCGCACCCAAAAAGCCCCTTGAGTGTGCCGACTGCAGCTTTGATCCTTTCACCGACATTCCTTATCCAACGCCTTACCGTGGACTCGCTTGCCTCCCTCTCTATCTGGTTGACGGGGGCAACCGTCGCGCTGTCTATTATCACGCTTTCTATTTCGTTGCCGCTGTAGTGCTTGCCTTTCAGCAGAAAATCCGGGAGCAGCGCGTCCCAGTTCTTGCACGGCCTGCACCAGGCCACTGCTATCGTCAGTTTCTGCCCTGTTTCC
>WRAW01000128.1 GCA_009780015.1 Defluviitaleaceae bacterium | reverse complement strand
CAAGCCGCGCGCATGATACAGGCCGAGTGGCCGGCGGTCATCGCCTTGGGTTTTTGCGCCCAAGATGTTATGCGACAGGCTAAAGAGTCGGCAATACGCGAAAAAACGACAACATGATTTCCAGATATAAGAAACGTCATGCCCGAGCCGTGTCGCATTTAACGACGCGGTGTTTTCATGCTGCCATATTCAGAGACCATCTCTGTAAACTATCACGAAGCCGTATACGGCTTCGTTGTACACCCGCGTGTACGCGGGTGTAGCTTCGCGGTGCAGTCAAAGATTGCATTTCGCTTACGCAGCTATCCGTGATAGTGCAAAATATATATTTGGGGAAATTTGATTATTTGGTGAGCGTAACAGAATAAGCGCATCTCTCCATAGGTATATCAATAATAACGAATGGCAAGCGGAGTGAACGCCCTTCCCCGTGCTGGGCGTTCATGGAGCGCGGCAGTAGGCAGAGTAGGGGCTATCCGACACCACCGCAGTCGCCCGCGCCTGAGCGAGCAACGCACCAAAGCCCCCGTCCCCGCCGCAGCGGCATCAAAATACGTCCGCAGAGCGGACACCTACCCGTATATAAAAAATCTGTGAAATTCTTGACGATTAAGCCCTTTGCATGTAATCTATTTCCGGCAGTCGCAACGGCAGCAAGCAATGCCGCCCGAATAAAATAAGAGAAAGAACCCCAAGCCTTCAGCAGCAACAGTTCTTTCTCTTAACCAATGATTGCCCGAAAGGACAAATCAACATCACTATGATAAGACTATTTGCCGCACTTTGCAAGAGCTTTTTAGAATTTCTTTACGACGACCGCAAATATCAGAAAGCGGCGGATGGCTATATCCACAACGACAAGGGCTGTCCGCATTGCGGCGCAATCGGAATGCTCGGCCTATACGGCGGCTACTCCAGGTGGCTGGTCTTCCGTCTGAAAGGAAAGACCAATAGTTGCCTCGTATGGGTTCGCCGATTTAAGTGCGAGTCCTGCGACGCAACTCACGCGTTGCTTCCTGATGTACTCATACCCTACAGCCCGTACAGCCTTCACTTCAAGCTCACCGTGCTGATTGCATATTTCGAGAGAGACTGCACAGTTGTGGAGCTGTGTGAAAAATTTGGCATTGCCGTGTCCACGCTGTACGAATGGAAGAAGCGCCTAGCCTCGCATAAGGATCTAATGATCGGCGTGCTATCAAGCAAAATGACGCCTGTGCCTGAGTTCATACGCGATCTCATTGATTACGATGATTTGTCTGGCAAGCTCAGCCACTTCTTCAGCAAATTCGGCTTCTCATTTATGCAAAGGATGCCAGCGCCAGCGACGCTATCCAATCCACCGTAAGCCCACGCCCTTTTTGTCTTTGCCCCTTTCCATACTATCGAAATGGCAAGCCAGAAACAGCTATGTTAGAGTATGATTGCCCGGTTTTAGCCGGAGTTATCAAAGAAAAGGCGGCAAAGGCATATGGAAATAACTAAATCCAAGGATATGAACCCCGAGCGGGTCTATTTGCTGTTCGCGTTCATAGCCGTTGTCATTTGTGTGGCGATTCCTGATGCCATTGACGACAGCTTTGATAATGCGTCTACACCCGGCTTTGATCGGAGCTATCAAAGTAAAGGTGGTAAATACAAATGGAAAAGACCAATCCCAAAGACATGGAGCGCGAGTGGGCATATTTCAAATTCGCCCTCATCGCCCCCGTCATCCAGGACACGTTCCCGGATCCCTCCGTAGCCGCGTATTGTCGGCGCGTCACGGAAGAACCAATCCTCAGGCCGGACGGGACTACATTCCAGTACAAGCCGGGCACGCTGTCAAAATGGGTCAACCTCTACAAGTTCGGCGGCATGGAGGAACTGATGCCGAGGTCGCGCTCCGACAAGGGCAGCACCAGGACACTATCGGACGAATGCATCAACGAGATATACAGGCTCAAGGAGAAGTACCCAAGGCTCAATGCCGTTTACATCCACGAGCGCCTTGTGACAGACGGCTTCATCCCGGCTACGGTGTCGTCAAGGGCGATCCAGCGGTTCATCAAGGTGAATGACCTCAAAAACCCCGCTGCCTCAGGTCCGCTGAAAGACCGGAAAGCTTTCGAGGAACCCTACTTCGGAGCCATGTTTCAGGCGGACACGTGCTATTTCCCTTATGTCCCGGATGAGAAAGGCAAAAAACAGCGCACATACCTATTGGCCATAGTCGATGACCATTCGCGCATGATCGTAGGCGCCAGATTGTTCTTTAAAGACAACGCATACAATTTTCAAAAAGTCTTCAAGGATGCGGTGGCCGCTACCGGAATTCCGCAAAAATTGTACTGCGACCATGGTTCGCCTTATGAGAATTCCCAGTTGGCATACATCTGCGGCAGCATTGGCACTGTCCTCATCCATGCGCCTGTGCGGGACGGGGCCGCGAAAGCCAAGGTTGAGAGGATGTTCGGCGTATTAAAACAACGCTGGCTCCACGGCCTGGACATCGGGCAGATAAGGTCTATCGATGAATTCAACCGCGAACTTGCCGAGGAAGTGCGGAAGCACAACCTGACGGTAAACTCCTCCACGGGGCAGACCCCCATGGACCGATTCCTTGCGACACGCGGGAAAATACGGCTCCCAGAGTCCGAGGAATGGCTCGACGAGTGCTTCATGAACCGCATCGTCAGAAAGGTCAAAAACGACGCCACGCTGTCCTTGCAGAAAATGCAGTTCGACGCGCCCATCCAGTTCATGCGCCAGTCGGTTGAGGTGCGATTCCTGCCGGACAGGCTTTCCGAAGCCTACATTTTCGACAATGGCAAGCGATTCCCATTGAAACTGACGGACAAACAGGCCAACAGCAGAGTCAAGCGCCAAGATTTGCCAACAGTCGATTATTCCAAGGAGGCACAAGCCAATGTTTAAGGAATATTATGGGTTTTCAAAAAACCCTTTCGACAAGCAATCGCTCTCCGTCAAGGACGCTTTCCACTCAAAGGACTACAAGGAGACGACCGGCCGGCTTTCCTATCTCAACGGCACGCGCGGGATCGGGGTCTTCACCGCAGCCCCGGGGTTCGGAAAAACCTACGCATTGCGCTGTTTTGCGCAGGCGCTCGACAAAAACCTGAACGAAATCGCGTATATTTGCCTATCCACAGTCAGCGTCACGGAATTTTACCGGCAGCTCTGCGCCGCTTTTGGGATTGACGCGGCTTATGGGAAGCCCGCCATGTTCAGGGCGATACAGGACAGGCTCTACCATCTCTTCAAGGAAAAGAGGAGGCCGCTTATGCTGGTATGCGATGAGGCGCACGAATATTCCGCTGCCATATTGAAAGACATCAAAATGATCATGAACCACGAATATGATTCGCTCAACTGCTTCACGCTCGTCCTAGCTGGAGAGCCGCACCTGAACCGCACCCTCGAAAAGCCTGTGCATGAGGCGCTGCGCCAGAGGGTCGCCATACACTACACTTTTTCGGGGCTTTCCGATTCCGAGACCGAACAGTACTTGCTGCACAAGCTGCGCATTGCGGGCGCTGCGGAATCCGTGCTCGGCGAAGGTTCGATTGCGGCCATTGTCGGCTATGCGCACGGCTGCCCGAGGATCCTCGACAACCTCATGACCGAAGCCTTCAAGCTGGGCGCGCAGCTTGAAAAGCCTTCCCTCGACACCGATACCATCATGGCTGCCGCCAACAGCTTGGCGCTCGCCTGATGCGGGTCGGGGCTGCCAAAGAAACGCCGCCAACCCGTTAAGTTTGTGAGCATGGCGCAAAAATTATAATTAGAAAGAAGTGATATTTCAATGATAAGGATATTCCGTTACATCCTATCCACAGGCCGCAAGCGCCGAAAGCTGATTGTCAGCTTCTCGCTCTGGCTGCTCCGGATGCTCTACGATGTCGATCAATCCGAGTTGCGACGTCTTGAAGATGAACATGATGAACTAAACCTGATTTTCGAAAGGGTCTCCCCGAATGATTCCGAAGCTGTTGAAGAGAAGCGCTCGTATTACGAGTACAACCTCTGGATCCTTGAATCCGCCATCGAAGAGTTAGGGTTTGCGTATGAAGCGAGGTTTTGATTATGGGTCAGAACGTCACTATATCGCTGACGCTGTTGAAAAACCTTGTCGCCCTGCTCGAAAGCTGGGACTGCTCCTTGTTCGACCGCGCCATACGCGATGACTATTGGGACGCACTCTGCGCATTGAAGATAAAGCTGCTGAAACTTGACCTTCGCGATGCATACTCCATGATCGTCGGAGCTTCCAGCGAAGATGCAAGGCACACGGCACGTATTGAATATCTTCGGCTCAAAAGTCAATTCCAAGCGACAATAGAAGGGTCCAATCTTTCATGATCCGCCAATTATCGCAGATATGTCGGCTTTGCTCCCCGCCTGTGTACGCGCAGGCGGGGTTTGCCTTGCAATGACTTCAACGCTCATTTCAACTTCAACTTTAACACCATACAGCTAATTGTCGTTTTTCTGTATGAATATGTGTCGCCAAGATGTGTCTGCGTCGTTTTGTTACTTTTTGTCCTAACTTTTATTGTGTCGTTTGAGATCATATTACTGTGTCGCGGGACAGCTCGCCATGAAACGCGCAGGAGAAAACGAGGTCAGGCAGGCTGTGCTGGGCTTCGTGACGAGCTACGGGCTGCTCGGCTTCATGACGGCGCTGCGCGAAAAGCCCGTCATACTGTGGGACTTCCACTCCCT
>WRAW01000127.1 GCA_009780015.1 Defluviitaleaceae bacterium | reverse complement strand
TATCAATCGGAGGTCTACACCCTGTTTGAAGGTGAAGGGTCTGCCGATAGCGCATAGTTCCTCCATCAGTCGCCGCCAACCAGGGTACGCCAAGATGTTGTCGTCAAGAAGCATGATTTTCTTACGGCTGCTATCGTAAAACTCAGCAATCGGTGAGTGAGCCACACAGCGGCTGTAGCGCTTATTAACACAAAACTCACAACGGCGAAAGCACCCTCTGGTGAGGAACCCGATGCTATAATCCGTGAAACATTTAAGGGTAGTGGGCTTTATTCCCTTGTCAAGCTGCGCTTGAACATAGCCGTCATAAAGTAAATAGTCAGGGACGGCATGTTCAACTTCATAGGGCAGGCTTGGGGCGTTGGCGTAAAAAAATCCTGTGCCGCCATACTTCACGTTTGGCAGCAACAGGATTTTGTCGTCACACTTCGTTTTGGTGAATACCTTGCTGATATAGACAGTTTCAAAGTCTTGCAGATTTTCATAGTCCATTTTGAGTACAAAATCGTCGCCTTTGCCCTTGTGATAGCCTGCCAGCTTCAAACAGGCGAGATTGGGGTAGCGGCGAAGATTCCCTTCGGCTAGTTCTGCGTCGATTATTGCAATAATGGTTATTCCCCCTTGAATTACGCTTATTTTGGCTTATCGAGTTTCCTGATAAGTCGGATATTTGGTTATCCCGATAAGCGCCCGAACGCATGGAAATGGCTCTGCCAGCGTGGTGTAGTGATATTAACAATCTCAACGCCGTTAGGATTGCTTCCTGTGTGAAACATTTGTCCCCCGCCGAGATAGATTCCGATGTGCGTGATGAAATTGGGGCTGGAGAAGGTGGAGTGAAAGAACACCAAGTCTCCCGGTCTTGCGTCGTTTGGAGATACAGGGCGGCTCATGTTATAAAATCCTTGCGATGATGTGCGCCCTACGTCGGCCGCGCCGGAGCGTGTCAGTACCCACCAGACAAAGCCGGAGCAGTCGAAAGAGTTTGGGCCGCTTGCGCCGAATACATACGGTGCGCCCACGAGCCGTGTAGCCTCTGCCAGCATTGCCTCAAACGTACCGTCACCAATGGGCGCGCCGGGATCACCAAATATCGGGCCGGTGTCGGCAGTTGGGTCGGAGTTGGTTTGCGCGAAGAATATCGGGTTCAGGTGCTGGCCGTTTCGGAGTATTTCAAAGTGAAGGTGCGGCCCGGTGGAATCACCTGTACTGCCTACGGTTGCGATAACATCGCCCATTGATACTTGCTGGCCTACGGTGACTAGAATTGTGTCACAGTGGGCGTACCGGGTTTCAATTCCGTTATCACCGGATATGAATACTACGTTGCCGTAGCCGCCCATACTGCCAGCAAAGGTAATAACTCCGTCGTGAGCGGCCAGAATGGGCGTACCTGTCGGACGGCCTATATCAATGCCCCGGTGCAGTTCCCGTGCGCCAGATATAGGATGAACACGCCAGCCATAATGACTTGTGACAAACGGCAGCCAGTTGTGTTCAAACGGACTGCCTACTATCTGTCTTTGCCCCGACGTGCGCATAAGCAAGTCAAAGTGCTGTCGCTGGTCTGGGGATAAGCGCCCATGAATAACTTCGGTTAGTGAGCGCGCGGTTAGGGTAGTGGTGAGTACACGCCATTCATAAGGTATTAGGTTGCCGTCCTCGTCCTCGTAGTGGCGAATCTCTACGCTTTCCGTGAATGTTAGTTGGTACTGCTCATCGAACAACTCCCGCAAAGCGTCCAATATCTCTGGATAAGTGAAGTTAAAATGTACAGCCGTAAGATACGCCAGGAGTTCAAGAGGGTTGTGGGCTATCATATCCACATTGAAGCGATACTCGTCAAAGCCGGGAAACTCACCCTGTACGTTGTCTATCTGCGTCAGCAAGTCAGCCTCCCATTCGGAGTAGGCAAGCGCGGCGTTGTCGATGTCGGATTCCCCAGCCAGATATGTTGTGGCAAAAATTGCTCCCGAAGCACCGCTGCCTATGCTTGATATGAGGTTGACGCATGACGTGAACAGAAATACGGTCAGTCCAACAACCAAGACAATCGCCCATAACTTTGGGTTGCTCTTGATAACGGCCAGCGCAAGCTTTAATACTTTTCGGGTTGCCAAGCCTGTTTTCGCGGCCGCAGTCTGCGCAGTCTGCGCCGCCCGTGCTTGCTTGGCGTATTGGCGTTTAATTTTTTGTTTCTGCCACATACGCGAGAGTATGCTGCTGTTAAGCTTGGGGTATTCCGCGAGAGCCTTTTGATATGCAAGGTTCGCTGACTTCTTCGCAACCTCTTTCTCAAGCTTCGCTACTTTGGCGTAGGGTCTGTTCTTACGGTAACGCAGACCGGCGCGTATAACACCTTCCCCGGCAAGTTCGGCTTTGTGTCCGACCTTGACGCTCACGTTTTCATGCTCTACTTGGAATACCTTCATGTGGGCTTTGGCAATGGCGGAGTTTACGCCGAACTTAACCGGGCGAAGGGGCAGAGGCTCCTTCATGTGTTTCCCCAAAGGTTTGGCCTCTTTTTCAAAGTGTAGCTTGCACTTGCCCTTTCCCGTATCCTCATCGAAGACGCGCTCGGCCTTGGCAAGCTTACGGTTTGCGGGCTGTTTTGGCGGTTGTAGCTGTTGTGCCGATGTTTCGCCCAAGGGATTAGCCGCTGTGGATTCATCTGTCAACGGCGTGGGATTATCGTAGTCCGGCAACATATCGGGTGCGTCGCTGTTATGTTCCAGTCTGTCATGGCTCTTGCTCTGTTCCGATAGCTTGTTAGTAAGCTTATGTTGATGGAACTTTGCTTGCGCATCATCTTTTGTATTGGCGCTATCTACCGCAACCTCATCATCCAAAAACCGTAGCTTGCCGGGCTTATCAGCTTGCAAACTGGATATCGGGCCATCTCTAAGTTTCTGGTTGGCTGATGTTTCAGCTAACTCAACCCGCGATGAGTATGAGCCGTCTGCTTCGGTTTTGAAAGCATCGAAACTGATATCTTTCGGCTTGGAATCGGGTACAAGGTGGTGCAGTTCCTTATACTTGTGATGCTTACGCGGTTTAGCCGATCTTTCGGTTGTATCAGAAGCGTAACCCTGCTTTGTCAAAGAAGGTGATTCGTGTTGGCGTTCGTGCTGTAATGGCGCTGGTTTTTCATGTTGGTGCGAGGCTGCCTCATGCTTTAGCTTGCTGTGCTGCGTAATTGCCGTCGGATGCTCCGTATCTGTGAATTTAGGCGACGCTGCCGGGGTATCGCTGTGTGTGCCCACAGGCAAGATGTGTTCTTCATGTGATACCTGTCGTTCTTGGTTTTGAAGATCTTGCTGATCGCTCCGGCTCTGTCCGGCATCAACGTCTTGTTTGACAGAATCGTTATAGTTTCGGAACGCGCGATACTTACGGCGTTTATCGGCGCTTGCGGAATCTATCGTCCCACCGGCAGACATTTTCCCGAATCGGGACAAGGTTGCCGAGTTGGACTTAGTGTGTACGCTTCGCGCATTATCAGGCAACGCTTGGCCGGAGTCACTGCCCTTTAGGTCAAACTCGATGTTGCGCATACTGACGCGAACTTCCTCGTTAGTGGAGACATTCTGCTCAATTAGGCCATCGCGGGACATTTTGGTTACAAGCTTATCCCGCACCTTTAGTCTGCGTCGGCTCATAGCTGTGCCTCCGCGGCTTTAGGCAGACGCTCGGGCACGTACTTCTCAAGGTCTAACAGCCGGATTTTCTCCTTGTTCTCGGCGAGTTTCTCTAAAAGGCCAGGTTTCATAGTAGCTTTTTTGCCGCATATAGCGCCGGCGCTGGATTCAAGCTGCTCGATCTTGCCTATCGCCTTGTCAGCCGCGTTACATATGCCCTGCATGTAAGATTTTTCGGTTTTGTACAAGGAACACAACGCCTTTGCAAGCTTCCCGGCTTCCTTCGGCGCATCAATCGGCTTCTTGTCGATTAAAACGCGAGCCATGTTTCTTATTCCTAAGCCAGCGTTGTGATATTCCTTCGAGAAAGCTTCGATTTTGGCTATGGCCCTGTCGCAGTGTTTGGCGTTCGCGTTGGCTTCTTTCTTGATTGATTCAAGTACAGGCTTGGCGTGTAAGAATGACGTGACCTTATCAAGCGCCGTTATGCCTTTATCTCTAAATGCGCTTACAGCGTTCTTGCAACCTTCGGATATGCTTGACTTTAGATTGGTTAAATGCGCCTTGACCTCCGCGATTCCGGCTTCAAGGGTCTTGATGGTATTTTGTAGCGCGGTTCTTATCGGATGGTCTTGAACTTCCTTGATGCTGTCAAGCTGACACTTCATATCGGTTATCTGGCTTTCAGCCGATTTGACGAAATTCTCCATATCCTTCATATGGGTCAGCAAGGCCGCAAGCCCGGACGCGTCCTTGCCATTGTCTCTGAGAATGTCCAGCAACTCTATGACATAGGCGTTTTCTTCGATGTTAGTGTTGAACGCGATCCCTCCTTGTCGTTTATCGTAAGACCTTGGTTCAGTACGGAACTCCCAAATAATCCAGCACCATGCCGCATCGCAGCCTGTCGATGCAATACTCATACTGATTGGGATTCGTAAGCGACATGCGCTGAAAACGGTTTGGCTCTTTTTCAACCTGAGTTCGACGAAGGCGAACCGCACGCGCAAGCGGGCGAAATCGCGAAGCGATTTTCAGGTTATGAGTACATTTTCACACGCTTTTTGTGTGAAAATGTGCGAATTGATCGAAAGTTCG
>WRAW01000126.1 GCA_009780015.1 Defluviitaleaceae bacterium | reverse complement strand
TGGCCAAATCGCCTGTAGGCAATATCCTATCCAATAACACCACGCCCCCTCCGCTAACGTGATTATACCTCAAGTGCCACGATTAATCAATCAAAACATCCGCTTATCACTACAAAGTGACTTTTACTCATTGACAGGTTGATAAAGCCCATGGTATTATTCATACGTAAAAATATAGCAAGCCGACAAACGAGGGCGGAACGATGGCGTATGAATATGACAAGACCCCAATAACCGGCAAGCTGAATGAACTGGGAACAGTACGGCTTCACAAGGTGGACGAAACCATGTGGGAACCCTTTTGGGACGAGATTGTGCGTGAGTACCACTATCTTGGGTATGAATCGCAGATAGGTGCGCGCGTGAAGTACGTGATTACTCTCGGCAGGCGTATAGTCGGCGCGATCAGCTTCTGCTCCGCGGCATACAAGCTGGGGCCGCGGGATGCGTATATCGGCTGGGGGGAGGAAGCCAGGCGGTCGAAGCTGCCTCATCTGGTGACAAACAACAGGTTTCTCATACTGCCATGGGTCCGCGTACGCAATCTGGCATCTCACGTACTCTCAAAAAGCCTTGGGCACCTCAAGGGCGACTGGGAGCGTCAATACGGGATCGCGCCGTACATGGTGGAGACGTTCGTAGACCGTGAGAGGTATTTGGGGACCTGCTACGCGGCGGCCAACTGGACGTACCTTGGAATCACCAAGGGATACGGGAAGCAGGGCAAGGCGTTTGTGTACCATGGGAAGAAGAAGGACATATACGTCTACGTCATGGACAAGTCATTCGCGGACGAGTTCCGCCCCGACCTGAAAAGGCTGCGAAACGGGCGGGAGGAGCTAGAAGCGATGATAAACGGGATTCCGACATGGTATCCGGCCATACTGCCGGCACTGGGGATAACAGAGGACATCACGGTTAGGGTCAAGCAATATTTTGCGGCGCATCTCGGCAGGTATGTCGAATATCTTGGGCGTAAGGAGCACCGGGGACATTTCGTCACCATGTTGAAAGGCTTGTTGAGCGATCTGGAGCGCAAGTCGATTGAGCCGATTGCGCTTGCGTTCGGGGGCGGCGGCACTGTCCGCAACACTGTATTCTTCATGGCGAAGAGCAAGTGGGACGACGCGGGGATGCATGACGAGTACCGCAGCGAGGTTTCGGAGCTGCTCGCGCACGAAGACGGGATGCAGACCATCGACGGCACGGACTTCCCGAAAAAAGGGCACAAATCAGTCGGCGTGGCGAGGCAGTATTGCGGCAGGCTGGGGAAAACCGACAACTGCCAGGCGAGCGTCATGTCCGGGTACGTGGGCCCGCATGGATATGCGCTGATAGATTACGAGCTGTATATGCCGAAATCCTGGTTTGGCGCTGGCCATGCCGGGTTGCGAAAGGAATGCGGCGTCCCGCCAAGCCTTGAATTCCGGACGAAGAACGTGATTGCGGCAGAAATGATTAGGCGGGCCTCGGATGCCGGGCTATTTCCGGCGAAGTATGTGGGCGTTGACAGCGCTTTTGGCAGCGACGGCGGCTTCCTGGACTCCTTGCCCGACGACAAAATATACTTCGCCGACGTCAAGAGCAGCCAGATGGTGTTTGTCGGGCGTCCGCAGATGGCGGTGCCGCCATATTCCGGGAGGGGGAGGAAACCGTCCAAGGAAGAACCCGAATTCCCGCCGCGAACAGTCAAGGATATAGCGGAAAGCAGCGGCGTGCCTTGGAGCGACGTCGTGCTCGGAATTGGCGCGAAAGGCCCGATCATAACCAAGGACAAGTTTTTGAGGGTGGTGGAAGTGCGTGGCGGCAGGCCTGGGAAGGACATTTGGCTGTATGTCAGAATGCTGGCGGACGGAAGCCTCAAGTATGCGCTCTGCAACGAGTCTGCCGACGCAACGGCGGAGGACTTGCGGAAACCCGCCCTGATGCGCTGGTCAGTCGAACAAAGTTTTCGCGAATGCAAGGAATACCTCGGCATGGATCATTACGAATCAAGGTCTTGGGACGGTTGGCGTAGACATATGCTCCTTTGCCATATCGCACACCTGTTCATTATCAAGCTTAGGATGGAATTCATGTGTACCTCACGGCCTTCGGGACCTGCTCCGTATATCGACGCACCCGTCGCGCTCGACGAATACCTCAATGCGGCCGAGGACATGAGGAACGGCAAGACAATCGGCAACCCGAACATTTTGAAAGCACCCAGCCGGCCTCAACAGGTTTTGACCATCGGGCTTGTGCGTGATATTGTTTCTGCATCATTTCCGAAAGTCGGGCAACTTCTGGAGAACGTTGACTACTACCTGCACTCTGCGGCGCGGGCGTTCGAATCACATTCCAAGAGTTCTCTGGAGCGCGCGGCTGCTGCTTTCCTCCCTGTCGATTCAGCATAGGTGTTTTAGTAACTAATTCCTTCGTAACATCAAACAAAAACAAGATGTTTTTGATAAAAACGACACCCAAGATGCAAGCGAAGATATGCGTAGCAACACAATCCGCTGGTATTTGCGCATCAGATTAAGTGCAATCCAGTGTAGGAGGCGCGGCAGCCACGCCGGGCAGCCGACAGCCCATGATGCTGTGCCATTACGTGATTCAGTTTTGAACCTGTCTAAGCCGCTTCTTTAAGCAGGCTTTCAACTGAGGTAGCCAAAGCTGCGTCGGTAGCGGTGGTAATTTTCCGGCCTTTGTCCGTAAGAACATATTTCCTCTGATTGGGGAGTTTTTTGATCAGGCCGTGTTCGCGGAGCAAGCGTAGGTTGCGCGTTATTCTGCCAGACAGCTTTTTGCCTGACATATCTTTGGCCCAAGCCGTGCCTTTCAGGTTTGCCTGCAATTTCGTATTCGTGATTGCGTGGACATCGAAGACCGGGTCGGAGATTGCGCGGATCAACTCCCTGTCTTTCCCGAAGACATCAAGGGAACGCACCCTTTTCCCGTTGCGCACCATTGGCGTGCATACGGGGTCAATGAGTTCTCTGAGCCGCGTGCTTTCCTTTACGGTTGCCATATGCTCGGTGAAGAGGTTGATGATGTTCTTCGAGATTTCGACCCTTGCCGCCGTGTCGGCGATGCCTTTGCGCATCGGCAGGAATCTTTTAGGTTCGCTTTTATCCTGGTTTTCAGCATGTCTGTAGATTTTGAACCTTGTAGGGTCGTTCATCGTCATTTCGAAACGAAGCACATTATGCTCGTTGTAGAGCTTCACGCTGTTTTTGCTGTTCCAGTGGCGGACACGCGCCCCGTCATACCAAGCGTTCGTGCGGGACATGATTTCAGGGTTCGTGTTCCGGTACGGCTGCCCGTCAGCCCTGACGGGGCTTCCGAAATACTTCAGTATCCTGTCGCCCCTTCCGGTGATCATCGCATGTATCTGGAAGTCGTCCATCAGGGCGCTGAGCGTGGTGCTGTCTTCGAATATGTAGTCCTTTGCCACTTCCGTCTGCCAGTACGTCCAGTAATAGGACAGGCCCGGCCCGACCACTTCGGGCATGCGCGGGAAAACCGATGGCAGAAACCCCTTGAGCACACCGCTGAACTCCGTCCTGGCCTGCGCGTCCAGAAACTCCTGCGCCAAGCCATAATCGTCGATGTGCAGGAATTTGTTCCCTTTTGCCACGTAATCGCACCCGGCCTTGTCCAGCGACCGCCTGAGCCATTCCCTGCCATTGAGCGCGATCTGTATCTCGTATGGTGCCCATGTCTGCAGCCGCACGCTCATGAACCCATACACCGGGTCATCAAAATAGAAGTAAAGATGCTTGCATTTCGACCGCTCGAACTTTAACGATGGATACGTGCTCGTCGGGTCAAATGTCGAACGGAACGTGTTGCAGGATTCCACGCATGACCATACGCCGATCAGGCCTTCCGTCAAGCCAGTCTCATTTTGCCGGTCATGCGCCAGTGTTTCCTTCCTCTCCTTGTACGATGGGATATACGTTATGCCACGCCCGCTTTGCGTCATTGACAATTCTTCGGCGGACTGGACGATAGCCTGCGATTGATTCATCGCGTACGTCTTGAAGTCCTTGTTCAATACGCTTCGGGCAACCAGGAAAGATGTCATCCCCGCCGCGTGCATGATTGGCATTATCATACCCTTGAACACAATCCTGTCGAATCCAGTAATTACGCTATTGACTTTATCGCCGAACCTGCTTAATAATGTATCCATGCTTAGTCTCCTTTTTGGTGTGAAGATTTTGTGTGGTAACATTATTCTACAACACTATTGGAGACTTCGCATTATATTACTGGGGGATGTGGTCATTATCAACAGGGAGCCGGCAAAGTCATTTGAAGATTTATTGGTATGGCAGAAAGCGCACGCATTTGTGCTGATGATTTACAGAGTGTCCGGGGCGTTTCCTAAACATGAGATTTTCGGCCTGACATCTCAGTTCAGACGAGCCGCTGTATCAATAGCGGCGAACATTGCCGAAGGCTTCCGAAGACGCGGCGCATCTGACAAAGCCAGATTCTTTAACATCGCTCAGGCTTCAGTTGAAGAGTGTCGATATTACCTGATTCTCGTCGGTGATCTGGAATACGCCAATACTCAAGAAGCAAACCGCCTTATTCAAGAAGTCAGCAAGTTGTTGGATGCTTACTCAAAAAGCATGCTGAATTCTGACTCCTGACTTCTGAATTCTGGCACCGCACTTTGGGTTGTGGGCAAAGCCAACATTAGAATATCCATGAAGACTTGAAAATCCACAAGTGTAAATTCAAGACGATTGGAGTATTACCCATGAACACTAAAGACATCGCCACGGCATTTCGGAT
>WRAW01000125.1 GCA_009780015.1 Defluviitaleaceae bacterium | reverse complement strand
TCAAGCGTACCGCGGATGATGTGGTAGCGCACACCCGGCACGTCCTTCACCCTTCCGCCGCGTATAAGCACGGTGCTGTGTTCCTGAAGGTTGTGGCCTTCGCCCGGGATGTAAGCTGTTACTTCCATGCCGTTGCTGAGGCGTACTCTGGCGATCTTGCGCAGAGCGGAGTTCGGCTTCTTGGGCGTAGCTGTTTTTACCGACGTACACACGCCGCGTTTTTGCGGGCTGGACGCGTCTGACTGCTTGCGCTTTAACGTATTAAGCGACTTTTGCAGAGCCGGCGCGGTGGACTTTTTGACATTTGTCTGCCTGCCCTTGCGCACCAGCTGGTTGAATGTTGGCATACTGCACCTCCCTAATGATTTGTTCTGCCTTATAAGTTCACACAAAATAGCACCGTCCGGCGGCACTGCCAACCAGTGTACCACCGCCCCGCGCAAAAGTCAAGCATTATTCGCCGACGAACTTAATTCAACGTGAGTTCGATGAATAAAACCCATTCATCGAACTTTGATCACATCCGCAGAATTTGCGGAAAGAACACCGCAAATTCTGCGGATAACCTAGGGCGTGTTTGAAAACCCGCCCTAGGAAAATGCTTCGCATTTTCAGCCGCTTACGCGGCTGGTTCGCCTTCGTCGAACTCAGGTTAATTCACTGTAAGCCGCGTGGTCATGCCGATGCGCAGGCTTGTGTCGCGGGAGGTGACGATCACTTCGGCTTCGAATTCCGTTACCGGAGCGGAGGGCGTGGCGGCCGGGTTTATGCGGTGTATCGTGCCTTCGTAAGCCGCGCCGCCGGCGTCTGACGTGATGGTTACGCCTGCGCCAAGGGTTATGTCGGCTATGTCATATTCGCGGAAGCCTGTTATTATGCGCAGATTGTCGGTGTCGGCCACGGTGAAGAGCAGGCCGGAGGCTATCGCGCCTTCGCGCACGGCCGCGTGGGTCAGAGTGCCGCTGATGGGCGCGGTGATCGCGGCTTCGGCGAGCTGATGCTCCAGCTGTGCCACGGCGAGTTCCATGTGTTCGAGGTTTGCCGCGATCTGCGCGTTTGCGGCGTTGCTGCGCAGACGCTCGATGTCTTGGGCGGCGGCTGTGCGTGCGGCGGCGAGTGAGTCCGCGGCGTGTTGGTGCGCGGCTTCCGCCATTTGCACGGCTGTCGTCAGCTGTTCGAGGGAGCGTGTCTGCGTTGTGGACGCGCTCTCGTAGTTTGTCCGCGCGGTGTCATAGGCGTTGCGCGCGTTGATCAGCGCGTTGTTCGAGAGGCGCATCTCTTCGCTTGACAACGCGCCCGCGCTGTAGAGAATCTCCAGGTTGCCGTGGGAGCTTTCGCGTATGTCCAGCTCTATACGTGCGGAGCGCAACGCGCTTTGGGCGTTTGCCACGAGCGGATTAATTCCGCCGGCATAGTCCCGCGCCGCGTCGTCAAGGTTCCTCCGCGCGCTCTCCAGGCTTAATTCAGCGGCGGTCAGCGCCGCTTCGGCATTGAGTATGTGGGCGTTGGTGTTGTCGGCCAGGTTCTGCGTGGCTTCGCGCAACATCCGCCCTGTGTCGGCCACGGCTTGGCGGCTGTTGCTGCGCGCAAGCTCCAGAGCCGCCCGCTGCCGCGCGATGCTAAGCTCCAGATCCGCCGTATCCAGCACGGCCAGCACCTGCCCCGCCACAACCGCGTCGCCCTCCTGCACCGGCACGCCAAGCACCCTAAGGCCAAGCGTCGTGTACACATCCCTGCTTGTTACACTCTCGACAACGCCGCGCACGCTTATCGCATAGGGCGCGTCAATGCGCTGCGGCTGTGTGTCCGCGGGAATCTCCTGCAACTGCTGTGCCGCCGCGGGCCGGACCTCCTGCGGGGCCGCGCAGGCCGCAAGCATTATCGCGGCAATTGCCACCGCGCCAATCTTCACTGTCTTCATACCGTCACTCCTAACGAATCGGAATACGCACGCGTGCGTTTACGCCTATCATGTTGTGCAGTTCATCTTCCTCCGTACCGTCGGTCAGCCGAATCTTCACGGGGATTAAGTGGGTCACCCGCGTAAAGGTGCCGCCTGTGTTGAAGAACATGGCCTGGCCAGACAGCTCCGCGCTGGTTATGCGGCCTATATCGGCGACAAACCCTTCAAACTGCCGCCCGCCGAACGGGTCGATCGTGACAAAGGCCGGTTGGCCGATGTAGAGCTGTGCGATGTCCGTCTCGCGGATGTTCGCCTGGATGTGCAGGTCCGACGTATCGGCGATCACGGCCAGCACGTCCATCGGCGAAACCGGCTGATCCCGCACGCCGTCCGCCTGCACGACAATGCCGTCAAACGGGGCGCGAAGAGCCTCGCCGCGCTCCACCCAGCCCAGCACCTCAAACTCGCTGACGCGCCGGCCTTCATACGCCGTAAAACGCTCCAGCACCCCGGGCGTGTTCGACGAAATCGACACCAGGGTCGTCGTGACCCGCGCGTTATCCGTAGTGAGGTATCCCGCGCTCTGCCACAAGAACGCGCCCCCCGCGCCCGCGCCAAGAAGAATCACCAGCACCGCGCCGGCGATCCACCACGCCTTGCCGCCGCCCTTCTTCGCCTCCGCACCATCCTTCACATCGGCCTTTGCATCGACCGCCTGTTCCTTGATCATATCTTGCCCCTCCTAAATTATAATTATAGAACCGACACCGTATTCGCTATCGATTTAGGTTTGATTGTCCTTTAACTTCTATGGAGAATGTGCCGCTCTTTTTGTCGCTATCACGAAACAGATCAATTACGGCAACGGCGGAATCGCCGGGTTTGAATTTAGGGGTCATTATACCACCTCATTTTAGTTTGCATCGCATATCCACATATTGTAAAGTTCAGAAGCGATAATTACGTTGAGCATTAATGCATTCCGTCCTTCATTCTCGCCCGAGAGGTACATTGAAAATCTATCCTTAAGTGTTGCCGCATCTAACTCTTTATATCTGTTGAGTACAAAAGAGTGGAATTGCCCTCTGTCAAAATCGTTTTTGAAAACAAGATACATATTGATTTCATTTGAAACGGTTCCTTTTTCCCCTCGAAAACAGTAACCCTCACGGCTTTTTGTCATAAACTTGTACAACTTTCCTTGCAAGTTTGATAAATCATAATACTCGTATGAGAACAGCACCTCTCCTTCTTGTGTAACTCCGAAATCCGACAAACGCAAGTTATCAAAAAACTCCTTTTCCGCATAGGGGATTAGGATACGCGGATTTATAAAATAAATGAGATACCACGACAAAACAGGAATGCTATGATACATTAATTTTAGCCGTTGGGTGACTGCACCCTTATTAAAAAACCATGCTACTTCATTCTCATAATTGCAAAATATACCCTTGTCATCATATCCCGCCTCAATTTCGATCCGAAATTCCGGAAATGTTTTGTTATATCCACATCCTCCGTCTCCAATTAGAGCAGTTTCCTCTTCCCAATCTTCAAAATTTTCTAACAACATGGAAAATCTATCTTTTATCGAAGAATCAAGTCCAAAACGTTTTCGCCATAGTTTCTCGACATGATGTAGGTCAGCACTCGAATCTTTGGGAGTATTTGTATCTTGTATGCGAGTATATATGCTATTGGGGGGTAAAATCCCGCCTTCTGTAAATTTTTTCGTCAAATAGTATGGTGTGTTATTATCAGAAGCTACTTTTACAACATCGACTTCATGACCCCTTGTATGAATTGTGTGCATAGAGACAGTTGGTCTGATACCTCCGGCGAAATTTTTATCACGTAAAAAACATACCAGCTCATTTGTATTTTTTCGCCCGGTATCAGCTTCAACGCCACATACCCTATAATCCATACTCTCATCAACGCCGATTATGATATAACCGTCGCAAAAGTTTAAATTATTTGCCATACAAATAATATCATGAAGCAAATCGGCCTTGTTTGTATGCCATTTTGCTTTGAAATCCCAATAGCTACCCTCTGTTTTTGAAGCAATCAATTCCTCAATCAGTTGCTCATCAATTTTTTTCATCTTCACTCACTCCATGATCTTTCTCAAATTTCTCAATATATTCAGCCGGTTTTCTCTGTAATAGTGCTTTATCCGGCAAATTCAGACTATATCTCAGAATTTTTTTCGAAAAACTGCAAAACCTTCGAAAAATCCGCCTTCTACAATGACGAAGATCACAATTATCGCTCTCAATACCAACGATATGTTTCTTTCTCGTATTATGGATATCCGAACTTATAAGTTTTTTGCGCAGGCGTTTGGTAGTTCTAACACTTTTATCGCCCCAGACAAACTCGACAACTCCGCCACTTTCATGACAGTTAGCGTAGATCAGCCGCCTCTTGTTTGCCTTCGAAGCGACAAAAATCCAAAGTTCATCAACTTTCAGACAGATATTAGTGTTGTTACTCAGACCCCAGATCATAACGACTTTCGGCAAGAGTTTTCAGCATTTTGCCTATGCTCACTTGGAATATATTCAAAATGTCGCAAGCACCGCAACCAGGCACCAATGCTTATTTTATCGCATCAACGAATCATTCGATCGTTCCTTTATATGTACTGTCGCTGTCTGCGACAAACTGCCGCTTGCAGTCTTTACATACATAGTTTTGCGGCTTATATGTTTATTTTATCCTTACACACTATGCCCGCCCCTTAGCATCTTGGATAAATTAGATCATCCCGCCATTATATACTATCACACAACATCTTGCAACATCATACTTTTTGAGACACCTCTATTGGCATTATAAACTGCCACAGTATGAGATTGATTGTAAATCGGATCTAAAACTTCGATTTTTTGGCCTGTATTTTCCCATTTGTAGTCAAAAATTCTAACACCGAACAACTCTGAATCGG
>WRAW01000124.1 GCA_009780015.1 Defluviitaleaceae bacterium | reverse complement strand
CCTCATACAACGCACCCATCATAATGCCGTGGATATTTGACCCTTCTCGCTTGAACAAAACGTCAACGTCGCTGTCCTCTGTGGCATCCCCGCGGGCATATGAGCCAAAGATGTACACAGATGGAATCTTATATTTTTGTGCGATGGGTGTTATTATTCGCCTTAATTCTTCAACTGTGTAGACCACGCGGACATTCCTCCTCCGGCATTAATAAAGGCAATGACTATAAAAATCTGTATTAACGCTGATTGTTGCGCTAATGATAAAGTTATTATACACCAAATCCAAAGAAACTTCAACGCCATTCTGAAAATGCGAAACAGTCTATCCGACGGAGCGGCGGCGGCAGAACACCGCCGCCACGCTCATCGTTTCTGACATGACTCTGCTACTTTATCCTCGCCAACCCCTCAAGAATCCCATTAGCCGCGTCCCATAGCTTGTCATACTGCTGGCGCAAGTCCTCGATGTCGGCTTCATAGATGCTACGCGTCTCATTGGCACGCTTGGCGATCTGGTTCAAATTATTTGAACATCGCCGCAAAAGCGACACCAGTTCCCGCACGTCGGTCAGGTCGAGGGTTACATGATACCCGTCAATAGCCATCTTCCTGAGATATGCGCTCAAGTTGACTATGCCGGAACTCGCCATACGCTCTCGGATCAGCGCGGCTTCTTCGACCGTTGTGTAGAAATTGAAGTGAACGGTTCGTTTACGATTGGGTGTCATAACTCCGGCCCCCCCTTGCGCTTAGTGTGTTTTTGCGCGTCCACATCCACCGGCTTGTCTTTAGGCTCATAGGAAGCCTGCCGCGCCGCTCTGATCTGCGCTATAACGGACGGCTTCTCGCCCGAACTACGCTCAGAGCCACGCTCCGGCTTTTGGGGTTGCAGACCGCGAAGCGCCTTGCCGACAATTCTATGTTCATCGGGAACCGCGCCGTCATACACGATTGCAATCTCATCGCGCATATGCCTGAGATATCCATCATTTATAAATACGCCGCCCTCAATCTTCGCGCATTGTTTGCCGTATTCGGCATAGCTGACACCGTCGGGTTTTTCGTTGCGTTCGTCTGTATACCAGCGCCCAAGCTCATCCTCGTTATCGGCATAGATAAAATCGAAAGCGCTGAAATTATTACGATTCACAAGGTTTATAACTGTGCCTATGTCGTTCCCGCCCAAATTGACATCGCTACATGATAGGATAGTCCGCAGCTTGTCAAGCTCGTATTCATCCATGCCGCTCGTGCGCGACGCCAGCATATTCAACTCGTCGAGCCGGTTGTACTTGCTGATATATTCACGAAGATGCTCCTCAATCGGCATGCGCAGCGCGGTAACGGCAAACGTCCCGTTGATTGGCCTGTCAACAGCGCCGGAATTAAACGCTGCGCCACTTGGCCTGTGGATACCGATGCGCTCAAGCAACTCCCGAAGCGTGTCGGCATCAGTGGGCAGAGTCAGCCACTCGCCGGATACTTCACCTTTGCCGTAGCTCTCAGGATTAACGATAAAGACTTGAAAAGGCGGCTCTTGCTCCGGATTGACCCACGCGGGATCTTCCGTACCGAACAGGCCGTCAAAGGATTCTATTTCCTCGCGGCTTTCAACAATGCTCTCGGTATTGTTTTCAAACAGACGCAGCACTTCATGATTTTTATCAAAAAGCTCCAGCGCCCGCTCCTTGCCCAGCGGGATCATGCCGTCCCAGCTATAGCCGTATGCGTACATATCTGTAAGCGTGACCGATGGGTCTGAAAGGCTTGCCGCTGTTGTTACTGACTCCTTGGTGTCCAATTCTTTGGCATCTAATGCCCGATAGACAATAAGCTCGTTTTTGTCAAGCTCCCAATCCCGAATCTCCGGCCGCTCGTTGAGCATATCCAAAGCCGTGTTAAGCAAAGCGCCGTTGGACATGAGATCAAACCCATACAGTTGTTCCCATCTCTGAAGATCGACAACGCCGCGCCCATCAGGGCTACCGGCGCCGCCCTGCTCGGCGATGATGTCCACGAAATCCGTCAGCTTTTTGTTAAGTTCGGCAAGGACAGGATACCGCTCTACGGTCAGAAAATCATCCGGCTTGGTTACGCCGGTTTGCACCATGCTTATCTTGTCAATCGTGAGGATCAAAGGTTTCACCTTTAGGCCGTACTGCTCCTGATGCTCCACGGCGCGGACAACATAATCAATTTTTGCCTTCTCTTCCGAGTCGTGATATCTGCCCCAATAATAGTCAATGGCGCCGTTGTCGTTGGTAAGCTGCCATGTTACGAAGGGTGATGGCGAAGTAGGGCTATGCGCCAGAGCAAAGCCCCTGTCGTTGTCGAACAACACAGCCTGTGTCACCACATATCCGGCGTTTATCACATCGCTCACAGGCTGACCGGGCAAAGGATTGATTCCGAGCAGATACCGCACTTCGGATTCAAGCTGCACGGTTAAGCCATCCAAGGCGTCGGAGTCAAAGTCCCAATGATTTGCAATCTCTTTCATCAAATTGCTGGTTTCAAGGATGTCGTTCATCGCTACCCGCCCCATACTCGTCACCATATCCTCGCCGTAGCGGTATAACCCGTATATGACATTCGGAGCGGTCTGGTAGACATCGCCTGTGATTGCTCCTCCTGTTTTTGCCTCATCAACCCGATCATTAAAGGTTTGCAGCAATTTCGCAGGGGATTCGTCGCCTTCGCTGTCGTAAAGCCCCCAATAGCCGATTAGATTCTCGGCGAGTTCCCGCATTTCATTGATCTTGGGTGAAAACTTGTTATTCTCCGCTATTTGCGCGGCGTACAGCCCAAGACCGTCAACGCATCTACCGATGAGAGCCTTGTCCCGCTGTGCTTGTGTTTCCGTAAACCTACCCTGTATATATCGTGCCATAGGTGAGCCTCCCTTAGTTATCTATCTTTGCGCCGTTGCCAAATTCCAGCTTGAAGTTAACCTTGTCACCGGAGTTCTCAAGAAGAATGGCGGCGACATAGGTCTTGCCGGTCTTTTCGCTGTACAAATCTGAAAAGAAAACACGCCCCTCTGAGAGAAGCGTGGCTGCGGTCTTTTTGTCCAGTTTCTTGCGCTTCGCTTCAAAGAAGCGGTTGTTTTTCCACATGGCAAACTTGCACATGGAGCCGGAGCAGAAATAATCCGGCTGACGGCCTACACTTTTTGTTCTTGCGACCACAGGCGCGCCACAGCGCGGACAGCACCCGATAGTGTCACCGTGATCTGCTGTATCTTTGCCGCACGAAACCGCACCCGACACCGTGGCGAACAGCGCCGCGTATTCTTCGACCGGAACGCTGTGCGCCGCCACAAGCTCACGCGTAAGCGTTGCAATATCGGCCATGAACTCGGAGTCCGTAAGTTCGCCCTTTTCGACCAACCAGAGCCTCCGCTCCCATTCCGCCGTAAGCATCGGCGATTTGATATCATCCGGCAGTAGCGCGATAAGGTTGATCGCTTTCGCCGTCGGCACAAGGTTTTTTTTCTGCCGCTCCACAAAGCCGGTCTTTATCAACTTTTCAATGGTTGCGGCTCTTGTGGCGGGAGTGCCAAGCCCTTTGCGCTCGGCATCGTCCGGAAAATCCTCCGCGCCGGCCGTTTCCATAGCCGACAGAAGCGTGGCATCGTTGTATCTTGCGGGCGGGGATGTCTTACCTTGTTTGACCGAAGCCGCTACGGATGGGAATACTTGTCCTTCGGCAAGTTCCGGCAAGGCAGTAGCATCGTCGTCGGTATCCTCACCGGAATCAGCTTCCGGTTTGTTCCTCAAAGTCGCACGGAACGCGCTATCAATGGCTTTCCATCCATCATGAAGGACTGTCCGACCCTTCGTGACAAAACGATGCTTATCAGCCGAACTCCGGTCACCGCATTCCAAAACCACCGAAGCCGTCTCGTAGCTGTGCCTGTCACCAACAGCGCACAGCAGCCGGGTAGCGATCATAAACATGATATCCCTCTCGCCGCTGGGCAACGATAACAAATCTGCCGATGCAAGCGCCGCCGTAGGTATAATAGCGTGGTGATCGGTGACACCCGCGTCTTTTATAACCGCCGCCGTGTTAACCGCCGACCCAGCACCAACAGAAAACGGAAGCACAGACGCAACAGCCTCAACCAGCGCGGGAAGCCCCGCCGCCATGTCAGAAGTAAGGAACCGCGAGTCCGTGCGGGGATAGCTGCATAGCTTTTTTTCGTATAAGCTCTGCACATAATCCAACGTCTGCTGTGCCGTGAACCCCAAAAGCCTGTTGGCTTCGCGCTGGAGTGCCGTCAGATCGAACAACTTCGGCGGCGCTAGGGTCTTGCGCTGTTTTTCCACGGTCACAACAACAGCATCTTGCCCATCGGACACGGCGCAGACGGCCTCTGCCGCCGTTTTGTCCTTCAACTTCTCACCGGAAGCTGTAAAGCCTCCACAGTCTATCTCCGGCGTATAAAACGCCTCTGGCACAAAACCGTTAACCGCAACCTCCCGCCTGACAATCAGCGCCAGCGTGGGTGACTGCACCCTTCCGACATTAAGTGTCAGACCGTAGAGAGTGGTGAACAAACGAGTTGCGTTTATGCCGACCAAAAAATCAGCTTTTGCCCTACACAGCGCGGCATGGTAGAGGTTATCGAAGTCGGCGCCCGGACGTAACCGCTCGAATCCCTCACGGACAGCAGAGTCCTCTAGGCTGGCTATCCAGAGCCTCTGCACTGGCTTGGTGCAGTGACACTGCTCGTATACCAGCCTAAAGATAAGTTCGCCCTCCCTTCCGGCGTCCGTCGCGCAGACGATGGAATTCACATCGGCGCGATTCATTAAGAACCGCAAGATATCAAGCTGTTTCTTCTTGCCCTCGGATGTTTTGTACTTCCAGACGTCCGGCAGGATCGGCAAAGTATCGTATGACCAGCGCTTAAGGTATTCGCTGTAAGCTTCGGCCGAAGCCAACTCCACAAGGTGGCCATAGCACCACGAAACAAGCCAATCACCGCTCTCGAAATAGCCGTCTTGACGCTTCTTGGCGTTCAGGACGGCGGCGTAGGACTGTGCTTGGCTGGGTTTTTCGCATATGACTAACCGCATT
>WRAW01000123.1 GCA_009780015.1 Defluviitaleaceae bacterium | reverse complement strand
GTGTATTCCCCTCTGAACGTATTTCGCAGATCATGTCTCTGCTTAATAATCGTCCCAGAAAATCGCTTGGTTTTAAAACTCCTGCTGAACTGTTGCTCTTGACTTGACAATTCACCGTCCCCATAAAGCCCGGTTTTGGCTTTGTGGGGTGGACTGTGGCGGAAAATCGACCGCCAAGATGGCATTCCCATCCTATGAACACAGGTTCTAAACCGCAAGGTTCCGATAATTCTTTTTGCGTTCATCCTTTTGCGGCGCCGTACATATTATTACCATAAAGGTGATGACAATGTATGTGTTCGAGAATCTTGGAATGTGTCACAACACCGACGGCATTGCTCCAGATTTTGCCGGACGTGTAGGCGTCGACAGCCGGCGCATGAACGCGGCCGGAGGCCAATACGAAAAAAACGCGCCTGAGCTAAGCGCGTCCGAAATGCTCATGATTGCTATGATCGCGAAACAGCTTCTGGAAGCCAGGGTCTAAACCCTGGCTTCCAGTATGTAACCCCGTGCGCCGCACGTCGGCATTCCCTTCCAGGCGGTCCCCGGGCCGTCGGCTCAAACCAAGCTTCCTCGCGGCACATCACGCAAACGGCTTAGTGCTGCTTTCTTCCGAACCTGACACGGTTCGCCGCGCACAATTGCGCGAGACTCGGCTCTCAACACCTCTGTCCCAGGCCAGACCCCACAAAGGAGGAGCCTCGGCTTGGCGTCACCCTCCCTACAGCGGATTGGGAGTACAGGGATCCGCTACCTCCCCGGCTAGCACGGTTACGCCTAGTATATCGCGCACGCATGGCCTTGTCAATGGCAACTTTGTTGATTCTGTAAATTCGACATTTGACACACTTTGTATGCAACTTTTATATTTTAACTTATATTAATAATAAGATATATTTGTTTTAATAGCGGAATAAACTTTGAGCATTGGCAATTAGAGATGGGAGGTATAATATCACGAGCGTATTAAGTGTTGTGCTTTATCTGTAATAAAGTATGGTTTTTTTATGCTCTTAACATCATTTTAGGGGGAGATCATTCATGTCTGACAACGCAAACGAACAAAAGAACCAGCATGAAATTCCAGAAAATTTCATGAAAGGTACTTTCCCGCTACAAAAAAGGAAGTATGGTGAAGAGCAGCCCGGAATTCGCATGGGCATTTTTACGATACGATTGCCTCTAATCCATCACCGCTGGATGTGGACAGAGTTTTTAGCTGCGTTATTCCTAGGTGTAGCCTGTTTAGGAGCCGGCGTCGCCATAACAATGACACAGTTTGGGCTTGAAGAACCCGGCAACCTTGCGGCTCTGGGAATTACCGCCGAACAAGCCTTCCTGATCGCGCTTTCGTTTGGCATCCTGAATGCAATTTGCTACTACATACCGGCCCTTATGGGCGACCCGGTGGTCCCGGGCTGGATTACACCTTCGCTACCGCTTACCATCGCTTTTCTAAGCCAATTTGCCGTGCCGGACTTTGCTACGGGTGAAGTTACAAGAATCCAGGCAATGATTGCGCTACAGTTGACTGTAGCAGTGATATTCCTTATTATGGGTATTGGCGGTATAGGCCGGGCAATCGTACGGGCAGTACCCGACAGTATCAAAGCAGGCATTGTGCTTGGCGCCGGTGTGGCGGCCGGTATCAACGTCATTAACGCCCGTGTTCCCTTTGCGCCTTACACGGTTATCATCGCTATTATAATTTCCTATTTTTTCCTTTTTAATCCCAAGTTCGCCGAAGTGTGCTCTAAAAGCAAGGTTTGGTCAGTTATACGCAGTCAAGGAATCGTACCGGCTCAGGTTTTCGCAATTGTATTAGCTCCAGCTCTGCTTAGAGAAATACCTATGCCCGAAATCCAATGGGGTATTACTCCAGTGAGCTTTGGGTTCGTAATGCAAAATTTTACAGTCTTTGGTCTCGGCTGGCCTGCTGTTGAACTGTTTCTGATGGCGCTTCCGTTGGCATTAGCATGTTACATTATTGCATTTTCCGACATAGTGCTTGTTAAGGAGCTTGTTAATGATGCAACTACAGACCGTCCCGACGAAAAAGTAGACTTCAACCCAACCCGCACAAATCTTGTTTCCGCAATGCGAAACGGCATCATGGCCCTGTTTGCCCCCTATGTTCCCATGTGCGGACCCGTTTGGGCCTCCGGCCTGCTTACGGTAACCGAACGCTATAAGCGCGGCTACAAGACAATGAGCTCATACTGGGACGGCGTCGGCACATTCCGCGCCGCTACAATCATCGCCGTTATGATCCTGCCGATGGTTACGCTTGTGCGTCCGGCATTCCATATCTTCTTCGGCATTACGATGGCTGTTCAAGCGTTTGCTTGCGGAAACATCGGAATGCGCATGGCCAAAACCAACAATGACCGCGGTATCGCTTGCTGTATCGCCGCTGCTATGGCTGTGGTGTCTCCGCAATGGGCTCTATTGATCGGTGTTGGTGTTTGGTTGGTTGTTCAAGGCCCAGACTTCCTTTACAAGAAAAAAGACGACAAAGCGGTATAAATCATCAAAGGAGCAGCTAATTGTGGATATCGGGTTTATTATGATTTTAGCCGGTGGATTTGTAACACTTGGCCTGGTTGTGTTAAATATTGTGATTGCCTTGAAAAATAACGGCTGCGAGTCATTTTCTGTGTCAATGATTGTGCATGTACTTGGCCTTGCATTGGTGGCTGCAAATGTTGCGCGCCTCTGGGAAAGTGCCACAAACACCACAATTGTCGGCAATGCCATTGCATTTATATTTATTTTGGTTTCTTTGCGTCGCGCAGTGCGTCGCTACAAGGACGGAGGGTGGCCTCATGACAAAAATCAAACCGGCATTTAGGAGCACTACCGAGCTTGCCAATGTTCAGGAAGACTTCGCGCGCGCAGTCGAATACGGCCCGATGTGGGTGGGCGAGGACGCGTTGTATATCTTTGATTTCTATGATACGCGCTATATACCTTTGCAGGAGCTGGTATCAATAGAAATGGATGTACAGGACAGCGCTATGTGCGGCTGCGGTTGCAACCTAACCGCCGCAACGCCCCACGACGTTAAAATAGTTGATAAATTTGGAGAAACATTTCATACTCGTGCGATAGACCCAAACAAAATACACTACGCAGCAGAAAAGATTAAAACCCTGAACCCATCCATGCACTTTCGCACTACAGGCGCAAATTACTCGGCGGCAAAACGCACGGATAACTAACATAAACAGGAGGTTTATGCAAAATATCCATAATTGACATGGCATACATTTTGCTTTACGATATATAGGTATAGATTTAAAAAATGATATCGTAAAGACAGGAGCTGATTATAATTATGGAGAGCGTAAAGCTGGAGCAGCAAGAGAGAGTTGTGCTAATCACAATCGACCGTCAGCCTATGCTCAACGCGCTCAGCCGCCAGGTACTGGCGGAGCTCAAGGAAGCCGTCGAGTCTATAGACGTTAAGTACTCGCGTTGTGTGGTGGTTACCGGAGCCGGGGGCAAGGCCTTTGTGGCCGGGGCTGATATTGCGGAGATGCAGTCCATGAGCAAGAGCGAAGCGGAAGCGTTCGGGAGTTTTGGAAACAGCGTGTTCCGTTTGCTGGAAAAACTCGAAGTTCCTGTGATTGCGGCCGTCAATGGCTTTGCTCTTGGCGGGGGTTGTGAGCTCGCTCTTGCGTGCGACATCCGGCTGGCATCGGAAAACGCGGTTTTCGCCCAGCCGGAGGTCGGACTTGGGATCACGGCCGGTTTCGGGGGAACACAGCGCCTCCCGCGCCTGATAGGCGAAGGATTAGCAAAGCAGCTGCTGTTTACCGGGGAGCGGATAAGCGCGCAAAGAGCGCTGGAAATCGGCCTTGTGAACCATGTCTATCCCGCGGATGAGCTGATCCCCAAGGCGCTGGAAATGGCCGGCGTAATAGCCGCCAAAGCCCCTATCGCCATAAGCGCCACAAAGCTCGCGGTGGAGGATGGACGCTTCATGAGCCTGGACAAAGCCCTCGAACTGGAGGCGCGTCATTTCGCAAGCTGTTTTGAGAGCGAAGATCAGCGCCAAGCAATGTCCGCGATGCTCGAAAAGAGGAAACCTCAGCCGTTCAGGGGAGAATAAAAAAAGAAGGAGACTAACAAATGAAGGTAGGAGTTATTGGAGTAGGAACAATGGGAAGCGGAATAGCGCAGACATTTGCGTCGGCCGATGGGTACTCCGTCGTGCTTTCCAGCAGAAGCGAGAGCCGGGCTCAGGAAGCGAAGGCGAAAATCGGAAAGTCGTTGGAAAAACTTGTCTCGCGCGAAAAAATCAGCCAGGAAGCGGCAGACAAGATCCTTTCGTCCATTCACGCCGGCACACAAGCGGACGTTACCGATTGCGATCTTATCATTGAGGCGGCGCTCGAGAGCTTAACGCTCAAGCGCGAGCTTTTTCTAAGCCTGCAGGAAACCTGCAAAAAGGACGCCATATTTGCCACAAATACCTCGTCCCTGTCGATAACGGAGCTTGGTGCGGGGCTTGACAGGCCGATAATCGGCTTGCACTTCTTCAACCCCGTTCCGATGATGAAGCTTGTGGAGATTGTCACAGGGCTTGGCACACCGCAGGAGCTTGTGGAAAAAATGAAAAACATCGCGGTATCCATTGGCAAGACGCCGGTTGTGGTAAAGGACGACGCGGGCTTTATCGTCAACCGCGTACTGATACCAATGATTAACGAGGCGGTGGGTGTGCTGGCGGACGGAACAGCCTGTGCGGAAGATATTGACACGGCGATGAAGCTCGGCGCGAATCACCCGATGGGGCCTCTGGAATTAGGCGACCTTATCGGCCTGGACGTGTGCCTCGCAATTATGGAAGTGCTTCACAGCCAGACCGGAGACCAGAAGTACCGTCCGCACCCCCTTATGCGCAAAATGGTTTACGCGGGAATGCTTGGACGAAAGACCGGCAAAGGGTTTTATCAGTACTAAGAACCTGTATTCAGTACCCGGAATGCTGGATTGGCGAGCCTGGTTTTTCGCCAATCTAGGATGCTGTGTGCCGGTGGCACACGTTTAGCATCCGAAGCGCCAGCGGAGGCGGGGGAAG
>WRAW01000122.1 GCA_009780015.1 Defluviitaleaceae bacterium | reverse complement strand
TCCAGCCTTCAGGTAGTCGGCGTTACTGCGGAAGTGCAGCTTTCTCATATACGTGCTGCTGCCGGAGTCAATACTTCTACAGCAAATATTGGGATATATACATGGTTTGCTTCTAACGTTCAAGTTGATAGATGCCTATTTGCAAATAAGCATATTGCCGTTTTTGCCCGAGGGGCATCAAATATAAGAGCGAGAGAACTGCTAGCAGGCTCTGCTAACATGGTGACTTTGTTTCGGGCGATATTCGGCTCTACGATAATCTTGGAAAGTGACGATCAACCAACACCAGCCGCTAACATCGCCACAACATTTGCATCGACTGCATCGGGCGGCCGTATAATCGGTCCGCGCGGCGAACCCTTCCGCTGGCAGGCGGGGCCGACAGGGATAACGTACACTGTACCAATAACGGAATTGCGACAGTTTGTGTTTCAGAGGCTGCCGAAGTATTTACAGCAGAATGTTACGGTGAATGTTCTGCCGGGGACAACGACGGATTTAATAAACATTTCATTTTTCGAGGGGCCGGGAACCCTTACTATACGAGCTGTTGATGGGAACAATGCTCCCGTACGGATTAATAATTCTACTACACATAATGTTGGTCAGTATTATATAATAGATTGTAAAAATTCACGGATAGATGTAGAAGGATTCAGATGTACATCGTCCTATGCCTGGTCAAGAATAAGGGTGGAACGATGTACAGCTTTGGTGGCGCTACGATTTATTCATATAAATAACCCATCGAATAGCGTTGGTGTATTTATAACTGAGGCGAATGCCTTTTTGTACGCCAGCACGATTTCTCATCAGGAAAATGCAATGCGCGCAAATTCCGGGGCTATTCTTCGGATAGGTTATACAGCTGGTGTAAATAATGGGACAGTATTTACGGCAAGCAACGGCGGTTTCATATTTCTTAGCTCTGGTTTCGCGGCATCTGGCACTAATCGCTCGCATATTTGGAGCGGAGGAATAATACAAGGCCCTAACTCGGGAACTGAGCTACTGGTACCTGCACGGGATAATGCGATTGATATTGGTACGGCAGGCACACGTTTTCGCACATTATTCGCTACAACGGGTACAATTAATACCTCCGACGCGAACGACAAGGAAAACGTCAGCGACTTGCCGGAGTGTTTCCAAGACTTCTTCATGAAGCTGCGCCCTGTCACTTTCAACTACAAAGACGGGGACGGCTTCGAGGATGGTCAACACACCGGACTTATCGCGCAGGAAGTTCTTGAGGCCCTTCAACAATGCGAAATGACGTCTTTGCAGTTCGGCGGGCTGGTCAAGTCTGTTCTTGAAGAGGAGCGGGAGACGGGTGAGTTTGAGGAGGTCGAGACGGGAGAGGTTAGGATGGAGCTGTCTCCTGTTCAGCCTACAGACTTGATCCTTGATGAGTACGGCAATGTTGACTCGGAATCGGAGGCTCAGCCGAATTACATTGAGGTTCCGGTGGTTGAAAGAGTGCCGGTCATGGAGAAGGTACGGACGGGCGAGCGGTTTGGCCTGCGATACAGCGAGTTTATACCGATTTTGATCGGAATGGTGCAGGAGCAGCAGCGTCGTATCGAAGAGCTTGAAAGCCGGGTGCGGTGATGATCTTCGTTGGCGAGTGGGAGGACATGCCGTATTTTCCGTATAACAGCGGCCAGTATGCGGCTGACATCCGTAATTCATTTATCTGACCAGATAAACGTGGCGAACCTGGCGCGCCTGTCTGGGGAAGTGTAAAGATATAGTTTCCGCCATTGTGGAATGACATCATTTGACATAATCATGGCCGTCGGTTCAGCCGACGGCCATGATTTAAACGATACTACAGTCACTTTCGCGGCTAACCAATTACATAGCTTTAAAATATGACGAACACAGAGCAATTGAATAATTTGCGGAAAACTAGATATTGATGAAGGTTGGCTTTCGTTCTTTGAATTTGCAGTAAGCTTTGAAGCCCGAGCCGCTTAGTATATTGGCGGCTTCGGGCAGATACTTGCCTACGTCGTGCGGTCTGTGGGCATCGGAGCCTATTGTTATTATCTCGCCTCCGGCTTCGCGATACTTGCGCAGTATGTCTATGTTAGGATGCGCGTGACCCAGGCCGTAGCGAAAGCCCGACGTATTCAATTCGATGCCCTTGCCCTTTTCGACGAGGGTTTTGAAAAGGGTGGTCAACAGATCGTCAAATTCGTGGGCGTACATGTTACGGTCTTCGTAAGGGCCGTAACGGATAATGTAGTCGATGTGGCCAAGCACATCGAAGCAGTCATAATCGAGCACGTTTTGAATCATTTCCGTGAGGTGGGCGGTGTAGACGTCCTGCTTTGATCTGCCGCTAAACAGAGTTTCACGGTTGCAGCAGATGTCGTACCTGTCGAAGCTGTGCTGAGAACCTATTATGAAGTCGAAGGGGTATTTTGCTATGTGGGCGTGTATTGCGCCGCGGCAGTGATAGCTCATGCCAATTTCGCAGCCCATCAGTACGGTTATGTCGCCTTCGTAGGTTGAGGCCAGGCGTTTGTAGTTTGATATATATTCGTCGAAAGGGATTCTGATAAGTTCGCAGGTTTGGCCGTCCCCCAGATATCTTGCCCATTCCATTATGGATGAGACGGGAGCTCCGCTGTATACGGCCCAGTTGCGTATGTCGTCCGCCAGAGGGAAGTCAACGTGGTCGGTGATACATATTTCGGTTAGACCCAGACTGACGGCCTGCTTTATTATTTCCTCCATATCGGCGGGGCTGTCTGTCGAAGCTTTTGTGTGCATGTGGTGATCTGTTCTTATCAAGAAGCTCACTCCTTATCCGAGTAATAGTGTATCACGCGGCTGATAACTTTTCAACATTAATCATTTTCCCTTGCTAATTAGATAACGAAGTGGTAAAATATTGGCGATGAAATATATACTGAAGGGAGAACTGCCCGTGCTTAACAAGAAAACTGTAGACGACCTCAAGGTGTCCGGCAAGAATGTTCTTGTGCGCTGCGATTTCAACGTACCTATCCAGGATGGTGCGATAACGTCGGACGCGCGCATTGTCGGGGCGCTTCCCACGATCAAGAAGCTGATTGCCGACGGGGGAAGAGTCATCCTGTGCTCGCACCTTGGCCAGCCCAAGGAGGTTGATCCGGCTTTTTCGCTTGCGCCTGTGGCTAAGCGTCTTGGCGAGCTTTTGGACAAGCTTGTGGTATTTGCCGCGGACGACACGGTAGTAGGCGACAACGCTCGCCAAGCCGTATCGGGAATGAAGGACGGCGACGTCGTTCTGCTGGAGAACACACGTTTCCGCAAGGAAGAGACAAAGAACGGCGAAGCGTTCTCCAAGGACTTGGCCTCCCTTGCGGACATTTACGTTGACGACGCGTTTGGTTCCAGTCATCGCGCCCATTGTTCAACGGTCGGCGTCACACAGTTTGTTAAGGAATCGGCCGTCGGATATCTGATGCAGAAGGAGATCGAATACCTTGGCAACGCCGTAAACAACCCCGTGCGTCCGTTTGTGGCGATTTTGGGCGGCGCCAAAGTTTCCGACAAAATAAACGTAATCAACAATCTGCTCGAGAAGGTGGACACGCTTATTATCGGCGGAGGAATGGCGTATACATTCCTGAAGGCCATGGGGCACGGCGTCGGCGATTCGCTGCTGGAGGCGGACAAGGTCGAGTACTCCAAGCAAATGATGGGTAAGGCCAAGGAAAAGGGCGTAAAGCTGCTGCTCCCCATTGACACGGTGGTTTCCGACAAGTTCAGCAATGACTCCAACTTCAAGACCGTCGAATCCTCCAAGATCGAGGACGGCTGGATGGGCGTCGACATAGGAGAAAAAACCCGCGAGCTCTTTGCGGCCGCGATCAAGGACGCTAAGACCGTAATATGGAACGGCCCAATGGGTGTTTTTGAGATGGAAAACTTCAACAAGGGAACTATTGCAGTGGCACAGGCCATGGCGGACATAGACGGTATGAGCGTCATAGGCGGAGGAGACTCGGCGGCGGCTGTTATACAGCTTGGCTTTGCCGACAAAATGAGCCATATTTCCACAGGCGGCGGAGCTTCTCTGGAATTTCTGGAGGGCATCGTGCTGCCGGGAGTCGCGGCGGTGGAGGATAGAGCATAATGCGCAGGAAGATAATTGCGGGAAATTGGAAGATGAATCTGACGCCGCGTGAAGCCGTGGATTTCGCGAATAGCATCAAGTCTGCCGTCGACACCGACAAGGCCGATGTTGTGCTGTGTGTACCGGCCGTCAGTCTTGCCCCTGTGCTTGAGGCAGTATCCGGCACGAATATAAGCGTGGGAGCCCAGAACATGCACTTTGAGGACAGCGGAGCGTTTACGGGTGAAATATCGGCTAAGATGCTGGTCTCAATGGGAGTGCGATACGTAATCGTCGGCCACTCGGAGCGGCGCGAGTACTTTGCCGAAACCGACGAGGGCGTGAACAAGAAAGCGCGCAAAGCGCTGGCCGAAGGACTTGTGCCGATAATCTGCGTCGGCGAGACGCTTCACCAGCGTGAGCAGGGCATAACAATCGACTTTGTGCGCCGTCAGGTTCGTATAGCCTTCCTTGAAATATCGCAGGAGGACGCCGTTAAGTGCGTCGTTGCTTACGAGCCGATCTGGGCTATCGGAACCGGCAAAACAGCGACGTCCGAACAGGCCGAAGAGGTCTGCGCGGCTGTGCGCCAAGTGCTTGGAGAAATATATTCAGTCGAAGTCGCCGCCAAAATCCGCGTTCAGTACGGCGGCTCTGTTAACGGCAAGAATGCCTCGGAATTGTTTTCGATGCCCAATATCGACGGCGGGCTTGTTGGCGGGGCTTCGCTCAAGCCCGAGTTTGCCGACATAGTAAACCATTAGGAGATATTATGAACAAAACTACCACTGTCCTGGTTATCCTGGACGGTTACGGAATAACCGACGAGACAGACAATAATGCCATAAAGACGGCCAACACCCCTGTCCTTGACGATCTTGCGTCTAACTGTCCTTTCGCTGTTGGCGACGCCTCGGGGCTTGCCGTCGGACTTCCCGACGGACAGATGGGCAACTCGGAGGTCGGCCATCTCAACATCGGCGCTGGCCGGGTTGTCTACCAGGAGCTTACAAGAATAACCAAGTCGATAGAGGACGGCGACTTTTTTGAAAATGAGGCATTCCTAAAAGCTGTGGCAAACTGCAAGCAGCATGACAGCTCGTTGCATCTCTTCGGCCTGGTGTCGGATCGCGGCCTCCACACCCACACCACGCCCCCCCCCG
>WRAW01000121.1 GCA_009780015.1 Defluviitaleaceae bacterium | reverse complement strand
TAAAGAGCATTCCTGTATTTAAGCGAAAATGAACTTTGCAAAAAAGAAAGCCCCCTGTTAAGATGATTAAGGGTCTAGCAAACCTAAATCAAACAAAACAGGAGGCGCGAAGGAATGAACATACTAATCGAGAGGATCACACGCATAACCGCAGCAACAATCATCGTAGGGATCGACGCGGCAAAGGATATGCACTGGGCGCGGATCACAGATTATCGCGGCGTAGATCTGTCGAAGCCTGTCAAAGTCCATAATAACATAGACGGTTTTGAGAGTCTACTGGCAAAAATAGAGAAGCTGCGGATAAAATACGGTTGCGACCAGGTTATCATAGGCATGGAGCCGTCCGGTCATTACTGGCGGGCACTGGGATGGTATCTGAAATTGCACGAAAGCAAGCCAGTGCTTGTGGGGGTAAACCCATATCACACGAAGCAAGCCAAGGAGCTTAACGACAACTCGCAGACAAAGAGCGACCCCAAAGACGCATTGGTAGTTGCCCACCTGATCAGGGATGGCCGGTACTTCGACACATATCTGCCCGAGGGTGAATACGCCGAGCTCAGGCAACTGAACACGGAGCGGCAGCGCATCATGAAGCAGATCAGCCGCGCCAACAACATATTGATAGCGCTGCTGGACGAATTTTTCCCAGAGTATGCCACCGTTTGGTGCAATGTCACATGCCCGACATCGCTGGAATTGCTCAAGATATATGCGTTCCCGTCAGATATCGCGGCGGCGCCTCGCGACAAGCTGCTCAAGGACATAAGGATGGCTTCCAACGGCACGGAAGGGACAAAGCTGATGGAGAAGATGATAAGGGCTTCCAACCGCAGCATTGGCGTCAAGGAGGGGCTGCGGACGGTGCGACTGCGCATGCTGAGCCTGATCGATGAACTGCATTACTTTGAGGAGAAGAAAGAGGCCATAGAGGCAGAGCTGGAGTCTGTGATGGATGCGCTGCAGCTTGGCAAAGTGCTGCAAAGCATGTTGGGCGTCGGGCCGATCATCTCGGCCGCGTTCCTTGGCGAAGTGGGGGACATAAGCCGGTTCACTAACTGGAAACAAGTGCGCAGTTTGGCGGGGCTCAACCTTGTGGAAAACAGTTCCGGCAAGCACAAGGGCAAAACGAAGGTCAGTAAACGGGGGCGGCCATATTTGCGGCATATGCTGTATTTAGCTGGTGAGTGCGGTTGCCGATGCAATCCCGAAATGCACAAGTTCTACCGATACTTGCGAGATCGCAAAAACAACCCCCTGAATGGGCATCAAGCATTTGTGGCGACCGGGCTCAAGGTCATGCGAATCCTTTTCCATCTCGCGAAGACTGGCGAAAAGTACGACCCAAGCAAGGCGCTAGGCACAGTCCGGCTGGAGCAGATCGCAAGCCTGGCATAAAGGTGTCCGCAGAGCGGACGGATTTAGTGCCGCGGCGGCGGGCTAAAGAAACCGTAAGTCTGTACCGCCGCGCCGGCGGAACGTCGCGGTTGGTCGTTCGCTCCGAGTTTACCACACCCTTGCGGGGGACGGGCTATGGAAAACTCTCCGACTCACTGTGCGCCTGTGGAAACGGCAAGTCCCTCGCAGGGGCGATGAAAAAAAGATTATTTTAAGTTAAGATTACAAACGGGGAATGACGGGCAATTAAGGTGTCCGCTAAGCGGACGAATAAGCAAGGCGCAGATGCCCAGGAAGCAGCCCTCGACTTCACCGCAAACTATATAACAGCAACATCTACCAATAGCTAATCCGGTATTCCCTTGCGACCCGGCAAAACGAGATGAGCACACCACAAAGCGACCAAGCTGCTGCGGAGCGGCGCGGGACACGCGGGTACTTAGTAGGGCAGAAAGGTATCTCCAATAGACGTGCGCGGCTGGCACAGCGGTAAGACCAGTGGTAAGACGCACGGTGCGCGGGTATCAGGACTTGAAAGGGAGGCGTATCGGGAACCATCTTTCCGCACTCTCGGGAGCGCAGGGTTGATACAATACACCTGCTGATGATGGCGACGGCCGGAGGCAGGCGGACAAATGGTTCAGCGGGGCAAGCGCAGTCGCACCATTAGGCCACGAGCCAGCTAAAGAGTAACTGCTCCCCGCCGGACTCCCGCACAAGGCAGAACGAAGGAATGTTAGGGCGAGCCAAACGGGCGCGACCCAGTAGGACATGAGAGGGTAAGCCGCGAGAGAACCGGTCGGAACCACCGCTGAGGCTACAAATTGCCCAGCAAAAAAACAGGATTTACCCTGTTTCTATTAAGGTTGCACATTTGTCTTCGAAATTCACGGCGCGGTGATTGTTTATCATCTTTACTCCTACAAAGAAAAGATGATAAATCGCGAAAAACTGCGAATGAGCGAGCATGAGTAAGAAAAACGATCAAAATTAGGAGAGGTGCATTGCCTATGCCAAAGAGCAGTGCGGTGCAAAGGAACTATTGCTAACAATCACCACCAATGGCACTTTGCTGACATGTGAAGTTTACGAATGGCTGGTCAGCGAAGGGGTCAGCATCGTGATCAGCCTGGACGGGCCGAAACCTGTGCATGATAGATCAAGGAAGTACCCGGACGGCCGGGGCAGCTTCGATGATATCGTCGCCAACATCAACTCCATACGGGAAAAACACCAGGACGCCAAAGAAGAGCTGCGCTTTATTACCGTTGTCAACCCGGAGGCAATCGAGACCTGCTTGGACCAGGTGTATTCGTACGATGAGGTTTTTCCGGAGTACGACGGGATGGTGAGCTTTGTCAATGAGCTGTATTCGGAAAAAGACACTAAAGTCAGCGAAGCGTTCGCCTCATTAAGCATCCAGGAGCGGGCCAAGATGCTTCTCTATATGCTCGGGAAGCTTGATCGCAGCAAGGTCTCGCGTTTGATCGTAGGGCTGGAAAACGAGATTGAACTCAAGCACAAGCAACTTCGGCGCATAAAATGCCTGCCCCGCAAATTCCACCCCGGGGGCCCATGCCTCGCAGGTGTGGAGCGCCTTTTCGTGAGCGTTGACGGTATATTCTACCCGTGCGAAAGGGTGTCCGAGTCGTCAGAGGTGATGCAGATCGGAGATGTCCGCGGCGGCATTTCCGTGGACAAGGCCAACGCTATAACGAATGTCGGGGTCACCACTGCCGCAGAGTGCCTGAAATGCTGGGCGATCATCCATTGCAATATGTGCGCCGCCGTATCGGACAGCTTGTCAGAGTTCTCAAAGCCAATGCGGCTGAATTCCTGCGCAAATGTAAAGCTCAGTATAGAAGAGGCTTTCAAGGACATTTGTTTCCTCAAATCGTACGGGTATGTATTTGAGGATGACAAATAGAACGGCGCGGAGAAAACTGGAGGAACACGGCTATGAGAAGATTACTGGTATATCCTTTGTCCCACAACACGATGCCGCTGGTACGGTACGCGGGGATGCTTTCGGATTATGATGAGGTTATCCCGGTTGTAGAAAAAGCGGGCATCGGGCTCGCGGGCAGGGACGCTTCCCATATAGACGGGGGCTCTCTGTGCGGGGCAGCGATCTCGGATGAGTTCGAGGGCGGGCTATGCTCAGCGGACACTGTTTTGCTCACCGACGAAATAAGCGACATGGGGACCTGCCCCAAGCTCCTCGCTATGATAAAAAATGAAGGCAAGGGGGTCATTCTTTGCGGCGACTTTTCCGAGCTCGGGGGGATAGAGGGCGAGAACGTAGAGTCCCTATCGCATCCGGGATACACAGCCGAGGTGAAGCCCGATGGCAGTTTGTCGAAAATCCGTGTTCCCGTAGTGGTTGTCATGGGCCAAGGCCAGCAGTGCAACAAGTTTGACATCCAGTTAGGGTTGAGGGCTAAGCTCCTGGGGCTGGGCTACAACGTTGCCCAAGTGGGGACGAAGCTGTATAGCCCCCTATTCGGGTTTCACGCTTTGCCCCAACTCCCGGCTTTGCCGCTTTGGAAGAAGATAATGCTTTACAATAGGTTCTTTAGGGAGGTAGTTGACAGGGAAGACCCGGACGTATTGATCGTCGGCGCGCCCGGCGGCATAATGCCAATAAACGAATGGCACAATGAGCTGTTTGGCGAAACGGCGATTGCTGTCTCCAAAAGCCTCAGCCCAGATGTGACTGTTATGAGCACGTATTTGTTCGACGTTGATGACAGCTTCATGACAGACACGAGAAACTACTTGAAATATGCGCTAGGGGCGCCGCTCGACCATCTGCACCTTTCTAACACAAGGCTTTACATCGAGCAGGACATGAAGACGATCAGCTACATGCGCACGAACTATAGCGACGCGCTGGGTGGGCAGGGCAAGACCAGCGCCAGCATCTTCAACGTATTTTCAACCGAGGCGTCCGACGCGGTGTATGAAAGCATTGTTATGCAATTACAGGGCAACATAGAAGTCCTTTAGGGGTGGTGGAGAAAATGGAACATTGTTCAGCGCGCGAAAAAGTAAGGGCGATAGCCGCAAGGTACGTTTCAAGTGGTGAGATACGCGACGACGTGCCCCTGTCTTCGAGGCCTTATTTCCTAGATTACCGAAGCCTGGCGGCAGTCTTTTTAGAAGTGGAGCAGGAGTTCGGGGTCGACTTGGACATGGTTTTCGACCAACCGTTGGACTACTCGGTCAACTCGATTGCCGACGCAGCCGCCTCGCAGCCATAGCCCTCCTCCCCTTTGTAAGGCCGCGCCAGGGTTTTTGCGACCGTGCGACAAAAGTGCATCCCAGCGCCAGAAGACAGAATAGTAAGCAACTGCAACAAGAAAGGAGCAAGAATGAAGAGGTTGAGGAAAAGCAGCAGAGAGTATTCAAACACCCTGGCAGCGTATGCATGCGAATCATGTTTTCACTGCAACTGCGCTAGACAATGTGGTACTGACTTAAACCTAGCTGCGTTCCAGAGCATCATGAACGCGCGGTTCAGCATGATGTTAGCCGCTATGCAGGAATGGAGTCCTTAAAGGAGCGCCACAGACTATCATTGCGACTGGCTCCCAGGACGATACCGCCACTTCATCGTCCGTATGGGGATCACAGAAGGAATTGAGCGCAATGAAATCTTGATGTGCGCTAACTCGCGTTCATGCATTAGGAAGGGGTGTGACATGCCAAGTTCACGTGGAGTCAAGAACAAAGGCTTGATATGGCTGTTCGCGCTGCCCAGCCTAGTCGGCATAACCGTGTTTTACTTCATTCCCGCTGGCATGTCCCTTGTCTATGCCTTTACTGACCCAAGGGGCGAGTTCGTCCTGCTTGCCAACTTCGCGGATGTGC
>WRAW01000120.1 GCA_009780015.1 Defluviitaleaceae bacterium | reverse complement strand
GTTGACGACGGGCTGTATGACGAGTATGTCAAAAACCAGCAATACCCGACAAACTCCTAAAGCGGGTCTTACCCACAACCCAATGTGCAGTGCCAGGAGGACGGGACGCAGTATGAACTGCGCCCCGTTTGCGTTACTATCTTATTCCGCTGCTGGCTATCGCAGCGTTCCGCCTATCCGCTCAGCACCCGTCAACGTCCTGCCCTGGCTCCGTGGGCAGGAAGAAGGGGTGATGCGGCCTGCGGACAGTTAATAACTCCTCTTGGGCTAGAGTTTAAATCCGTTGACAACATATTGTATGCTGTAGGAAGGTAGGCGTATCATGAAGGACAACAATGATAAGACAAGGAAAAAGAGATACCTAGGTAAGCTCGCTATTCTGTGTTTTGCAACTATTATGGTTTTCGCACTTACGTGTTTCTAGCCACATAAAGCAGCCGAGAGTTGCTCAAATAAAATGACCGTTTACAAGAACGGTAAAAGCTGTCATAGTACAATGGCAGCTTTTAATCGCATGCTCATTTGATAACCGAATCACACAGGCGTCCACGCCTGTGTGCGACGATGGCGTGAACGCCATCGTGTCCAGGGCACTTAAAGTAATGCGTGCAGCACAACCCCTGCAACAACACCGCCATGTGGATTTAAGCTGACGAAAATGAAAGGAGAGCCAACACGCCGCCTACGTTTCTGAGGCGGAAAACGGCGTGAAGGCTCCTGCTAAAAGCATGTCTATTGTACTATACTTAGGAAGTGACATCAAGGAATATATTGAAAAAAGTGAAGAGCTCATCAAGCAAGCCATAGGACGTACCCTGTGTGAACTGTGCCTTCGCCCGATGGCCCGCCACTCAAGTTATCCGCGCGGGATAAAGGAAACTGGGCAAAAAATAGAAGTAACGATGGTCTGGTGCAGGAAGTGCAAGAACTGGCACGCCCTGCTGCCGGACTTTTTGCTGCATCAAAAGCACTACAGCGGCAACGAGATAGAAAGCGTGATCCTCGACAGCGCGACGGAACCGGCGAAACTGATTGACACAAAAGCAAGCGAGAGCACTGTCAGGCGGTGGGTCAGGCAGATCAGCGAGAGGATAAGGCAGGCGGTCGGCATACTGAAATACCTGTTCGGCCGGGGCGGGCAAGCGGTGAGCGAGGTCGCAATTGACGCAGGGCTGCCATATGACGAGCTGGAGCAGGTGCTGGAGATGGCGCCATCCACGGTGAAGTGCAGCGGGAACAAGCTCGGGCTGGCAAACATGTGGCTGGGCACAAGCAGCGTGCCTGCGCGCATATGAGGATGTCAAGTAGATTGCAAAATGACCGGGCCGATACTCTGTATAATGCTGTTGGCTGGCCAAAATAAAGTACAGAGGAGGTCTGAATATGCAGCGCCAAGCCCATCTTGATTACGAACTAATCGCTCGATGGGAACATCGAGACGGATGAGCGTGGCTGCCGCGTACGCAAATGTTTGAGCCAAGCGGGATAACTGCGGCGGTATGCCCAACATTACGAAGAGAGGAGGTGCAAGAGCACACCGGAGACCCATCTGCAATTCATGGCAACCCGCGCACGGCACCGTTTACCGCAATAGGCGGGACGGTGGAAACCGTAACAATGTTGCGGAATGTGGGCTGTGCCATCAGATCGCCCGACGGCGAAAACCTCGCATAGCTGGGTAAAACGCAAAGTAACCAGTCTAAACTCTGTGCAATGCTATTGGCTGGCCAAAACATAGTACAGAGGAGGTCTGAATATGGAAGGGCATGACAGAGACAAGCTCCTCCAGAGGTACGAACTGATCGCCCCTCTTCTCAATGAGAACCTGGACGCATATGAACGGAGGCGGCTACGTGCGCAAATACTTGAGTCAAGCGGGAAATCTGACCGCACGCTGCGGCGGTACATCAAAAACTACAGAGACAAGGGGCACAAAAGCCTTGCGGACGCCCCCAGGTCAGACAAAGGCAGCCTGCGCTCGGTGCCGGAACCCGCAGTGGACGAGGCTGTGAAGCTGAGGCAGGAGCTGCCGTCCCGGAGCGTCCGCCGGATCATCGAGATTCTAGAGGGGGAAAAGCTCGTCAAGCCAGGCGAAGTGAGCCGCACAAGCCTGAACAGGCACCTTATCCAGCGCGGGTACGGGGCTGCGCAGCTAAGGGCCGAGGGCAAAGCGACCAAGCCCGCCAGCCGCTTTGAGCGCAAACGGCGCAACGATCTTTTCCAAACCGATATAAAACACGGCTGCAAAGTCGATTCGGGCGGAGCGAAGAAGCAGACATACCTGCTGACGCTCATCGACGACAAGACCAGAATGATCATGCACGCAGAGTTCTACACCAACCAGCGCCTGCCGATACTGGAGGACTGCTTCCGCAAGGCGCTGCTGAAATTCGGGAAGCCGAAGGAGATACTGGTGGACAACGGGAAGATATTCGTGTCCAAATGGTTCAGGCTGGCCTGCGCCCGGCTCGGGGTCAAGCATATCGCAGCGAAGCCGTACTCCCCGCAAACGCGCGGCAAGTGTGAAAAGTACCACCAGAGGGTCGATGAGTTCCTGCGCGAGTTCGCGCTCGAACCCGTCAAGACGTTGGCGGAACTGAACCGGAAGTTTGCCATCTATCTTGACGAGGGGTACATCAACGACCACCACAAGGCGCTCGAATTGGAGGAGCGCGACCCCAAGACCGGCGAGCTGCTGAGCAAGCGGGAGCGAACGCCGTACCAATCGTACACGGAAGACCCGGGCAAGGTCATATACGTCTCCAGCCTTGAGTGCCGCGACGCATTTCTCTGGGAGGAGCAGAGGGTGGTGGACAAAAGCGGGTGCATCAGCTTTAAGGGCGTAATGTACGATGTGGGAGTGGCGCTGATCCGCCGCCGCGTGGACGTCCGCTACGACCCATTCGACATTTCGGTCGTGGAAATCTGGCACGAAGGGAAGTTCCAGCGCAAGGCGGAAGAGCTCTGCATCCCAGAGTTTGCGCCGGAACGGGAGGAGCCCGCTGGCTCGACGGCCAAGAAGCCGACGCATTCCAGGCTGCTGAAGCTATATGAGGCAAAAAACAAGGAGCGGGATAAGCAGCGCAACGGCGCGCTTTCTTTCCGCAGGCCAAAGCGCGAGGAGGATAAGACATCATGATGGAACAGTTCTTCAATTTCAAGCACATACCTTTTGAGCGCAACATCCCGACTGAGCACCTCTACGCCACACCGAAGTTCGACGAGCTGCTCTCGCGCCTGGAATACGCGGCGAGGAACCGCAAGTTCTGCGTTGTGACAGGGAATGTCGGCGTGGGAAAAACGACCGCGGCCCGCATGCTCGTCGCCTCCCTTGACCCAAGCAATTTCCGCTGCATATACATCGCCGACTCCGCCCTCACCCCAAGGGTGTTCTACTGGGAGGTGCTCACGCAGCTCAACGCGGACGAGAAGCCGAGCTTCTACCGCAGCGAGGGCAAGAGGAAGATGATGGCACGCTTCACTCACCTCGCGGAGCGCTCGCATGCCATACCAGTCATTATTATCGACGAGGCCCACCTTCTATCCACAAGCATGCTCGAGGAGACGCGGTTCCTGCTCAACAACGACATGGACAGCCACAACCCCATGAGCCTGGTCATACTTGCCCAGAGTGAGCTTAGGGCGAAGCTGTCCAAGGAGGCATACGAGCCAATCACGCAGCGCATCGACTTCCGCTTTACGCTAGTGCCCTACGACAGGGCGCAGACCCAGGACTATATCCACGCCCACCTGCGCTACGCCGGCGAGGACAGGGAGATATTCTCCCCTTCAGCTGTTGACGCCGTGTTCAATTTCTCCGGCGGCGTGGCACGCAAAATCAACAAGGCCTGCTCCATGGCCCTGCTCTACGCTTCCCAAAAAGCCATGCGCACGATCGACGGCGGGACTGTCGAATATGTCGCGGAGCAGGAGCTGTCATGGTAGCGCCGGCCTTATGGCCTAGCAAAATCTACTAAAAGAAAAGAGATGGTGCATCAATGAAAAAGCCTTTTCAGTCCATTCTGTCCGCAGGCCGCACGCGCCGCCGCCGAGCACGCCGCAGTCGGGCGGTCTGCTTCGCGATCTGGCTGCTCCGCTTGGTCCGGGACAGCGAAAACACCGAATTGCGCCGGCATATGGACATGCTCGACAAAATCGACTTTGAGGCCAGCAGCGCTTCCAGGCGCGAACACGACGCGATTGAAGACGATTGCACGGAATGTGAGCATGCCATTGGTTATCTTGACTGTGCGATCGACGACCTGGATTTTGCCTATGAAGAGAGGTTTTGACCATGGGCAATAATGTTACTATCCCACTGCCGCTGCTGAAAAACCTTGTTGTCCTCTTAGAGTATTGGGACGTTTCGCTGTTTGACCGAGTCATCCGCGACGATTACTGGGACGCACTCTGGGCTTTAAAGATGAAACTGCTCAGACTTGAGATACGTGACGCTTATGCCATGATTCTAAATGCGCCCAACGAGGATGCAAGGCACAGGGCGCGCATAGAATACCTTCGGCTAAAAAACCAATTGGTTTCCAGTGTTGCCAACTCGGCTTACTAATCGACCCCTTTCGCAACATGAAAGCATACCGCCTATGTAAGGCACAGGTGGTATGCTTTCATTTTGCTCATTGTGCGCTGCTTTGGAAGTCTATTGCCATTCTAGCTTTGCTTTTGTCGCCCTGCTTCATTAGCCAGAAGCGCTGTTTCGCACTTTCCATCCGCATCCTTTTCGGTCACTTCATGCGCACTTTCTTCGGCAATGCATTGTGGGCAACTCTTGGTCATGCAATGTGGGCATCAACACTTACGTTGTGCATTGGAGGGAGTAGAATGAGAATTCGTAGTATAGAAGCTTTGGAAAGAGAGCTTGACCTTGATTTCACAGAAATAGAGATAACAAACATTTGGGTAAAGCACAATCAGGCATTATATATCCTTGCTATAGGAAGTGACGATGTGTTACCCTCCAGTGTTTTTATAGAGGTGGAACTGTATAACATGATTAAAGGGAACGTGGTTCGATTGGATGAAGCTGGATTCAGTATAGACGATGTTCTGGAATACTGGGTTCACTATAAGGATAAGCCTGTCCGCATGTGGGTCACTTCATATGAGATTGAAGTATACAAGCTGAACGAGCCTTTGCATGATAACAGCAACATGTTAATAGTCGCCCCTTTCCCTGTTAATGTAACTATTAACAAAGATAGGATTATGGCGCAGCAGCAGCGTTTACACAGCAAAACCGAACGCGTAGATGAAGACTCCCCACCCCGTTGAACAACAGCGCGGGCTTCGTCGGCAGCCAGACCGACGCGCTCGGCAACACCGTGGCTTTCGTGT
>WRAW01000119.1 GCA_009780015.1 Defluviitaleaceae bacterium | reverse complement strand
GTGAAAGTTTTAGACAACATGAAAGCACGAATTTGTCCGCGTTTCGTTGCCTAAAACCACTTAGGCTGTACCAATTTTTAATTTGTGAAAGTTTTAGACAACATGAAAGCACGAATTTGTTCGCGTTTCGTTGCCTAAAACCACTTAGGCTGTACCAATTTTTAATTTGTGAAAGTTTTAGACAACATGAAAGCACGAATTTGTTCGCGTTTCGCTGCCTAAAACCATTTATACTGTACCAATTTTTACATTGTGAAAGTTTTAGACAACATGAAAGCACGAATTTATGCGTGGTAAAGCGTCAGTAACAATGAACGAAATCGTCCAGCGTTCTTAGAGTCTGTCTAATGTCTCGCTGCCATCATCTTTGCGGAAAGTTAGCCCGCAAATCTGACGGCAGTGAGATATACAGACAGCTCTTGGATATTATTCGTCCTTAGCTTGTTTTTTACGCTTTGTCATGATCCCGCCGATTCTGCCGCTTTCACGGGCTGTAAGGCTCTTCCATCCAAGCTCCTTGACCTTGTCAAGCAAGCCAAGTTCTTCGGCGATTTCATATTTCATCGCGTCATTTTCCGTAAGCCTATCATCGCTCATAAACACACCTCATCATAAGTATTGTATGATATTGGCATGTTTATACCTGCTATTACATTTGAGACGCGCCAACCCCGGCCTTTGTGAGCGCCCGGCATATCGGCGGCACGATTATTACCGCCATTCCGATTTCCAGCATACCGTTAACGCTGATGATTATCGAGAATATCAACCTAAGAGTGTCGCCAAGCGGGATTATGGAATCACCGGCGAACAGGGCTATAGCGCCCAGTACAAACACGGTGTTCAGCAGAGTCCCCAAAAGTGCGACCACAATAAAGAATACATAGCGGTTGGATATTTTCTCGCGCAGGTACGCCGCGGCAAAACCTGTACAAATGCCCATCAGCATTCGCGGGGCCACGGATATCAGCGGATTCATGAATATCACGGCCTCGATTGTGCCCGAAGTGTATGCCCTAAGCATACTCAGCAGGCCGAACGCCGTCGCGACAATGAATCCGTCTCGTGTGCCCAGCATGATAATCGCGATGAGTACCGGCACGTGCAGCGTGGTGATAGAGATAAGCCCGTAGCTTATGTAGCCCGTATAGGGTACAAAGCTCATTGCGGTGATGATCCCCAGAAAAAGCGAGAGAATCACAATCCGCCGCGTGTCCTTGCTTGTTGCTAACATGTTACCACTCCTAACTGCCGCTCTCCCTCCGGGGAGATGCAGCGTCATAATGTTGCCCCGGGTTCTTAACCCTGCTTCCTTCGGTTTCTATGATAAAGGATGTTGAGGCCGTCAAGCAGAAGATCGTCGTCTTGCTCCGCCTCGATGCCAATGTACGGCATGATGGCAGGCGCCACGCTTCCCGTAATAATTACTTTTACCCTATTATTATGCGGCCGTTCGGCAATTTTGTCAATCATCATTTCGACCATGCCCCGTATCATGGCGGCAGTGCCGTACACTACGCCGGAGCTTACGGCCTCCTTGGTATCGGTTCCGATAAGCCGCACCGGGGCTTCTATTGCCATGGCCGGAAGGGAAGCAGCGCTCTCGCAGAGCGCCGAAAGAGCAAGCTGAGGGCTTGGCGCAATCGTGCCGCCCATGTACCTGCCCTTCTCATTTATTGCGAACTTAACAAGCACGGTGGCGCCGATTATAACGACGATAATTGGTGGCTCGTGCTTGTTAAGCGCCGCAACCGACATGGCAACGAGATCCGCGCCCATAGATGCCGGATCTTTCAGCATTATGTCGATCCCCGTGCGGATACCCGGCCCGACATACATAGGCGCAACGCCGCAGGTCATGCGCACCGCCTCGGCGATGGACGCGCCGGATATAGGGTTCACGTGGGAAATTATCGCGCCTTTAACTTGGGACGCCTCACATCCGGCGGATTGCAGGAAGCTTAGAAGCTTGTAAGAATGTTCATAGCTTGTTACAAATTTCCGGCTCGAGAACAGCGCCTTCGCGCATTGGCCGTCTTTGTCGTACAGCCCGGCGTGAATGATCGAATTACCGGCGTTTATCGCTAAAATCATTCCTATACCCCCTTGATCTCCTTAATCAGCTTGTTGATACGCGCACCCTTGGGGAATGTTTCGATATCATGTTCATCAAGACCCTTGATGACGATCATATACACAAAATAGACTAAGGCGCCGGCAATTATCGCAAGTATGCACGAAAACGCGTTGGCCGCGATAACGCCAATAACACCGTTAAGCGCCAGAAAGAACACATAATAGACTGAAAAGCTCACAAGAGCCATTACGCATGACGCCATAAGGGGTTTTACGAATATTGCCACAAAGTTCAGGCGCGCCTTGGGGCCCATTATCTGCATGAGCATGTACAAATTTATACCGGCGGCTACGATGTAGCAGGCAGTGGTAGATATTACCGAGCCGACTACGTTTATTGCCGGAATCCTAATCAGTATCAGGTTAAGAATTATCTTGACCACGGCCCCGATCAGCGCCGCGTACATGGGAATCTTCATGTGGCCGCAACCCTGGAGCATCCCCGTGGCTATCTGCGAAATCGCCATGAATATAATGCTTATGGAACCGACGCGCAGCAAAATTCCTCCGCCCGGAAACGTAGGATACAGCAGCATCAGTATTTGGTCGCCAAGCACGCCAATGCCAACAGCCGCTGGAATCGAGAATATCATGGTGATCCTCACGGCCTTGTTGATCTTGAAGTTAGCCTCTTTCACGTTGCCAAGGCTCATAGAGCCGGCAATGCTGGGTATTGCCGCGGTTGCGATAGCCGTAGCCACCGCCACGGGCAGGGTAGTCAGCGGCATGAACTTGCCCGACAACTGGCCGAAGGCCTCGCGCACTTCTGTGATCTCCCAGCCTATACCGGTCAGGATGCTGTTGACCATCACGGTGTCTATCAGGTTAGTTATCGAGAATATGGCTACGCCGATGATTATCGGGAAAGCCGTACTAAACGCCTCCCGCGCGATTTCCTTGCGAGATTCGCGCGGTACGTCCCGGTTGTCTTCATTCCTAACCCTCTGCCTGATAATGGGCGAACACAAGAAGTACAGGAACACCAGGGTCAGCAGGCCAAAGAACGCACCGACACCCTTTCCTGCCGTAGCCCCGGCCGAACCCATGGCAATGTCGCCCGTCGCCCCCAGGAACATCATGGCAAGCACAACGGTAAACACCGCGTTGAATATGCCCTCCACAAGCTGGGATACGGCCGTAGGTTCTGTTCTCGACATACCCTGGAAGTATCCGCGAAACACCGCCATTATAGCGACAAGGAACACTGTGGGCGCAAGCGCGAGTATCGAATAATAGGTCGCCAAGTCGTCGGGATTTATGATCCACGCAAAAAAGTTTGCCCCAAGCGCAAGCGTAACGGCGGCCGCCAATCCAAGACCGCTGACAAGCAAGAGACACGTCTTGAATACTTCGTGCGCGTTATAGTACGCGCCTTTTGCGATACGCACCGAGACCATCTTTGAAATCGCCGTAGGAAACCCGGCGGATGATATCACCAGGAAAAACAGGTATATATTGTAGCTTGCGCCGTATATTCCGTTACCCTCGTCGCCTATAAGGGCCGTGAGCGGCAGCCGGTACGCAAAGCCAATAAGCCGTACTACTACGCCGGCCGACGCCAATATCGCGGCTTGCTTGACAAACGCGCCCGCGCGCTTTTTGTTGCTCATTTGAACACCGCTTTACTTAGAGCCCGCAGTCAATAACGCTCAGCGCCGCTTAGAAGGCCGGACTCCACCCCGCGAAGCAAAACGGGTTTCGCGGGGCCTCGGGCGTCACGCCTTCCTAGGTTGGCGAAAAACCGCCGCTTCCATCCGGCGTTTCGGTTATTGACCGCGGGTTCTTAATCAATTACTCGCCAAGCGCGGCCTCCAAGAAGCCGATGGCGTCAGACTGCGCTTCCTGGTGGTATATGAAGGTAATCGCCAAGATCATGTTCCCTTCAAGTTCGCGCGCAAATGTTTCCTGAACAATCATCGCCCCGGTTTCGTCTTCCAGGAAGCTGACGTTTGAAAGATATGTCTGTCCGGCGATTACGACTTCGATGATTTCGTCGGTGCTTGCTGTGCCGGCTGCGTCTATCTGTCCGGCAAAGTCAAGCAGGAAGTCGTCCACGCCCCATTCGGGTTCGCTGAAGGAAAGGAAGACCTGAACCATCTCCTCCTGGTCGGACACAGCCATTACCTCAATAAGCTGCTCGGCCTCCGGGCCAAAGTACATGGTTACCATATCACGCGAAAACGGCATCCAGTTCTCGGGCAGCGCGAAGTGGATACCCAAGATGTCGTTCGTGTAAACATTGTTGTTCCATTCCCCGCCAAAGGGCCTGGGCGGCATGGTTGGCATCGGTACGTCCGCAAGGTTGTTAAACTGTATTGTGTCGATTATGTGGCGCGCCACTTCCGCCGCGTCGTCCACGTCGTCGTCGTGGAAGTCGGTTGCGACGACGAACACGAAATAGTCGTCGACCAGGAGGTAGTGCTGGGTTTGGACAAAGGTGCGACCTTCAAAGTCGTCGTTAAGCACTGTTACGATAACTTCGCCGAAGTGCGCCTCGAAGTGGTCGTGGCTGATTATCTCGGCGGTCTCGCCGCGAAGCTCCAGCATCCCCTCCATGAATTCATGGAACTCGTCGCGTATATCTTCATATACTTCGGCCGGCTGCCCCGTGGGATGTATCTCTACGGTGACGTTGGACGGCTCAAGCATAACGTCGATATGCGCGGGATGGTAGATCACAACCGCATCGGTCGAGTGCATATCGGAAATCGTCCAGCTTCCGGGAATCTCATAGCTGGCGTACAGCGTGTTGCGTGTTACAAATTCTGGTACTTCGTCAGTGTCGTTAGCGGTGCATGCCATAAGGACAAGAAAGCATGTTACAAGCAACGCGGCAAAATATTTTTTCATAACACTTCTCCTTTGCGAATTTTAGAGCCTATCCAACAATAAGCGGCTTCACGCTTTTTTGGTTTTTTGCCGCATTGCGTCGTCAGCTACTCCGCTTGCGCCGGCGCTTCGGATGCTAAACGTGTGCCACCGGCACACAGCATCCTTGCGAACCACTGCGGGTTCGCTCAATCCACCCCACGAAGCCAAAACCGGGCTTCGCGGGGACCCCGGGCGTCGCAGCTTCCTAGCGCTGCGACAAAAATCTCAAAAAATCGTTTCGCCGTTATTGTTGGATAGGCTCTTATTAACCGAACTCACGTTATCGTAAAAAAACCTTTCATAACGTGTCATGAAAGGTTGCTGCTATAACCTGCGTGTATTAAAAATGCAAAAGCATCAAGAGTC
>WRAW01000118.1 GCA_009780015.1 Defluviitaleaceae bacterium | reverse complement strand
TATTTCTGGCGTTGGCAAGACGACGGCGATGGAAAAGGTGCTGTCGCTTTACCCGCAAGCGATACTGCATACCCGATATAATGACGCGCCGCTGTTTCTGACGCAGCTTGTATGGGCCAAGCTCGACTGCCCGTTTGATGGGTCGCTGAAAGGGCTGTGCATTGATTTTTTCACCTACGTTGACAATGTCCTGGGGACTGACTACGCAAAGAAGTTCTCAGTTTACCGCATGACCGTGGACCAGATGCTGCCGAGGATGGCGCAGATAGCCAGGGCACACTGCCTCGGGGTACTTGTGATCGACGAAATACAGCACCTTAATCAAGCTGCAAGCGGCGGCCGTGCGAAAATGCTGAACTTCTTCGTTACGCTCGCAAACAAGGTGGGGGTGCCGGTCATGCTGATAGGCACCCCAAAAGCGGAGCCAATATTGAAAAGCGAGTTCCGCCAAGCCCGGCGCAGCAGCGGCCAGGGCGTATTGATTTGGAATAATATGCAAAACGACATTTCGTGGGAAGTCATGCTACGGGCAATGTGGAAATACCAGTGGACTCAAAAACGCACAGATTTGACAGACGACCTTAAAAATGCCCTTTATGGCGAAAGCGCGGGGATCATAGACATTGCAATAAAACTCTACTCCATGGCTCAGATAAAAGCGATTGCCGACAGGACGGAAATTGTTACGGCAGGCTTGATAAAGGAAGTAGCTGCGGAGGAATTACGGTATGTAAAAGAGGCGCTTGAAGCGCTGCGCACCGGCGATGTAAAAAAGCTGGCTCAATATGATGACATAAGGCCGATAAACGTCGAGGAGTACCTCGCACGGCAACTTGCACGCATTGGCTCGACCGCATCTGCGCCCAGCTTCAGCAGGGACGGGGAGTTGACGCTTCAAGAGCAGGCAGTGCTTAAACTCCTGGAAATGGATATACCTGCTAAAGCCGCACGCGATTCCGTCCGCAAAGCCATAGGCAAATCCGCAACAGGCCAGCCGCTTTCCAACGTGGTAAAAAAGGCATTCAAACTTGCGTTGAGCATGGATACGGAGGTAGAGCAGGTTGGTGCGGCCCCGCAGGCTGGCGATTTGCGCAACCCAAATGGAAATGATGTCTATGGGGAGCTTAAAAACAGCGGCAGCATTCCGGAGACGGCAGACGAGTTTTGAAGCGCTTGGCCTTCTTCCCCACGCCGTATCCTGATGAAATTCTATACAGCGTGCTGTGCCGTTACCATATCCGTTGCGGCATCCCAAATGCGAGGCAAACCAACCTCACGCTATGGGGCAGCATATATGGCAAGAAACTATACTTGCCTGATGGGCTGGAAGATATTGCTGCACAAATTCCGAAAGAGGCAGGGCATACGGCGGAGAGCATTATCAGGCAGAACACGATATTCCCGCTGCTCAAACCATTCCTTGCTCAAAGCAGAAGCGACAAACTTCTCAGTTCAATGAAGACCGGCAACCCGAACATCTACAGCATCATTGGGTTCCCGAAAGTATTCACATTGCAGCACCGCTACTTGCGCTATTGCCTTAGATGCATCGATGACGACATAAAAACATATGGCGAGCCGTACTGGCACAGAATCCATCAGGTGCCTGGAGTTTACATCTGTCCTGCGCACAGCGAAGCAACTATCGACTCAGCCGTAGAGTTGAACGAATTGCGGCGCGAATACTACCCGTTGTTGCCTATGCAGAAAAGTACTGTGCAATCATTTGGGCAAGGTATCGCAGATAGGCTACAGGCTTTATCGGAAGATGTTGCGTGGCTCCTATTCAATGGCTACGAATTGGGGAATTATGAGAACTCAAATGAACTGTATGACAACTGGCTACGCGTTAAGGGATATCGCGATTATCATGGCAAGACAAGCCAGAAAAAAGTCGCGCAGGACCTCGCAGATTTCTATGGCCTGGAGTTCCTCGCTTTACTTGGTGAGTGCAATTACGGCATATGCACAAAGATCAAACGTATATTCCACACAAAAGAGAGCTTTCAGCATCCGCTGTACCACTTGCTGCTAATTCGGCTCCTATCAGGCTCTGCAGAGAGGTTCTTTGCGGGCAGCCAAGAGAAGCCACCGGAGTACCTCCCTTTTGGCGAACCGCCGTACCCTTGCCGAAACTATGTATGCGAGTATCATCTGCAGGATGTGATTGCGGAGGTTAGGATAAGGAGAGTTCACGCAACCCCCTACGCAACGTTTTCCTGTCCGCATTGCGGGTACGCCTACAACCGAAAAGGCAACGTGCCAAAGGAACAGCAATATACCGGACAAATCCGCACTGTGGATTATGGCTGGAGATGGGAGCGCACGGTGAAGTCGTTGCTAATTGCCGGAGAATCCCCATACCGAGTTGCCCGAGATTTCCACTGCGATGTACGAACCATACTCGAGTTTGGCATCAAACTTAACATTTTCCCGCCGGAAAGGCAGATAAAGAGTTCGCCCTACATACCCGTGGCTGAGCCGCAGGAAAAGCCCAATCTCATGGCACAGCGCAACCAGTATCGCCTACGTTGGCAAGCTGCAATCGCCGCTAATCCAATGGCGCGAAGAACTGAACTGCGGATAATTGACAGCAAAGCCCAACAATGGCTTAGCAAGCACGACTGGGATTGGTACGATCAAAACTCCCCTCCGTCAAAAAAGGCAGTTCCAATGTGGGCCGACTCCGATGATGTATACCTGGAAAGAGTCAAAACCGCAGTCCAGCAAATTCGGGATTCTCCCGGCAAGCCAGGGCATATATCTGTTTCAGCTATTGGCAGGAAAGCCGGAATTACGAAACCTGCTATGCGGCTTATGTCGGACATGCTGCCGAAAACAAAGGCGTATGTTACCGCAAACATTGAAACCTTGGAGGAATGGCAAAAAAGAAAAATCAAATGGGCAGTCCAGCAAATGCGCGAGCGTGGGGAAGTGATGACTGTTTACAAAATCCGCCACGCTGCGAGGATTGAAGACAGGGGACGAAAGCTGGACAGTTTTATCATTGAAAGTATGGAGGGGTTTTGAGATGTCCATCAGACCCGGCAAGTATATCCATTTCAAAGGGAACGAGTACGAAGTCACCGGCATGGCCACCCACAGCGAAACACGGGAGGAGTTGGTGATCTACCGGGCTTTGCATGGCGACGGAGGCATATGGGCAAGACCGGCGGTGATGTGGGGGGAGATTGTCGAGCATAATGGTCGGCGCGTCAAGCGCTTCACGCATGAGGACGAAGTTGTCCCCGAACCGCCTGACGGCATACATAAGCGCAGCGCGCCCTCCGAGAAAATCGGGCTGTTCCTGTCGCTATTTTCGGGGCGAGATGATGTATTCGCCAAGCGTTGGGAAAACCCACGGGATGGGAGAAACGGATATTCCCCGGTATGCAAAAACGAGTGGTCCCCGCCATGCTCCAAAAAGAAGAAAAAAGATGACCCGGACAAGGTAAAATGCGGGGATTGCCCCAACCACGATTTTGTTCAGTGGGGCGCGGACGCGGTCGCGCAGCACCTGAATGGAGAAGAGACATACGGCCTGTACCCTATGTACCCCGACGAAACATGCCGTTTCATTGTGTTCGACTTTGACGGCAAGAAGGACTATGACGCCGATTTATTGCGGAGCGACGTAACCTCAATCAGGGAGGCTTGCGCTGAGAAGGGCATCAGCATGGCGGTTGAGCGCTCCCGGTCGGGCATGGGCATCCACTTCTGGATTTTCTTCACGGAGAACATCCCCGCGGCCGTTGCGCGGAAATTGGGGAGCAGCATAATCACTTATGCTATGAACAAGCACCATAAGCTGGCATTTAAGACCTATGACCGCCTCATCCCAATGCAGGACACATTCCACAAAGGCTTGAACGGCTTCGGCAATCTGATTGCCCTCCCCCTGCAGAAGGGACCTCGAGACGACGGCAACAGCATATTCGTCGACGAGAGCTTCAATGCCTATCCCGATCAATGGAGCTATCTGTACGGAATCAAAAAATACGCCCCGTCAGAAGTTGAGGCTTTGACTCGTCAGCTATCCCCATCCGGCGACCTCGGCGACCTGCACAGGGATGACGAAGACGATAAGCCATGGGAACAGCCTCCGTCAGGCAGAAAGAAAAAGCATGTCCTGACAAGGCTTGATTTCCCCGACACCGTAGAAGTTGTGCGATCAAACATGCTATACATTGAGAAATCCGGCATTTCCAGCCCCGCGATGAACGCCCTGAAACGCTTGGCTGCTTTTCGCAACCCTGAGTTCTACAGGAAGCAGGCGATGCGGAAATCCACGCATGACGAATCGCGCATCATAACGTGTTCAGACGAAACCGGGCAGTACCTATGCCTGCCGCGCGGCTTGGGGGACGAGATCGGCGTGCTCCTTGGTGATGCCGGCGTAAATGCCGCATTTCGCGACGAGACCAGCGCCGGGCGCGAAATCGACGTCGTATTCAACGGAGAACTGCGCATAGAGCAGCAGCCTGCGGCTGATGCGCTCCTGGCGCACGATATCGGCATACTGTCCGCAACCACGGCATTTGGGAAGACCGTCATCGGGGCGCACCTGATAGCGAGCCGCAGGGTGAACACGCTGATTCTTGTTCACCTGACCAGCCTAACCTCCCACTGGAGGGGGCAATTGGGCAAGTTCCTGGTTATCGACGAGGAGCCTGTTGCCGAGTACACGCCGACGGGCCGCAAAAAGAAAAAAAGCGTCATCGGTCAAATCGGCGGCGGCAAGAACAATCCCAGCGGCATTGTCGATGTTGCGGTCATGCAGTCGTTGGTATCAAAAGGCGAGGTCAAGGATATCGTCAGAAACTACGGAATGGTGATCGTGGATGAATGCCACCATGTTTCGGCATTTAGTTTCGAGCAGATTCTGAAAGCCGCTAACCCAAAATATGTCTATGGAATGACGGCCACGCCCACGCGCAAGGACGGGCATCACCCAATTATCTACATGCAATGCGGGAAAATCCGCTATCGCGTTGATGCAAAGAAAGAGGCGGAGGCCCGACCGTTTGAGCATTATATAATCCCGCGCTTCACCCGGTTTCAAAAACCAGCGCATCGCGGCGAAGAGTGCCAGTTCGCAGATGTTTACAGCGACATACAGAACAGCGAAGTCCGCAACAATCTGATCGTGCAGGACGTTATTTCTGCCGTGGAACAGGGACGGAACCCAATCATCCTCACCGAACGTACAAAGCATGTAGAATATCTGGCGGCGCAATTGGCCCCGAACATCAGGAATGTGATCGCTTTGACGGGCGGGGGGACACAAAAAGCGAGCCGCGAAGCGCTTGAAGCAGTTGCCAACATCCCGTCGGATGAGCCGTTCGCCCTTGTCGCGACGGGCAAATATGTGGGAGAAGGCTTCGACATGCCTCGTTTGGATACGCTGTTCCTCGCTATGCCGATATCATGGAAAGGGACGGTG
>WRAW01000117.1 GCA_009780015.1 Defluviitaleaceae bacterium | reverse complement strand
TTTTCGCCAATCGAGGAAGTGGCGACGCCGCGTACCCGCAGAGGTACGCAAGGAGCCAGTGACGAAGAGTGGAGGAAAACCGACCATAATCATTCCGAAAAATCTCATGTCGACACGCCCTAGACCTCTTCGGGAATTGGGTAATGCCGGATTTGCGCGAATTTTTGCCGCAAGGCAAGGAGTGACGAACGCCGCGTACCCGCAGTGGTACGCAAGCGAGGAGCGACGCAGCATTGCGGCAAAAAGACCGCAAAGACGACATTGCCTAATTTCCGAAGAGGTCTACTATACAACCCGGTTGCTACTTCAAATGTTATCCGCTATAATTAGAACTGTCCGGTAACCCTGCGGTACCGGATTTGCGAAGCAATTTTTCGCAAGACTAGGAGCTGCGCCGCCGCGAACCCTTGCGGTTCGCAAGTAGGAAGCAACGACGTATTGTGGAAAATTGACCGCAAAGACGGTGCCGCAGGGTTGCCGGACAGTTCTATTATACAATGAAGCGCAATATCGCGTCAACTACTTAAAATGGAGGAATATCATGGCACTCAGAAAAATTGTTAAAATTGATGAGGATCTGTGTGTGGGCTGTGGGCTGTGCACTACGGCCTGCCATCAACACGCAATCGTTATAGAGGGAGGCAAGGCCAAGCTGCGCGACTATGCCTGCGACGGGCTTGGCAAGTGCCTTGCTTCCTGTCCTGCCGGCGCGATATCATTTGAAACGCGCGAAGTTGCGGAGCCCGTCCAGGCTCCCGGCGACAAGACCGACCCCTCGGACACCTTATCGCATTGGCCTCTCCAAATCAAGCTCGTGCGCGCCGACGCTCCGTTTTTTGCGGATTCCGACCTGCTCGTCGCCGCTGATTGTACAGCTTTCGCGCGTGCCGGATTTCACGGCGAGTACATGCGCGGCAAAGTTACGCTGATCGGCTGCCCAAAGCTTGACGATTGCGACTATAGCGACAAGCTTGCGCAAATACTCGCAAACGATGTGCGTTCCATAACCGTGGCAAGAATGGAGGTTCCCTGCTGCTCCGGTCTCGAACACGCCGTGAAAACCGCAGTCGAACAATGCGGCAGGAACTTACCGCTTGAGGTCGTTACAATCTCAACAGACGGACGTATTGTGTAAGAACCTATTAAAAGAAGCAAGAACCTGTACTCAACGCACCGAAACGCCGTCTCGGCGGCGTTTCGTAAGTTGAATACAGGTTCTTAACTAACCTCTTTCGTTCATGAAAATTCCGGTCATTTCCCACACTCTGGCAAGCATATCCAGCGACCATTCCGGCGGTATCTCACGCGCGATTTCCTGAGTATCACGGTTGTAAATCGTCAGGAAGTAGCGGTCTGTGCCTTCGTGACGCCTGTAGACCAGCTCGAGGTTGCGGGGTTCCAGAATTAAGTTGGCCTGATTTACCAGAGACTGCATCTCCACTTCCGGCATTCTTTCAAGCCTTTCCACCCTTTCAGCGGTATCAGGAGGGCGAACTTGCCCCGCCGCTGCCGCGCTTTCCGGCCTTCTGACGGGCGGCGCTTGCTGCTGATTTGCTGCGGCCGGCTGGCGCTGCTGAAGGTTCATGGACCTATTACCATCCGTAGCGGCTGGAATGTTTGTGTTGCTATACTCCATCATAACTAAACCTCCTTGTTTAGATCCTTGATTTGATTATACACGCTAAACTCTGTGCAGTCAATTCCTTGACTTAAATATCATGCCCGACTCATAAGAGTCCTTTACGTACGCAGAGTTTATAGCCTTTTCGTTTTTTATTTCCTTTATGCCCTTCTTGAGATCAAGCATCATTCCGGCTACCTGGTTGTTGTGATGCTCTTCTCTCGCGGCGATTTTTTCAACGATGCCCTTGATCTCTGCGTCTATTTCTAGGATTTCCGAAGATGTTCCGTTTGATTCGTCCAATTCCTGAGAACCCTGCGGCTTGAGAGCCGCAAGTTCGTCAAACAGCGCTTGGCGGCTGTTTACCATTTCGATGTATTCCTCGACGCTATGCTCTGTGGCGGACAGGCTTGTTTTCATTGTGTGTTCAAGAATCTGCAGCAGCTTATCCCTTATCTTGAGCTTATGCGCCGCGCCGGCTTCTTGCCCCGCGCTCATGGCTTACCACCCCATTGAAGACCACAGCATCTCTATCTGCATGTTGCTTCGCATGATCGCCTGCTCCATGGCGGCAAATCTGGAGAAGTGCATGTTCTCACGGCGGATCAGCGTCTCGTTCATCGCAGAGATTCTGTCGTCCATGTCCTGTATGCGGCGCAGCATTTCGCTTTGGGTTATATGGTCGGGGCTGCCCGCGCGCTGTACAAGTCTGCTGTTGGGGCCGAATGTGTAGAGGTCTATTATGTCGTTGAGTCTTTCGCCGATACCGCTTTCCCTAAGACGCGCGTTGAAGGTAGTGTTGTTGGCGTTACGGGGGGATTCGGCCCTTCTTGTGAACAGTTCGGTGACATCTTCCCCGCGGGTTTCAAGAGCTTCCCTGAGCCTGTCCTCGTTGATCTCCATATTGCCTTCGCGCGTGAACGTTATGCCTATCTCAAACAGAGCGATCTGCGAACCGTTTTCCAAGCGCACGGGCTCGAACATCTCCCGGCGCATCAAATCCATTATTTCACGCAACATCGGGTCACGGTGCACAATGCCCAGCCGCGCCTGGTCTTCCCAGTCCCGTATCTCGCTTTCGCTCATTGCCCTGCGCTGCTCCGTCGTGAGCGGCTCGTAGAACTCGAACCTCGAGCCCGGTACGCGTGCCCTCGTCGTATTGAAGAGGGACCTCATCTCGTTCCACAGCGCGTTGTACGAATCCACGAATTCACGAACCGCGTCCACCGGGCGGGATATATCGCGCTGGAAATTGATCGTAATGATCTGGGCGGGGTCGGTTGTTGGAAGTCCGGCAGAATCGTAGATATTCGTCGTATGGTTCAGCGTGATGTTAAGTCCTTCAAATTGGAAGCTGTTGGTGGGACGTGTCAAGGTTACGTTGTGAGCCGGGCCTCTGGGGTCGTGAATTGTAACTCGAGCGTCTTGCGCCGTGATGTGATCTTCATATGTCGTCCCGAAAATATTCGCAAAGCTAACTGCCGCCCCGGCTGAATCTCTGAGAGTAAAACCACCCTCAATACCCGATTGCGACGCCTGCAAGCTGAATACGTTTCTGATCCCGTCAAACTCCAGAGTCGCGACCCCTGTGGCTGCTACTGCACTCTGGAATTGCTGAACGGTCATCTCTTCGTGGATATTAACAGTTGAACCGTTTATTTGGAATGAAGCCCATCCCAGGGTTGGATTTTCAGGATCAAGCCTCGGATCGGTGCTGGCAACGGGAGCAAAGTTAATAGCGGCAGCAGAGCCAAAATCGAAAACGTCGGTAATCCGGCGAGTTGGGTCAAAAGCGGAAGTCTGGCCGTTTGTGAAGCCTAAGTCCAGAAGGGCGCTGGACATGCGGATGCTTCCGCCGGCAGGTATGGCGTTAGAACCGGTGGCCGGCAATCCCAACGCTCTAAGAAGTCCGCCTGCATCTGCATCATCAATTTCAACGATCTCAGATCCGGTAAAATTCATTGTCAGCGTGTGTATGGCGCCCACGCCCGTTCCCGTAGTTGAAATTCCAAAGCGCAAGCCGGAAACTCCCGCTTCGTCAAGGGCGTCGTTAAGCGCCGCAATCAATTGATTGTTGTTTGATATACCGTCTATTACCGTATTTGACAGAGAGATCGATTCACCATTTACCGTGAAAGTCTGCCCTCTGAGAGTATTTCTTATCGAGTTGGGGTCAGTCCAATTGCCGCCACCCGGTAAAGTTCTCAAAGATATGCTGTTATGTTCGTCGGTCTGGCGTCCTGAGCCCCTTTCGCCCGCAGTAAGCGTGGCCGTGTGGCCGGCATCCACCACAAGCTCTATTGATCCCCCTGAACCTATCACGAAATTAGCAAAACGCGAGTGACCGCCTGGAGGGGCATTGGGATCGCTTGCTCTCTCGCCGTAAATGGCAGCAAGCTGTTGGTTTAGCAGGGTTTGGGCTGCATCACGGTCAGCCGGAAGATCCGAATTTAAATGACCGGCCAGAGTTGCGTCAATTCTAATCTCACGCGCGACGCCGTTGTCGAGGCGTATGAAGAATGAGTCGCCGTCGCGGAAGTTGTCGGGATGGGGTGACCCAGACGGCTGAGTTGCAATTGTACCCGTCAGGTTATTGCTGTTCGCGCGGAATGTGAAAGCCTCCGCCCTGGCAAGCTGTGTGACGGACATACGAATCGACCCCTGATTCGCGCTGGGGGTTCCCGACACGGTTATGGCGGAGGTGTTCGCGCCGTTTATCTGCGAGGTTATGTTAAACGCGTTGAACGTACCGGTCAGACGTATGTTGTTCGTAGGGTTAAGTAAGTCAAGGTGACGGCTTTGCAGTTGCTGCAACTGCCTTGTGACGCCCTGCAGCGTATCCTGCTGCCACTGGAGCCGCGCCCGCCGCTGGTGCAAGCGGTCAAGACGTACACTTTCAGCACGCATTATCTGCTGTACCATACCGTTTACGTCTATACCGCTCATTCCATTAAATCTAAGTTGGTTGGTAAACATTGCAATCCTCCTCGTTATATGTTAAGCTCATTTGGAAGCTCGTGCGGAATGATCTTGTATACTCTATCGGCACAACCGTAAGCAGAGTTAAGTATTTTGTAACTAAATTTTGTGAAAAGTAATATTATGACTCAGACATAAACTTCAATACTAATTATCAGAGGTGACTATGAAAATTAATCCTGTGCAGTTTGCCTACGACACGAGCGCCGTCTCGCAAAGGCAGTTCGAGGAACACATGAAGCTCTACAAGGGCTACATCGACAAGACAAACGCCATTGGCGAAGAATTGACCAAGGACGCCGGCCGTGACCAGGCCAACGCCGTTTACTCGAAGTACCGCGGGCTCAAGGACAGCGAGACCTTCGCGCTTTGCGGCGCCATCCTGCACGAGATGTACTTCCAGAACATGAGCGCCAAGCCCTCGGAGCCCTGCGAAAAGACCATGATGATCCTGGAAGACGGCTTCGGCAGCTTCGACAATTGGCTGACCGACTTCAAGGCCTGCGCCACGTCGGCCCGCGGCTGGTGCAGCCTGTGCTACGAACAGCGCACGAAGACGTTTCGCAACGTGATGCAAGACGCCCACGACAAGGGCCCGATTGTCGGTATGTACCCGCTGCTGGTGCTGGATATGTACGAACACGCTTACTTCCTGGACTACGGCACGGATAAGGCGGCCTATATCAGCAAGTTCGCCGCTTCGATCAACTGGGACGTCGTAAGCAAGAGGATCAAGGCTCTGATGATCTAGGGCAACACGCCCTAGGGTGTGTCGTCAATAGTTTTTCGAGAAGATTTTTGAGGCGATTTTTCGTCAATCGAGGAGGTGACGACGCCGCGTACCCGCAGTGGTACGCTAGGATGCTGTGTGCCGGTGGCACACGT
>WRAW01000116.1 GCA_009780015.1 Defluviitaleaceae bacterium | reverse complement strand
CGAAGCCAAAACCGGGCTTCGCGGGGACCCCGGGCGTCGCCGCTTCCTAGATTGGCGAAAAATCGCCGCTTCTAGCCAGCATTTCGGTTATTGACCGCTGGTTCTGAGTTCGACGAAGTCGAACCAGCCGCGTTCGCGGCTGAAAATGCGCGGACGGAATCAAAGTTCGATGGACGGTTTTTGTTCATCGAACTCACGTTTTTACATTTCAATAAATATTACGTTTGCGCCGATTTCTTCCAGAAAGCGCGCAAGTTCGCCGAATTTGAGAAAGACGGTAGCCGAGTTTACTCCGGGGTGAACGCCTATGCGGTTATCCAGTTGATGCAGCTCCTTGTCGAACACCATTGTAACATGGTGGTCGATGTCGAATAACAGACCCAGCGGACTCACCGCCCCGGGGGTCAGACCTGTGTAGCGCATCAGGCGATCCGGCGAGGCGAAGCCCAAGCGCTTTACGCCAAGGATTTCGGAAAGCTTCTTCAGGTCGACGCGTTTCTCACCGTGGCACGAGAACATAAATGTCCGCTTGCCCGAATCATCCCGCAAAAACAGGTTCTTGAGGATAGTACCCATGCTGTATGCCTGTTCGAGCCTGAACTCGTCGACAGTCATGACGGGGGAGTGCTCCACAAGCTCGTATTGTACGCCATGCCTGTCCAGGGCGTCGCAAGTTTCCTGTACGTTTGACATAACGCGCTATTCTGCGGCCTTCAGGCCATATTTTTTCTTGAACTTTTCAACACGCCCGCCTGCCTCCAGGAGCAGCTTCTGCGAACCTGTATAAAATGGATGACACTTCGAGCAGACTTCCACACGAATGTCCTCCTTGGTCGAGCCTGTAACAAATTCATTGCCGCAATTGCAGCGCACATTGGTCTTGTAGTAGGTTGGATGCAGCCCTTTCTTCATTTCGTTCACCTCGTAATATGATTGGACACATGTTGGCGTCCTGATTGCGACATTATATCACATGCTTTGTACAGGCGCAAGGGGCAATTTATAGTACCCTGCGCTAATTGGAATGATCTATATCAACGCCACATTCAGATAGACCTTGTCGCGGTCGTCTTGGGAGATGCCAAGATAGCGGCGCGTAACTTCGTAGCTCGAGTGATTGTAGATGTCCATAATGACGACGACGGCAGCCCCGGAACGCCACGCGTGATAGCCGAGAGTCTTCCTGAGCGAGTGGCATGAAATACGTGCCGCAGTCTTTACGGCGCCAGCCGCGTTTTTAACGATTCTGTACGCCTGTATGCGGCTGATGGGAGCGGCGTTTTTTCGGTTGCCCGCAAAAATAAAAATGCCTCGCTTGTGGGGGAGGTATCGCTCTAACGCGGTTATAACGTTCCTGTTCAGGGCAATGGCCTTTGATTTGCCGGTCTTGCGCTCCGTCAAGGTAATGTGAGAGCGGAACCGTCCGTTCTTAAAGTCATATACGTCATCCCACTTTAGGCGTAATAAATCGCTTATGCGCAGAGCGGTATGCACCCCCATAACAATAAGCAGGTAATTCCTGGGCTGCCCCTTCTTCAAATAGTATTCCGCGAATCGTTTCAGCTCCTTCTTGTCCCTTATCGGTTCTGTTGTCGCCATGATGAAGCCCCCTTGTCTTAGAACCTGTTTAATATCTTTTTGCCGTTGGATTGGCGAGCCTGATTTTTCGCCATTCTAGGAGCTGACGACGACGCGTACCTGGAAGGTACGCTAGAAGGAAGTGACGACGAAGGGTGGAAAATCAGCCGCCAAGACAATGGTGAAAAGATATTAAACAGGTTCTTATGCGTTATATGTCAGTATACCATGGCCATAAGCTTAATAGGAAGCATAAAATGTTCGGTACGCGGAAAACGGCTCGTGAGAGCCGTTTTTATACCGGGAGCGGCGGGATTTATTGCTGCTTTTTTTTGTAAACTATAATTAACTCAGATGCTTCCGTACTGATAGGCTTTTTGTCGTACCACGCGAATTCCTGGTAGGCCTCCAACCCTGCCGCTTCCCCCATTTTCCTAAGTTCGTCAAGGCCATACTCCATCATTCTTTCGGTTTCCATATAAGTTTCTTCCTTGCCGCTGTCCATGTGCAGCATCGTATACTTGGTATGGAAATTCCTCACGCCGTTAGCCGTATCAAGTTTGCCGAGCCAGTTTTCTCTCGTGATCCGCGTATTCGTATCCTTGTCGATATACTCTGCTATACCGGGCTCTTTTCCGTCAAAGCTGGCGACTAGCATTGCCGCACGAACAGGATTGTACACATTTATGATAAAGAGTCCGTTATCGTCAAGAAGTTCCCGCACGCGGCTCATAAACAGCGAAACATATTCTCCGGCAGGCAACAACTGTAAAACTCTGTTAGGCATGATAGCCAGGGAGAATTTTTTGTTTATCTCGAGCTTTGTTAAGTCTCCTTGTATGATTTCGATTCTTTTAGCGACGCTCTTAGGGGTGAGGGCAAGCTTTTTGCGAAAAGAGGCCAACATGCTTTCCGACAGGTCAACTCCGGTTACGTTCATACCTGCTTTGGCCAATGCCATTGATACTCTGCCTGTGCCGCACCCAATGTCAAGGACATTTCCGCGCTGGGTTTTTGCGTAGTCTATGTAGAAATCCAGGTCGTGGGTTCTGTTCAGGCCCGGGCCGAAGATATCATAAAGGTACGCCGAATGTGCGTACAGGTTTTCCCCTTCCACCGGATCAATAAAGTATTTCAATGATAACAGTTCCGCGTCATTTGGCAGCAGTTCCAGAAATTCCCTCAACTCCTGCCGTGCCTCGTTTTCCCGTCCTGTGTTTTGCAGGTGGTCTATTCTTTTCTTTGCAAAGAATACATAGCCGTTCTGTTCTTCCGCCGCTGCGGCAATATTCAAACCCAGGTTTATGTAAAGCTCCTCTTCGCCTTTGTACAGGATGGGGTCTACCGAGGCGTCCAACAGGCGCTGCCACGCCTTTGGATAGTTTTCAAGCATAACAAAACGGACGGCATTCATAAAGTTCATGGCAAGCCTTGCGGTTAAGCCTCGTAATATGGGGTACTTGTCCAGCGCGCTGCAAATCAGGGGGTCAAACCCCAGTATTGCGGCCGCTTTTGGGTTGTCGCGCCTGGTGTTTAACAGGAATCGCATCAGTTTCGCGTCGCTATCTGCGTTTTTAAGCAGAATTTCTAACTGTGCCGCGACTGACGACACAGAGCTGCTGATATCTTCCAGCGTATGTGACCGCATGTGTTCCGCCTCCGTTTATTGTAAAGGGCGGCTCGATAGAGCCGCCCCAACAATATTATGATGTCCTTTGCGAAAGCCCTGCAAATTATCCCAGAAGCTGCAATATGGACTGAGGAGCCTGGTTTGCCTGCGCAAGCATTGCCGTAGCGGCCTGCTGGAGCACATTGGCCTGGGTCAGTCTCATCATTTCCAGAGCCATGTCGGCGTCGCGGATACGGGATTCGGCGGCGGACAGGTTCTCGGAAGAGATGTCAAGGTTCTGGATTGTGAACTCGAGGCGGTTCTGCATTGCGCCCAAGTTGGCGCGCTGGCCTGTAACATGAGCAAGGGCCAGGTCAAGAGCCTCAACGAAGTTGTTGATGGTAGAGCCGGCCGCCCTCATTACGCCAACATTATCAGCAAGATTGTCATTGCGAAGAGCCCCGAAAGAGAACGCACCGTTTGTCAACATCTGGCCGAAGTTAGCCGGAACGTTGTCAAGCGCTTCAACACTGACATTTTCTACGGATAGAAATACCCCTTGATCCATGTTCGCGCCGACTTGGAACCAAAGCGGAGTTCCTTCAGAGGGTACATACGTGCCACGGTCTGCTTCTCTTCCTGTCCTGATGTCAAGCCAAACCTCTCTGTTTGCGTTTAGAAAGTTAACCAGGTCGCCTTCGTTGGCGAAAGAACCAGGGTTTTGCGCTGACAGCAACTGCCACAGAGGGTCACCGGCCGCACCTGCAAGCCCCATTCCCACAGCAAAATCCATTCCCAAAGCATCCAGACTCATGTTGTTTAAGTGCATTGCCAATATACCCATTTGGGTAGAGTCTAATCTCACGCCGACGGGCATAACGGCATTACCGATAACCATTGCTGTGCCGCCTTCAATGGTCGCGGGAACAAAGCCAAGACCCGCGTTATTGTTCCAGATACCGCTTATCACATCTCTTATTTGTACAATTGCATCCGAGTGCAACGCACCAGTGGCGGCATCTCTAATATCAGTAGCGTCGAATCCCATACCACCTATGAAGTTAAATAAGTCGCCATTTGACATAGCGCCCATTGTGCCGCCGTGTAGAGCTGTTTGCAAAGTGGAAAAGTTCGCATTCAAGAAATCAGCGAATTCCGTCGTGGTAAAACCGGCATTAGTCATAACGTTATTACCTAACATAAACGCTGCATCGGTCGGTACCAGGGCAAGAACATCAGCTTCAGTCCAGGTGCCGACAAACATTGCTGATGCTGGGTTAAAAGCATCACGTACGGCGGCGCTATCCAACCAGGCTGCAAACTCGTCGCCGCCTTCCATAGCGCCGGTGCCAAGAGCTCCCGCAGCGGCAAAAGCGTTGTTAAGCCATGCTAAAGCTGAAGCTGCGTCGGTTACACCCATAGCATTAATATTCATTGCGAGTTCATCCAGATTGGTAAAGGCCATAGCCTGGTTAAAAATGCCTGTAATAATGTCGTCAGTAAGAGCCGCAGGATTCATTTGAGAACCAGGTACAAATAGGAATTCCATACCGTTCTGCAGGCTCATGAACACCATTGCCACGGCCTCAGCGTTACCCATGCTTATCCAATGATTTGCTTCCATCCACTCTGCCATTTGAGCCTCAGCCTGCGCACGAGTTTGAGGTGAGCCTGCCGCAAAGGTAATAAGTCTGGAAGGTACGGCCGAAGTTCCGCCTACCCACGAGCCTACATTGCTAAGCGATCCGTCAATAAGCTGGCGGGTGTTAAACTGGGTTCTCTCTGTCGTAGCGTCAATCTCATCCATAAGCTGGTTGATTTCGCGTTGGATCTGGATTCTGTCGGATTGAGCCAAGTTGCTGCCGTCGTGAGCGTTTGTATCATTAGAAGCCTGAATAACAAGTTCGCGGATACGCACGACCATTTCATTGATGGTCTGCATAGCGCCTTCGGCGGTCTGTATCAGACTGATACCGTCCTGGCCGTTGCGGCTGGCCTGGTCAAGGCCGCGGATTTGCGAGCGCATTTTTTCGGAGATGCCGAGTCCTGCGGCATCGTCGGCGGCGCTGTTGATGCGGAAGCCGCTGGAAAGGCGAGCCGATGATCTGGCCTGCTGGTTGCCTACCATGCCCAGGTTTCTGTGAGAGTTAAGGGCAAGTACGTTTGTTCTTACTACCATGTTCGACATAATTTTGTCCTCCTTGAATTATTGCGGGGGTTGCCCGCGTACCCAATCCTTGGGGTTTAAGATAGTCTGGCGGCGTCTGCAGTACGCCACCGACGATGGTCATTGCGACCGAAAAGAATACAACCTCCCGGTCATATGCCTTGCGCTCGCAACAACTATGCAACAATTGATAAAACATGTTACAT
>WRAW01000115.1 GCA_009780015.1 Defluviitaleaceae bacterium | reverse complement strand
GTCCTGCGCAGAACAGGCACGGATGACTGCGCAAGGTATGTGGGGCGCGTCTTTGTGGACGATGTGTACTCCGATGGGGAGATGTACCAGATTCCAATGGGCTACAGCTCGTGGCGGATCCCCGCCGCGCGCTTCATGCGCCGCGCGAGGTACCCCAAACTGTCGGAGGCCGTTGCGGGCGGGCTGTATCACTACGGCTGCAAGTGTTGGCACGTGTCCTATTTCGAGGGCGTAACGCCGACGGACTACCAGGGCGAGAGCATACCGAGCTTCACATGGTATGCTCTGCACGACAAGGAACCGTCTCTTCCGTATGGCTACGACATTCAGCCCTACACGAATGAGGATGCCGTAATCCTGCTCGTGCGTGAGGTCATGGAACTTCGCGGGATGAACCCGCAGAGGGAACGCGGCCTTGTCGCTCGCACGATGTCGCCAAGAAGGGTCAACGAGAACAACCCCTTCGAACAACGCGCCAACCAGTACCTCGTAAGCAAGTTCGGCGCAAACTTCGCGGAGACCAACGAAGCCTACCAGGTCTACCTTACAGTACTTAACATCCTGGTGGACGCCGCAATGATGAACGGAGCTTCGCCGCAGAGCATCAGTGATTCCTTTATCGACAGCATGTTCGCATCTGCCTTCGGCGAAAGGCTCAACGCGGCGGATTTGGTCGGCTCGGTGATGACGGGGCTTGGGCTTGCCGCGGCCGCCGCGGGAGGTGTTGCCGCCGGAGCTTGGTGGAGGCAGAGCAGGAATGCCATACCGACACCGGTCGTAGGAGGCAATATACCGCTTCGGGGCATTGGGGGTTTGCCGCCGAATGCACAAGCTTCCTTTAAGTTGTATGACGCGCATGGCTGGAGTGGTATGCCGCCTGGGTTGAGTAATGTCCGCGCAGGGAGACTATGGCATAATAAGTCAGCGCAACTTCCATCACATGACAGAAACGGAAATCCAATAACCTATCGGGAGTTTGACGTTAATAGCCAAATTCCTGGTCAAAGCAGGGATGCCCAGAGGTTTGTAGTTGGAAGCGACGGTTCGATCTTCTTTACTGACAATCACTATAACTCATTTATGAGAATACGTTAGGAGGCTTTAAATGATTAAAAACGAAATGCGCAAGATTAGCTATGAGGAGGTACAGAAAATTTTAAAAACTGTGCCGGACGACTTTCTCGTAGTAGAACTGGACGGAGAAAAACTTCAAACATGGGAACAATATTCCCTTGCTATCGAGGAAAAGATGCGATTTCCAACAACGTGCTTCGATAATATTGATCGGTACGAGGACTGGATTTGTGACCTTGAATGGCTCGGGAAGGAGGGTTACGTTATTATAATCTATAATTTTTCAAGTTTCATGAAGAATAACCCTAAAATTAAGGAGGCAATCATGAGTGGATTTGATGAACTTATCCTGCCCTGGTGGCAAAAAGAAGTCGAAGTTTGTACTGATTATCAAAAAATTAAATCATTTAACGTGTATCTGGTAAATTAAGCTTCAGTATGCCGCTGTCTATCAAAAGCGGCATACGCTACATAGAACATTTCGACCGCTACGCCCACAGCACGCATAGGTTCAGCAACCCCGCCGACACCCGCCGCCACGAGCTGACCCAGCTGATGCAACAAAGCTATCTCGAAGGCGCGAACGCGGTGGACGCGGAACTTCAGGCCGCAAAACACGGTGGCTACGTTCCGGCAAGGCGCGCCGGGAGCATCAGCCCGCATCTGAACAGATCTCTGCCGGGCGAACTGGAACGCGCCCTGACCCGCATCGCGGAGTACGAGAGCAAGGCCGGCGAAACCGGCCGCACAGACGGCAGGATCGCGCAGATCGTACAGTATCTGCAAAAGCAGGCCTACCTGACGGGCGCCGCCGGCCGCCGCGCCGATTGGGGCGAGAATCTTGTCTTGGTCGTCTTGCGCAGAACAGGCACGGAGGACTGCGCAAGGTATGTGGGGCGCGTCTTTGTGGACGACGTGTACTCCGATGGGCAGATGTACCAAACGCCAATGGGCTACAGCTCGTGGCAGATTCCCGCCGCGCGCTTCATGCGCCGCGCGAGGTACCCCAAACTGTCGGAGGCCGTTGCGGGCGGGCTGTATCACTACGGCTGCAAGTGCTGGCATGTGTCTTATTTCGAGGGCGTAACGCCAACGGATTATCAAGGCGAGAGCATACCGAGCTTCACATGGTATGCTCTGCGCGACAAGGAACCGTCTCTTCCGTATGGCTACGACATTCAGCCCTACACGAATGAGGATGCCGTAATCCTGCTCGTGCGCGAGGTCATGGAACTTCGCGGGATGAACCCGCAGAGGGAACGCGGCCTTGTCGCACGCACGATGTCGCCAAGAAGGGTCAGCGAGAACAACCCCTTCGAACAACGCGCCAATCAATACCTCGTTAGCAAGTTCGGCGCGAACTTCGCGGAGACAAACGAAGCCTACCAGGTCTACCTTACAGTACTCAACATCCTGGTAGACGCCGCAATGATGAACGGAGCTTCGCCGCAGAGCATCAGTGATTCCTTTATCGACAGCATGTTTGCCACGGCCTTCGGCGAAAGGCTCAACGCGGCGGATCAGGTTGGTGCGGTGATTACGGGGCTTGGGCTTGCCGCGGCGGCGGGAGGTGTTGCCGCCAGCTTGAGCAGGCGGCCTTCCGCGCAAAGTTATGCGCCGCCGCAACGCCCGGCAGTTTCGCCGCCGCGGAAGACGGTCGTCAATCTCAATCAAAAACCTATTGTTTCCAATGAAAGACTCAGAAATATTATCAATGATCTGTACAAGGGAAGGGGCGGCCCAAATCAAATTGGGAATGGCTCAACGATGGATGCTGTTAGAAATGAAGTAATGACAGGGCTTCCAACAAACGGAAGATTCCATAGGCAGAAGTTACATGATTACTTAAACGCTTTGCGTAGGCGGATTCGAGCCGGTGATCTGGATGATCATGATACAAAAGTTGCCGAAGCATTAATCAGAGATATTCTCGATGCGATTGGCGGATTTTAGAGGAGGAGTATTATGTATAGCTATGACAGCGCGATAGATCTACTGATTAAGAGTTTTCCTGCACTAGAGCCTGTTTACTTGGAAAATATCTATGATTTCGAGGGGCTTCCTTATGTATTTTATGAATCTATATTTGTTAAATATATTATGGAGAAAATTTGCTTGTCAGATGAAATGTCGCTTTGCACTATTATCAATTTCATAGAAGATGTCTTGCAGAATGGGGATGATGAGATTAGAAACTTAGTGGAAGTATCTGTAATCGAAAGCTTGTACTTTGAAGAAGATTTTCGCAAGAAACAAGTGTGCTTGGGAAAATTCTTCGGTAAGCTAACTTTCCAAAGTTTTAGCTTGGTCAGGTAAGAAGTGCAGGCTTCGTAAAAAATGTAATAATTTCCATTAAAATAAATAGGACTAATGCGGTAAAATTTATATTTGCCACGATTTTGTCGGTTAGTCCTATTACTACATACTTATACTCGTGCGGGGAGATGTACCAGATGCCAATGGGCTACAGCTCGTGGCAGATCCCCGCAGCACGCTTCATGCGCCGCGCGAGGTATCCCATGTTGTCGGAAGCCGTCGCGGGTGGGTTGTATCATTATGACTGCAAGTGTTGGCCTGTGTCCTACTTCGAGGGCGTAACGCCAACGGACTACCAAGGCGAGAGCATACCAAGCTTTGTCGACCACAAGACAGCAAGCCAAGTTTTGGCCGAATCTCAAGACGATGTAGACCCCGATACAGACCCGCGGGAAGAGCGTATGCAAAACTACGCAAGGCTGGTGGAGGCCGCGACCCTGCTTCGGGAAGCGGAGATGGGAAACATCGTGAACTTGGGGGAATAGTTCGAGAACAGTCTGACCTACCTTCGCGAAAGGTATACCAACGTGTCCGGCACAATGGAGCGTATGCCGGGAACGAACACCATCAGCGTCAGGCTGTCGGCGAACGGCCGCTCTGGGTACGCACAGTTCAGAGACGGCGTAAACGGCACAAGGATCGACGCCGGCGGAAACATCTTCGTGGATCCGCAGCTGTTGTGGAACGCCTTCGGCAGGGTGATAGACCCTCCCATAATCCATACGCCTGTTATGGATTCCGTCCGCTTCGGGCTTGGTGTTGGTGCTGCGAGGGGTGTCGGGCGTGTGGTCAGCTGGCTTGACAGGATTGCCAGTGTCAATAGACCGGAGGGAACATCTTCCGTTGCCGCAGGGAGAGCAAGGTTTAGCAGAAAAGATGAGTTAATGTACAATGTTGAAAATAGGAATTTAAAAAACACAATAAGGGAGTTGTATAGAGGTGATGCACGAATTGGGGATGGAGGAACTGCTTCTGCGGTGCGACACGAGCTTGCAACCGGTGAACTTGTTGGGGGTAAGTCGCACTTGTCTAAAGCAAGACAGCGAATTACTAATCTTGAGAGAATAATTCAAAATGAGAATTTAAGCAAGGGTGACCTGGAGATCGCTCAACAACTGCTTGATGACTTAATTAATGCAGTAGGAGGTAGATAGGCATGATGAAATGCGTGGACTTAAACAGGCTGCTGATTAAGAATTTTCCGCAGCTACAACAAGAATATTCAGAACAAATAAGTTGGCAAGATGGTGAGAACACAGGCGCACATGTTGTTTATGGTGATGTGTTTAATCCCTACCTTATTGAAATTATTTCTAATAGCCAAAAAAATGAGATGCAAACAGCATTTGATTTTGTTGAACAAATGCTGATGCTAGATGATGAGTACGCAGAAAATGTTATGTGTGTTACCGTGCTTGAAAGCGTAGCACATATTTTCCGGGATGATCCCCGGTTGTTTGAGCATCTGGGAGAAAAATCGGCAAAACTTATGCATGAGATATTTGAATATTTGTACAGAACTTAGCATCATCGGGAGGGGTACAATAGTGTCATTGAAAGATATGTATGGCCTAGTATATGACAATTCAGGTTATGACAGCAGCTTGATACGCTGGTATAATATCCTGATTGACAAGTCATACGAGCAACTCGATGCAATTGATGTATCGAAAATGATACGACAAGATATCTTGATCGAGGTTGCGCGAAAAAAAATTGTTGATTTGTTCATGGATGATCCGTTTTGCGGAGAATCCTATGACGGAGGGTTGCTTGAAGTAATTGTTTCACAAGAAATTGTTAGTAAACTGAATCGAGAGCATCTTCATAAGTTGCAGGCTTTTCTGAAATCATTCAAAGTTGAATGTTTCAGCGAGTGGCTTGATGAAGAAACAAAAACGCAATACCTAAACAACCTAGATATTCTTAAAAAGGTTGCAACTTTGCCAACAAGATGAGCAGAGTACGATGTCCTTGTTGTGGCTATTTCACACACGAAGAAGGTCTCGAGCTTTTTGAAATTTGCGAAGTGTGCGGATGGCAATATAATGGAGTTGCGCATGACAAACCGGATATGTCAGGTGGGGCAAATAAAGTATCGTTGAATCAAGCAAGAGAGAATCTGAAAGAATTTGGCGCAAGTGAGTTAAGATTTAGAAGTAATATGCGTGCGCCTATGCAGGAAGAAATGCCCAATAATAATATGTAACACTAGTTACTACCAATGATTGCTGACCGCTACGCCTACAACACGCACATGTTCAGCAACCCCGCCGCACAGACGGCAGGATCGCGCAGATCGTGCAGTATCTGCAAAAGCAGGCCTACCTGACGGGCGCCGCCGGCCGCCGCGCCGATTGGGGCGAGAATCTTGTGCTTGTCGTCCTGCGCAGAACAG
>WRAW01000114.1 GCA_009780015.1 Defluviitaleaceae bacterium | reverse complement strand
TAGAAAAGACATGGGCGAACATGAAACGCAGGCTCCGCGACACCTTACCGTCTTTTCATTCTGCTAGTGCTGCCATTTATGATTACTTTTCCGTTCCTATTTCTTGAATTAAACGGCTATAATCAAGAAAGGTTGAATTTGCCTGCCTGTCTCTCATCAAAAAACTTATAAGGCGTATGGTCTTGTTCATAATATCCGCCTGATTGTCTTCGCTCCGAGCCACTTCTAGCTGGTTCAAGACTTCGTTGAGAAATTGGCTCATACTTTGGGTCTGCCCTGCGTGACCGTCTGGACGCAATGCAGTTCTCAGAGAGCCGCCTATTCTGCCTTTATCGTGGTCGACGATAATAGCCTCAATAGAGTCTGCCAGTAAGTAAGCCTCGCCCCGAGTAATACCGCTCCCTTCCGGTTTACCGCCTGTTGCACTGACTTCCTCAGAAAGGTACTTGTTAAACACGGTGTAATTGCCATCGACAACCTTGGGAGAGACTGCCCCATAATAGCTGGTGGCGCATTGTTCCAAATAGTCAAACCAGTCGTAAAGGTATATTTCATTTTTATCCCTGTTGTAGTACAAAGGACTATCCGTCCCTGCATACTCCAGCGCTAAATACTCGTGGGATTCCGGCAGAAGCATGCTGGTGTCTATCTTAACCGCCCTGTACGGATGTGGTTCACGCTCTATGTCCTGCATTATGTCGGTAACCCTTTCTTCGCTAAGCTCGATCTGCGAATACGCGCAGTATACCTTGTTACTTATGCCGTCTGTCCTATGCGGTAGGATTATTGGGATGCCTACCCTGTTCATAGGGTACTTTTCGTAGCTCATCGGCGTATTGCGCCGTAGCGGGCGGATGAAGGTGTATACATACCCTTTCGTTATTTCATAAGTATGCTCCTGAGAAGCGGCTATATATAGCAGAGAAGCATATCTGCCTTGAAGCGGCTTAGGTTCAAGTTTGAACGCCCTTGCCGTTACCTTGATTTGAAAGCTGTCCATGCCTATTTCCTGCCTTGGGGCTTAAAATCAAGTTCGTGGAACGGTCTGTCAGAAAAGCGAGCATAGTTTTCTTCCATTCCTGTGTAGCAGTATGTAAGGTTGTAGTTTTTGCCAGGCAGTACGTCGGTAAATACCACTTCTGTGTATCCTTCATCCTGCTCGTCGCCTTCCTGTATACCGTGCGTCTGTTTGTAGTCACCATCTGTACTTTCAAGCGTAAACTCAACATTGTCTTGATTGGCAGTAGATTTTTGCGCAAATTCCATTATATACGTAAACACCACCTTAATCTGCCCGCCGTCCTTCTTCGCACGATTGTCCGCTGTTTCGGCAGTGCACTTCAAGGCAAAGTCATCCCCGTCCTCAAGCAGTTCAAGCGTTTGGCGGCTTATGGACGCCGTCTCAAAGATCGCCTCCGCTTTCCCGCCTTTCACCTCGACTGATTTAGACTCTGAAAAATCGATAAGGCGGCAAGCTGCTGTTATGGTTACAAGTCCGCCGTCTTCTACTTCTTTCGTCTGTACCCTGACCATAAACGACTTGCCGTATTCAACCGTTTCAGAAGCCTCGAAGCTTGCCTCCTCACCTTCGCCGCTGCTAGCCATCTTGCCCACTTCGATTACCGCAATCTCAGGACGCCTCAACACCACTTCCCACTCGCCGCCGCTCTTAGGCGGGCACCACGCACTGTGCGCCACCGCGTACAGTCGCGGCTCAGCCTCAGGAAGCTCTTTCCCCTTAGGATGCTTGTGCGCATAGCCAGTCTCCGCCGCTCCGCCTTCCACCGTAGCCCGCAACTCTGCCAGCGGCGGGATGTTCGTGTTCGCTGGCTGCCCCTGCGGTCGCACATAGAACGTTATCTGGTTACCGTCCGCTATCCCTTTCACCAGCGCCGTAATCTTTACCTCTTCCCCTTCCTTCGCGCTCCCTGCTCCAGCCCTCACGTCCATAAACTCTGGCAGCTCACCCTTCTCTGCCTCCCGCCCTTCCTTCCACTCCTTCGTGTTCTTCGGATGGATTATCGCAGGCATCGGCATGTGCGCTCCCGGCGCCATTATCGCGCTGTTGTCGCTTATGCCTATGTCGTTGCAGGTGCTCACTGTGCTTCCAATAACATAGAAGGGGGAGCACATTTGTGGAAAGTGTTAGTTTTACTCGCTATAGTGCTTGCATTCATTTACGCGGCTCCCCCTGTCTCCAGCCTCCTCGTCGCTGCGCTCCTGCGGTGGCTTCCGCCACCCCCACTCATTATTCACCGCTTGCTTTACCGTTTCCGCCGCGCAACAAACACGCCGCCCGCCACCGCAAGCGCGCCGCCTCCGATGGCTAGCCACGCCCACAGCGGCATTGCACCAGTTGTCGGGGCGTTTTGGGCGTTCTCCTCGGCGGAGGCATCGGGTGGGGCTTCGACGGCGAAGATAAGCGGCGTGGTTTTAACGGCGGCTGTAGTCAGCATGACAGGCTGGGTTTCGGCATCATCGCCGCTGGCGGAAACAGTCTCCAGAAAGCCGGAGAAGCACCAGCCTTCGCGCCCGTCCGCCGTCTGCACCCATACCCAAGGGGCGGTTATCCCGTTGATGGTTTCCTCAATGCCCCCTTCCACGACATCAACCTCTGCGCCGATTTCCAGCGTTGCGACAATGGCTGCGCCGGTCGTTGGCTCACCCCTTACCCGCAAACGGTTAGTTGTCCTGTGGCTTGCGCGGAAAGTCAGCGACACGCCATCCGGCGGGGGAATGTCCATACTGCCGTCCGTGCGGCGCGGCCAAAAAGTAATATTTGACAAATCGGCATGGTTGGTTTTAACCAGCGATTTCATTTCACCCAAAAAGGCTTGATCTACATGTACAAATGTCATAAACCTGTGATCCGTACTTTCAAGGTAGACATCCATATAATCGCCGTCAACTATTAGGATCATGTCAAAAAATTCTTTCCCTCTGACTATATCCCAGCTTGAAATGTCTCCCATAAAATACGTTGGATGCGCTCTTGCAAATCTAACAGTTACAACATAGCCGTTTTCCATTCTTGCAATGTTTTTTATAGATAGACCTATATTTTCGTCAATGACTATAGCGGAATTTGAAATATCAAGCTCGTTAACAGGGAACATGGTACTAAACCTGTCATACCATTCTTGCCAGTAATCTACCATCGACCACGGATCATATTCTCTCCAAAATCTTTCCTCTGACAATACCGTATCGCGATCCATCGACTGAAGAACCGTAGCATACCAGGAGGGAACCCATGTTTTCCGGTCGTCAGAGTTTAACTCTGAAATGAAAGATGGGGCGAATGTGTCACCTGTATTTGCAGGGACAAGATCGTTGCTGTCAATGAAATATATGTCACTATTGTATAGAAAAGCACCTCTAATAATATGCGTACCATCACTAGTTTCCGATTTTAGCAGAGTAGGTCTTGCACTCGTAGTGCTTACCCTGGTGCCTCTCGGAATTGTAGCGATCGCGTGCTGTGAAAGATCAAATGTTGAATACACAGGCTCGTACAGCATTGTCTCTCTTATTGTTATAAAATAAAGCTCGCCGCTAAATAGCTCTGCCGTTGCCGCAAGAAAAAAAACCAGCGCAAAGATTCCTTTTGTTTTCACTTTAACTTCCTCCCTGTAATCGTATTGTGTGGTTAAAAGGGTCAACGTATATTGGGGTTTCTTTCCATTCATAGGCGTCACCTTCTTTTTTGATAATGTCATCTTTTTCAACTTTATCAGTTCGCAGCACGCTTAGGTGCAGGTGCGGAGAGAACTGACCGCTCCCAAGCTGCGCGACCTCTTCCCCTGGCGCAACAAAATCATCTTTCTTTGCCCGCTTTTCTTCGGATAAATGAGCCAACAAATAAATAATGTTATCTTCATACAATGGCTTTATAATAAGCATATGCTCATAACCTGATACCCTCATTTCTTCCCGGGCTATAACTTTCCCATAAATGAATGATATTACCTTTGCCCCCACGCTTCCCCTAAAATCAACGCCGACATGAGGCTACAATAAAAAAAGGCAGAACGTTTTTAACCCCACGCTTCCCCTAAAATCAACGCCGACATGAGGATGTATATATGGGGGTCTAGTAACCCTGTGGTACTCTTGGTTAAAAATCCCTGTCGGCACGGCGTACGCTTGCCCGTTTGCCTTGAATGTAGCGCCCTCATATGCGGGAGAATGCTGCCAAAACTCAGGCGCAAAGCCGGGGTTGTCCTTGACAACAACACTCCTTCCCCGCAGCGGTCTTTCGCCGATTGATTCTTGCCGTGCGATTACCCTGTTTGCGTACGGGTTAAAGCTCTCATCCAATAATCCCGCCCTGTCAAGGTGGTTTAAAAAATACACCGGGTGCGCGAACCAAAAATTGTTTTCTGTAAGGGTATTCCCTCCCTTCAGCCCCTGTATCCGCTTGCCGTAAAGCCCTGTCCCATCGCGCCGGTTCCAAATGTCTACAGCCCTTGCCGTTTGTACAAAAGGGGGAGCGCATTTACAAACAGTGCAAGCGTTATTCGCCCCAGCGTTAACGTTCATCGACGCGGCTACCCCTGTCTCCAGCCTCCTCGTCGCTGCGCTCCTGCGGTGGCTTCCACCACCCCCACTCATTATTCACCGCTTGCGTTACCGTTTCCGCCGCGCGACGAACGCGCCGCCAGCAATCGCAAGCGCTCCGCCGCCAATGGCGAGCCACGCCCACGGCGGCAGCGCGCCTGTTGCGGGGGCGCTTTCCTCGGCAATGGGCGGGGCTTCGGCGGCGAAGATAAGCGGCGTAGTTTTGATGGCGGCGGCGGCTTCTTCGGCAGGCGCGGCGACAGGTGCCGCCTCCGCTTCCAATAGGGTATCATCTGCCAAAGTAATGCGCGGGCGAATGCCTGTACTGCCGTCTGCCCGCTGAGGATATACGACATTGGTTAGATCGCTGGTGTTTGTGCGGATTAGACTTTGATACTGCGCTATGAATTCCCGCCCGACACGTATAAAAGTGCCAACGTGGATGTCAGTGCCGTAAGTGTAAATGTCCAAGTAGTCGCCGTCTAAATAAAGAAGCAGGGTTACCCTATCGCCAAGCCAGTATGATCTCCAGAATGGAGCCAATGATGCATCAGGTATTTCAGGTCTTGTCAAAAACTCATATCCATATGTGGACACAATGGCATTTACTATGTAACCAAAGTCCGTTTTCTTTATGTTTCTTACGGCAAAAGTTTCTCCCCCATATCCTCCTAACGTTATAACGGAATTGTAGAACATTGACCTGTCGGTGCGAATAATATAGGAGGAACGATCATACCAATACCAATCGGAATTGTTTAATTCAATAAGCCATGGAAACATTTCAAGGAGAATGTCGCGATCTTGCCCAATCAAGACATTATTGTAATAGGCTGGAACCCACATTGAGTCGATATCATCATACATACGCTCGGTAAGATCCGATTTAAAAGGTTCCAAAGGAAAATCGATAAATATATCATTTCCGAAAACATCCTCTGTATTTGCAGGAAGAAAGTCTTTGGCAAATACTGACAATCCCTCATTACGGCGTGATTCGCCAAATAGCATTAGCAAGTGAAAATTTGTTTGACCTTGCAATGTCAGTTGCCCAAATATAACCTCGGAAGTGGAGATGGTATCGCCAGTCTGTATCAAAATGGTCTCACGTGTATTTTGGTTAACGGCAAAGGTATCTCTCACGGCAACAAAGGTTAATTGTTCCTGTGCAAATAAAACACTAGGCAACAAAAGACCGAAAAATAATAAAAGTGTTGTTCTAGCCTTGACGTTCTGCATGATCAAATGGGTTACTCCTGTTATAGTCATTTAACTCAAGAACTAGCAACCGAAAAGTAATCATACACAGCGGCACTGACAGAATGAAAAGATGGCAAGGTGTCGCGAAGCCTGCGCTTCATGTTAGCCCACGACTTTTCT
>WRAW01000113.1 GCA_009780015.1 Defluviitaleaceae bacterium | reverse complement strand
GGCACACGTTTAGCATCCTAAGCGCCAGCGTAGGCGGAGGAAGTGACGCCCGGGGTCCCCGCAAAGCCCGATTTTGGCTTTGTGGGGTGGACTGAGCGTACCCGTAGTGGTACGCAAGGAGCTAACGACGACGAGTGGCATAAAATCAGCCGTCAAGACAGTGTTCCGGCGTACTGGATACAGGTTCTTAATGCTTAGTACAGCTTGGTTATCGTCTTAGGTGTCAGCGTAAGGTATTTTTCCTTAGTCGCCAATCCTCCCCGGATGTGTCTCTCCGACTTATTCATCTCGAGAACCGTGCGCGCCTCTCCGGCGAGTTTCGGGTTAATCTTAACCAATCGCTCGGTAACATCTTTATGTACGGATGTGTGTAACCGGAAAGCTTTCGCCGAACGTTTGCAGAAACACATCACAGCCGCCGTCATTGGTTACGAGGATTTTGCGTATAATCAGCTTTAGCTGCGAATTGGTCAGGGTTTCCATTGAAACTATGTCCTCGGCGGCCTTGAAGGTACGGGCTACAATATCTTCAAGCCGGTCGGCGGCGCCGATGCCGCGGAATGTCAGATTTAGTTCGTTTTCGGCGGCTTCGATGCCGGCGTTTGTGCCGCTCAATTTTTCATGCAGCTCTTCGCGGCTGATTAGGTCGTCGGCGTACATATCCAGGTACTTCCGGCGCGTTCGCCGGAGTTTGGACAGTTTGTCGCGCAGGCGGGCGTCATGCCGGTCACCGTCCGCAGCTTTGCGGATGTTCAGGTACTCTTTTGCGGCGTGCCTGATTATGGAGGGCTTACGGCCCAGGATTCCTGCGAAATATTGTCTCAGGGATTCGACGAGGGCCGCCTCGTCTATGACGGTTCTGTTTTGGCAGCTTCCGGCTCCCTTGGCGTTGCGGCCGCTGCAAACCCATCGCATGTAGGTATTCCTGTACGTATGAACCGTACGGCGGAATGAGTACCCGCAATCGGCGCACTTCATGAGAGTGCTGAAAAGGTGCCGGTTGCTCTGTCTCTCGTGGTTTACGCTGAAAGCGTGGTGGCGCCCGGCCAGGACTTCCTGAGCCTGCCGGAAGACGTCCGGGTCAATTATCCGCAGGTCGGGGCGGTCTACTATTTTCCAGTCCGTTTCGCTCTTGGATTTGCGTACACCGGTTAAAAAATCCGAGACTTCCTGCTTGCCGTTGATAATCTTGCCTGTGTACAACTCGTTCTTGAGTATGCGGGAGACGCCGTTCTGCGACCAGGCGGAATCCCGCTTTGTCCGCAGCCCCTCGGCGTTGAGGATGGCCGATATTTTGGCGGCTCCGCAGCCGTCGCGGATGTACATGTCGAAGATGCGCCGCACGACCGCGGCTTCGTCCTCGTTAATCTGTAAACTAAAGTACACGCCCTTCGTCTTGTCGTAGCCGTACACTATGTTGGGCACGCGGCCCTTTTCGGCGTTGCTCTGTTTCCCAAACTTTACACGCTTGGAGGTGTTGGCGCTTTCCTCCTGCGCCAGCGCGCCGAAGATGGTCAGCACAAACTCCGAGTTCCCCAGCACCGTCATGTTGGCGGTCAGGAAGAATGTCTCGATGTTCAGGGCCTTCAACTGCCGCGTGCTGTTCAGCAGATCGACGGTGTTTCTGGCGAAGCGGGATATATCCTTGACTACCACCATTTCAAAAAGCCCGTGCCGCGCGTCCCTCATAAGCCGCAGGAATTCCTTGCGATTCCTGGTCTTTGTGCCGGAGATGCCCTCGTCGGCATACACTCCGACCAGGCTGTGATTGCTGCCGGCGGCATATTCCTCGAAGAATCGCTTCTGAGCCTGTAGGCTGTTCAACTGATCCGACGTGTCCGTCGATACCCTGCAATAGCCCGCCAGCCTCATCCCTCCCACCCTGCCGCCGCTTCCCGCAGGATGTTTTCAAGCTTCACCCTGCCCGCCTCTATAAATATTGCCGCTATGTATTTCAGCGTTTCGTCATCAGTATTGGGGTTATGATAAAGAATGTTCAGCTTGTCCATGCAGTCACCTCTCAGTACCATTTTTAAATATATACGGCGCTGCGGCCGCGAATATGCCGTACCGACAAAATGTCTCAAGCTGTATCCGAAACATTAGAATCTCCTATCAAAAAAGGAATATAATATAATAAAAACCGCGTTCGGGACGGAAAAATAGCTTTTTAGGACGGATTGCTGACAGCTCCCGCAATGTATGATATGCTGTACTTACATATGGAACATACCTTGTCAAGTATCACCGTACCACCGTATCACAAGCACTTTAGTGTTGAGGGTGACTATGGAAAACAAACTTACCCGAAACGCCGCCAGGTATCTGGCGTCGCGAATGAATGTCCATACCAGGAAAGAGGGCATCGAGTTTGAAAAGATGGCCGTTGGGATGGAAATTGTACTTATAAACGTTTCAAAGGCAATAATTGTTTACTCATTAGCGGCATGGTTTGGAATACTTGTGCAAACCTTCTTCGCCCATGCCGCGTTCTCGCTGCTCAAACGATATTCGTTTGGACTGCACGCACTGAATAGTACGGTATGCACGGCGGTAAGCTGTAGCTTATTTATATTGATCCCCCTTGTGCTCATAGGTGTAAGCTACCGGATTAACCCCTATATGCTCGTCGCTGTGTATATTGTTATTATTGCCATCCTATACCGCTACGCCCCGGCTGACACCAAGTCGAGACCTCTTATCGGGGCGCGGTTGCGGAGGCGATTAAAGACCAGAGCCGTAATTTGCGGCGTGGCTCTGGCAGTTGTTTCTATCCTTGTTCCCGATGAGTCTATAAGACTTTCACTGACGCTTGGCGCGGTATACCAGAGCGCGGCTATACTGCCCGTGACCTACAGGTTGCTTAGAAGAAGCGAAAGAAACTATGAAGCCTACGAATATGCGTGATGTTATCTGTGACATTGGTAATTATCTGGCGGAGTTGGCGGAAAGACCCACAGGATGTTCCGGTAACCGGATTTACGAACCGGAAATCCCGGGAATTTAAGTTGATTGGTGAAACGGACTACTAATGCCGCCAAAATAAAATAGTTAGTAAATCGATTGTCATGAATCGGATTACGCGGTGAAATTGATTCAAGAAGAAATGCCATGAAACAAATGGAATGAACTGATGTACATAGTAAAGTCAATTAGAAGGAGTGAAAGAGCTTATGAATATGCATGATATTATCTGCAAAGCCGGAGATCGTTTGGCAGAAATGTCGATAGATCCAAGAAAATGTGCAGGGTTCTTTGTTTATGAGCCCGAACTTTCATCCGAAATTATTAATGAAATGGCAAATGATTAATTTGCACATACATAAAAAGATATGGGCGCAGTCCATGTCTTTTTTTGTTGCCAAAATAGAATGTATAGTATATAATATGATAAAATCTGCTAAAATTTGAGGTGGCTACTCATGCTACTTACTTTAGCCTTTATAACTGAGGCTTTTGTTCTATATACTATCTATATAAATATAAGCAAAACTAGGTTCATAGCTATTGAAGCCTTTATTGTTACCATGGCTATCTTTGCAATGGCATCAATTATGTTTTACATTTTTCCTGTGGCCTATGTATCAATGCTTGCAATCAACATTATTAATATTGCTATTTTAACGGTGGCGGCAAGAATAAAAATCCAAAAAATATTATTTAGCGCCTTTTACGCTGTTTTATCGACCCTTATTATTTTGTTAGCAGGCACTTTATCAAGTATACCTATGAGCATCATATGGACGCTTATACGTGGAGATTATTCCAGAGAAATCGTTATAAATGACCCAATGTTGTATAGCAGCTATATGGTGCTGGTATTTGGAGTTAGCTTTATTATTTCTCGATCAATGGGCAAATTTCTTAGTAATAGAATGAGTTCGTTTGATGAGGAAATAAAGAAGCAGTTATTAATGAACATACTTGGCGCGGCTGTCGTAGTATTAATGCTCTTTCTTATAAACACTTTCCTACAAAATATTATTACAGATACTTCTGTGTTGGTTATGGTGTACTCTGTTGCTCTAAGCCTATGCTTTGCCTTCCTTGTATTTGCTATTTTCGCGTTTTCGGATGGGCTCCAAAAAGAAGTCGAAATACTTAGGAAGAAGGAAGAACTTCAAAATCTGCAAGGCTATACCCAACACATAGAAGAAATGGTGGCCGGGCTGAGAGGGTTCCGGCATGACCACGAATACTTGATGGCAGGCTTTTATAATTACATAAGGGAAAAAGACATAGCAAACATAGAGGAGTACTTCAATAAATACATGCGGGCGTTCAGGGAGGACGCGGCCTCGGCCGATTCTCAGTTGGACAGGCTCAAGCTCATAAAAGTGCCGCCGCTGAAGAGCATACTGTCGTACAAGCTCTTGCAGGCGCGGGGGCTTGGCATACAGGTCTATGTCGATGTCCTTGACCCGATAGAGAACATCGAGGACGACGACTTAATCGGCGTATGCCGCATGATGGGCATTATACTCAGCAACGCAATAGAAGGATGCCAGGACGAAAAACAGCCCATGCTGGGCTTCATGGCGACAGTCAATGGAAACAACATCTTCCTTGTAACGGAAAACACATGTACGACCAATATGAGCCTGGCGGAGATATTCAAGTCTAAGTTTACCACCAAGGAGAGCGGCCGCGGCGTCGGGCTGAGCAATGCGTCCCAACTGATCGACGCCAACGGCAACCTTAAACTGGAAACGCATCTGCAGGACGGAACCTTTTTGCAGTCGCTGAGCATCTCTACCGCAAGCCCAGCATCTCCTTGAGCACCTTGAGGTACTTCGCGGTAGTATCTATTTCGTCTCCGTTTTTAAGCCTCACTCGTAACTCGCTTGGGTTTATGCGGTCTATCTTATTGACATTGACAATATACGACCTGTGGCATCTGGCAAAGCCCATGTCCATGTCTCTCTCTATTTCGGTCAGGCTTCCACGGAATTCGTGGCGGCTTGTATCGGTGTACAGGGCGACATTGTGCTTTGCGTTGGGCGACGACTCGAAGTAAATTATTTTCGGGAACGGTATGCACAAGATGTCGTTCTTGAAATACTTTACCCCGGTTTCTTCGCACTCTGAGTCCTTCGACAGCCTGAACGAAAAATTGTTATTAAGCGCCTTGTTTCTTAACAGAACTTTATGCTGGGCGTTGCGGATGCAGTAGCCTATCCGGGCGTCCATGTTGAGGCTGTCCTTTGTGATGTACTCCAGCGGCTCTACCATGTGCTTGAACGCCATCTCGTGCGACTTCGGGTCCGACGTGATAAATACCACAAACCCGCGGGAATCGCGCTCCCGTATTTCTTTCGCCAGTTGTATGCCATTCATGTCACATTTTAAATCCACATCAAGAAAGTACAGTCCCGTTACGTCGTCATGGCTGTCAAGATACCTCAGCACCTCATGAGGAGAGGACGTGGAACATACCACGTGCATGACTAATTTTTCCATCGTAAGGTAATTCTCGATGCGTTCCGTAATATAGGCCAGATGTTTCGGGTTGTCTTCACATACAAATACTCTTAGCATGTTATCCCTCCCTACACTAATGGTAACATTAACCAAACAAATAATCAATAGCAAAATTAAATTTTATGTCGAATTTTCAAGGTCGTACACTATGAAATACAAATCTGTAAACCGGGTTTACACGATAGTAAACTATAGTGCGCAGTTTTGTAAACCCGGTTTACACGATAGTACACTATAAGATACAATCTTGTAAACCGGGTTTACAAGACAGTAAACTATAGTACACGGTTTTGTAAACCGGGTTTACAAGATTGTACACTGTAGGATACAAAGCTGTAAACCGGGTTCAGAGCCTGTTTAATATCTTTTCACCATTGTCTTGGCGGCTGATTTTCCGCCCTTCGTCGTCACTTCCTTCTAGCGTACCTTCCAGGTACGCGTCGTCGTCAGCTCCTAGAATGGCGAAAAATCAGGC
>WRAW01000112.1 GCA_009780015.1 Defluviitaleaceae bacterium | reverse complement strand
TTCCTCCACTCTTCGTCACTGGCTCCTTGCGTACCTCTGCGGGTACGCGGCGTCACCACTTCCTCGATTGGCGAAAAACCGCCTGATAATCATTCCAGAAAAACTCATGTCGACACGCCCTAGCGTACCGCTTCGGGTACGCGTCGTCGTCATTTCCTAGATTGGCGAAAAATCGCCTCTCCCGGCCAGCATTTCGGGTATTGAACACAGGTTCTTACATGTATCTTTAAGCTCTACAGTAGATATATCGGCAAAGATTTTTCCAAACTTTAGAACCGGCGGTCAATACCGCTCAACGCCGTCTGGAAGGCCGATTTTCCGCCATTCGTCGTCAGTCACTCCTAGCGTACCACTGAGGGTACGCGTCGTCGCTCCTTCCTAGACTGGCGAAAAATCTCCTCTTCCAGCCAGCATTTCGGGTACTGACCACCGGTTCTTAGGTATGTATGCTGGTTTTCGATTGCGGATAATTTCTTCTTTTGTTTTTGTGCGGGAAGTGCTATACTACCTAGACTCGAAGTTTTCCGAAAGGAGTTTCTTTATGGACGCAGCTTTGCGGAGGGGTAAAATACTTGAAGCAATCAGCCGTAACAAAACACCGATAAGCGCTTCTTCACTGGCAAAAAACCTACAGGTAAGCCGTCAGGTTATTGTCGGCGATATTGCGCTTTTGCGTGCCCAAGGGCATGAAATAATCGCAACGGCAAGAGGGTATATGATCCCGGAGTTTAAGGAAGCGAATCATTATATAGGCAAGATCGCCTGCCGGCATAGCCCGGAAAGTACCGGTATGGAATTATACACGATAGTGGACTTGGGAGCTGTTGTTGCAAACGTAATTGTGGATCATGAATTATATGGCGAGATCACAGGGCAGCTTAACATTAAGAGCCGGGAAGACGCGGATGCCTTTATCTGCAGGGTTGAGTCTTCAGAGATTAAGCTATTATCAGAACTTACAATGGGGTTGCATCTGCACACAATTTCATGCCGTGACAAGGTGCACTTTGAGAAGGTATGCCAAGCGCTGGACGCAGCAGGATATTTATTTAAAGGATAGATATTGACAAAAGCAATTCCTTCTGCTAAACTTTACATATGTCATGACATATATCAAGATTAGGGAGGGATTTTTTGCAGGCTACAGTGCGTAAATCTAATGTATTCAAACTGACTGCCACAGGTTTGCTTATAGCCATAGGTATTCTTATCCCCATGGTTGCGCCTAGGATAGTAATAGGGCCGGCTTCATATACTTTGGCAAGCCATGTGGCAATCTTTATAGCTATGTTCATTTCCCCCGGCGTTGCCGTTGGCGTCACATTGGGTACAACCGTAGGCTTTTTCTTTGGGGGATTCCCTTTGGTGATAGTGTTTAGGGCCGCCAGTCATATTATATGGGCGCTGCCCGGCGCGATCTACTTATCAAAAATAGACAAGTTCAACATATCATGGGCAAGGCTGCGTATGTTTTCACTGGCTGTCGCCATAATCCATGGAATAGGTGAGTTTGGATCGGTTATTCTCTTTTATTTCGGCACAGCTTTTCCTGCAAATTTCGACTTCACATGGCTTCTGGCCTTTATTGGCTTTGGTACGGTTTTACACAGCCTGGTGGATTTGGAGATCGCAAATGTGGTGCGGCTTGCTTTACAGAAGCAGCGGCATTTTAAGGAACTGGCGAGATAAGAAGCAAAAATTCAGCAAGTTTTGGGGAGACTTTCGTCCAAGGAAAGTTTCCCCTTTCATTTTCGCGTGATAAGTGCTATACTACCTAGAAAGTAATACCGATTCATTGCAAAGGAGCATCTATATGTATACCAAGGTGGATACTAACCTGAATTTTGTCGAACGCGAAAAGCAGATACTGCAATTCTGGCGCGATAGCCGGATATTCGAGAAGAGCATGGCTCAGCGCGAGGGCGGCCCGGTTTTTACATTTTACGAGGGGCCGCCGACGGCCAACGGCGTGCCGCACATCGGTCACATTATTACGCGGGTCGTAAAGGATATAATTCCGCGCTACCGGACGATGAAGGGCCATTATGTGCGGCGCAAGGGCGGCTGGGACACTCACGGGCTGCCTGTAGAGCTAGAGGTAGAGAAGGCTCTTGGCATTAGCGGCAAGCCCGGCATCGAAGATTACGGCGTCGAGTCCTTCATACAAAAGTGCAAGGAAAGCGTATTTAAGTACGAAGGTCTTTGGCGTGACATGAGTGAGCGCGTAGGCTACTGGCTTGATATGGACGACCCGTACGTGACGTATCACAACAATTATATTGAGTCCATATGGTGGGCGCTTCGCCGGATTTGGGACAAAGGTCTGATTTACAAGGGGCACAAGGTAGTGCCGTATTGTCCGCGCTGCGGGACGGCGCTTTCTTCTCACGAGGTTTCGCAGGGCTACAAAGACGTCGCGGAGGATTCGATATATGTCAGATTCAAAGTGACGGACAAGGATAACGAGTACTTGCTGGCGTGGACGACCACGCCCTGGACTCTGCCCAGCAACGTGGGGTTGGTGGTAAACGGAAACAAACCGTATGTGCGCGTCAAGTCAGGCGGCGATGTGTATATCGTCGCAAAGGCGTTGGCTGAGAGTCTCTTCGGTGAGGGATGTGATATCATCCAGGAATTTGACGGCGAACGCCTTGTCGGAATGACATATGAGCCGCTGTTCGGTTTCGCCGGCGGAGTCTACGCCGAGAACGGCTGTGATGTTCCGTTCAGGGTAGTCTGCGACGACTACGTAACGCTTACGGACGGTACGGGCATCGTGCATATGGCTCCGGCATTCGGCGAGGACGATTACCGCATAGCCAATGCGTACGGACTGCCGTTCGCTCAGCTTGTGGATCCACAGGGCAGGTTTACGCCGGAGGTTGTTCCATGGGCGGGGGTGTTCGTGAAGGATGCCGACCCGCTGATAATCAAGGCCCTGGAACAAGACGGCAAACTGTTCAAGACGCACAACTTTACTCACAGCTATCCGTTCTGCTGGCGCTGTGACACGCACTTGCTCTACTATGCCCGCGACACGTGGTTTATCAGCATGACCGCCGTACGCGACAATCTTGTCAGTAACAACGACACGGTGCACTGGCTTCCCGACAACGTGAAGAAGGGGCGCTTCGGAAGCTTTCTGGAGAACGTGGTAGACTGGGGGCTTTCCCGTGAGCGTTATTGGGGTACGCCGCTTCCGATTTGGGAGTGCGGCTGCGGATATCTGCATATGGTGGGCAGCATTGCGGAACTGCGTGAAATGGCCTCTTCGCCCGTATCGGAGGACATCGAGCTGCACAAGCCATATATAGATGAAGTAGCTCTGACATGCCCCAAGTGCTCCGCGGAAATGAAGCGGGTAAGCGAGGTTATCGACTGCTGGTTCGACTCGGGCGCTATGCCGTTTGCGCAGTGGCACTATCCCTTCGAGAACAAGGAGATATTCGACTCGCAATTTCCCGCCGACTTCATATCCGAAGCCATTGACCAAACACGGGGCTGGTTCTATTCGCTTATGGCAATATCGACCCTGCTGTTTGACCAATCGCCGTATAAGAATGTTATTGTGCTCGGCCACGTGCTGGATCAGCACGGCCAGAAAATGAGCAAGCACATCGGCAACGTAGTCGACCCATGGTTAGTGCTGAACGAGCAGGGCGCGGACGCCGTGCGCTGGTACTTCATGTTTAATTCGGCGCCGTGGCTGCCCAGCCGCTTTTACAAGGACGCGGTGAACGAGGCTCAGCGCAAGTTCATGGGCACGATTCTCAACACCTACGCGTTCTATGTGCTCTACGCCAACATCGACGACTTTGACCCGACAAAGCACAGCCTAGACCGCGCGGGGCTTGGTGAAATGGATCGCTGGATACTCTCCAAGCTGCATTCGCTCATTGCCTACGTGGACGACGCGCTGGCAAGCTACAAGCTGACCGAGCCCGCGCGCGCGCTGAACGAATTTGTGGACGAGCTAAGCAACTGGTATGTGCGCCGCTGCCGCGAACGCTTCTGGGCAAGCGGTATGCTGCAAGACAAAGTGGACGCGTACATGACACTGTACACCGTGCTCAGCGAACTTGTGAAGCTCGCCGCGCCGTTCATTCCCTTCCTTACGGAAGAGGTCTATGCCAACATCGTGCGCAGGGTAAATGCATCTGCCCCTGAGAGCGTACATCTGTGCGATTTCCCCAAGCCGGACTCAAGCTTCATCGACAAGGAGCTCGAGGCCAATATGGATACGGCGCGGCAGGTCGTGGTTCTTGGCCGCGCGGCCCGAAACGAGGCCAACATCAAGAATCGCCAGCCGATCGGAAGAATGTACGTGAAGTCATCTCCAGTTGGTGCGGCATATGTGCGGATAATAGCCGAGGAACTCAACATTAAGGAGGTCGTTTTTACCGACGACATGACCCAGTTCACGTCTTACAACTTCAAGCCTCAGTTGCGTACGCTTGGGCCAAGGTACGGCAAGCTCGTGCCGGCTATAGGCAAGGCACTTGCTAACGCGGACGGCGCGGAGTTTCTGGCGCGGCTTCGCTCCGGCGGGGCGACGTTTGTGGCGGACGGTCAGGAAGTTGAGCTTGACGAGGACGACGTGCTGGTCGAGGTTGCGCACGCCGAAGGCTTCATGACGCAGGAAGACCGCGGCGTCAGTGTCGCGATCGACTGCCGCCTTACCGACGAGCTCATAGAAGAGGGCTTTGTGCGGGAACTTATCTCGAAGCTGCAAACTATGCGCAAGGACGCGGGCTTTGAAGTCCTCGACAAGATCGCCGTATCTATCGAGGCAGGCGAAAAGCTTTCGGCGATATTCGAGCGCAACCGCGGCGAGATAATGCGTGAGGTGCTGGCGGATGAAACCTCCGTAACACGGCTCGAGCACGCCAAGGAATGGAATATCAACGGCGAGGCCGCCACGCTCAGCGTCAGAAAGATATAATTGAATAATCTGTTGCGAAGTGTTATAATATATTTAAAGGAGGTTTTGTGATGAGAAATTCTAACGACTACAATCGCTACGACCGTGACGTTCTCGACATAAACCCGCGTCATACGATCACTGAGGAAGATGTAAACCAGTTTATGCGCGGCGTGTTCGGCTGGATGTTTCTTGGGCTGCTGCTTACCACGATATCGAGCCTTTTGTTCCTTGTCGCTCTGTCCAGCGTACCGGCGGTATCGGCCAACTACATGATGCTGATGATAATGTTTGTCGTCGCACAGTTTGGGCTTGTCATAACGCTGTCGGCGGCTATCCACAAGCTCAGCTTGGGTACGGCGCGGTTTATGTACGTTGTATACTCGGTGCTTACCGGCTTTACACTAAGCTCTATATTTATCGTATATGTGGCTGACACAATATTCCTGGCGTTTGCGATGGCCGCCGTATTCTTCTTAATAATGGCCGTGTTCGGGTACACGACCCAGACCGACCTGACTTCCGTGGGAAGGATATTGTTCGCTGGGCTTATCGCAATTGTCGTCGCCATGATTATTAATATCTTTATCGGGAGTTCACAAATTACGTTTCTGATCTCGATAGGCGGCGTCGCCGTGTTTTCCGGTCTTACGGCCTACCACGTGCAGAGGCTCAAGAATGAATTCTATCAGTATGCCGCGGAGGGCGGCCCGGAGGTCGTCGGCAAGCTTTCCATCTTGGGAGCGCTCAGCCTTTATCTGGCCTTTATAAACCTGTTCCTCTCGATACTGCGCATTATCGGACGCAGAGACTAGAAATTCGGCAATACAAAAAGCAGCCTCGCGGTCAAGCAAGGCTGCTTTTTAACCTGAGAACCAGCGGTCAATAACGCTCAACGCCGTCTAGAAGGTCGAATTCCACCCCACGAAGCCAGAAGCGGGCTTCGTGGGGGCCCCGGTTTTCCGCCACTCGTCGTCAGCGGCTCCTTGCGTACCGCTAAGGGTACGCTCAGTCCACCCCACGAAGCCAAAACCGGGCTTCGCGGGGACCCCGGGCGTCGCCGCTTCCTAGATTGGCGAAAAATCGCCGCTTCTAGCCAGCATTTCGGTTATTGACCGCTGGT
>WRAW01000111.1 GCA_009780015.1 Defluviitaleaceae bacterium | reverse complement strand
GTGTTCATAGGTGGGGATGGCGGATTGGCGAGGCGATTTTTCGCCAATCTAGGAGGTGACGACGCCGCGTACCCGCAGTGGTACGCTAGGAGGAACCGACGACGAGTGGCGGAAAATCGACCGCCAAGACGGCATTCCCATCCTATGAACACAGGTTCTTAGTTCTGCGAAGCCGAGCCAGCCGCGTAAGCGGCTGAAAATAGGAAGCGTTTTTCATGTTTAAAACCTGTGTTCAATACCCGAAATGCTGGCTGGAAGAGGCAGTTTTTCGCCAATCTAGGAAGTGACGACGACGCGTACCCTTATAGTACGCTAGGAGGAGCTGACGACGAGTGGCGGAAAACTGACCTTCTAGACAGCGTTGAGCGGTATTGAACACAGGTTCTTATTTACCTGTTGATTAAAGAACCCCCTTGCGTATGGCAAATTCCGCCATATACAGAGGGGGGCTATGTTCCTAGAATACCGGCTATGAACACAGAGTTAGGTTCTTGCGATACTGAATGTGTACGAAGGGCCAAGCATACTGATGACGATCTGCGCGTCGCTTCCGGTCAGTACGATAGTGCCGTTGCCTCCGATATCCTGTCCGAAATCATCCGTAAACCCTGCGGCAGTCAACGCCGCCAGGTACTGCAGGAACTCATAGTCAGAGGAGTAGTTCTTGCTTATGGAAAAGCGGAGCCGGTTAACGTCGTGTTCAAAGATATTTATGTTGCTGATACCGGTTATTGACTCGAAAGTCGGGATATTTGGAAAATACTCAAAGTATGCCAGGTAGTTTTCCGACGTTGATATTATTGCGGTTCGCGTAACCGGGTCGTAGTTTACGATCGCACCAAAGCTCTCGGAAATATGCCTAAGCGGAACGTACGTTGTGTCGTTAAAGAGAAGCGTATCCGCGCCGATACTGACGCGATTCACCACAACGCTGACGACCCCGTGCAGTGCGGAAACTTCACGCGGCTGCGCGATTGCGGGCACAGCCGCCGTCAAAATCATCGCGCACACGAATCCTGCAGTAAAATAGGCTAGTCTTTTCACAACTTCCCTCCATTCGCTGCTGCGTCAAAACCGCAAGTTCTAACCCTTGGGGTTAATTACTACATAACGATACGGTTCGTCACCTTCCGAATATGTGTCGATTCCGCGCTCAGACTGGAGGGCGGCGTGGATAATACGGCGCTCATAAGGCGTCATCGGCTCAAGGACTATCTTTTTGCGCGTGGCTCTCGCCTTCTTAACAAGGTTGTAAGCCAGGGACTCGAGTGTCTCGCGGCGCTTGCGGCGGTAGTTTTCCGCGTCCAACAGTATGTTGATATACGGAGCCTTGCCCTTGTTAACCACCAGATTTACCAAGTATTGCAGCGAGTCAAGGGTCTGTCCGCGCTTACCGATCAAAATTCCTATGTCTTTGCCCTGCACCATAATATTGAGTTGTTTATCAGTGCGCTTAACTTCAAACGCCGCGTTTATACCGATTGCTTCTATAACCTCACTCAGGAATTCCCGCGCCGCGCGTTCCGGGTCAAACTTTACCGTAACCAGCACCTTGGCGGGCCTGCTTCCTATTCCAAAGATGCCCGACTTTCCTTCATCCAGAATCTTGACATCGACTTCCTCCCTGGTCACCCCAAGGTGTTTCAATGCGTCGTTTACCGCGTCGTCAACGGTCTTTCCTGATCTTTCTATACTGTCGTTAGTGTTGTTCATGGGATACTCCCTCTCAAGTATATGTAGCGCTCTGAACCTGTATTCACTACAGTCTCAGCTTGTCGCTTGCACGTTTTTCTTGAAATACATCTTATTCAATATGATCTGCTGAACGAATTGGAATATCGACGAAGTTATCCAGTAAACGCCAACCCCGGCCGCCATTTGGATTGTGAAAAAGCCCAGCATTAGCGGCATCATGAACAGCATTACCTTCTGCATTTGCTTTTGAGTCGGATCAGTTGTCATGCTGCTGGTGAGCTTGGTCATGAAGTATGACGACAGGAATGTTGTAACGGCGGCAAGTATCGGGATGATAATACCGGGAAACGCCATCCCCGACAACTGGCCCAGGTTTATGCCGAAAAACATTTCGAGCGCGTCCTTTTGCGCGACAAGCTCGTACATCGTAGCCTGCATGTCGGCTGGCATTTCGGCAATAAAGCTGCTCCACTCCGCTGCGGAGAAACGGCTGACTATCGTCTCGACATCGGCGGCGACACCGGCGTTAAGCCTCCCCGCCTCCCACATGCTGTTCGTTATTTTTGCCCGGAAGTGCGGAATGACAAGCTGCAGATAAGCCTCCGCCCCCAAATAGTCCACCATACTGAGTATCTGCTCCGAAATCTGGCTGAAAACCGAACCGATCTCCGTAACATACCTGTAGGACTGCTGCATGATAAAGTTGAGAGCGATAAAGATCGGCATCTGAACAAGAATCGGAAGACAGCCGCCAAGCGGATTAACCTTGTTCTTCGAGTACAACGCCTGTATTTCGGCGTTCATCTTTTGCTGAGTTTCGCGGCTTCTGTCGCCTTCATACTTCTTTCTGATCTTCATCATCTCGGGGCTGATAGCCTGCATCGCCACCATTGACTTCTGCGTCTTGATCGCAAGCGGAATCATGATTACCCTTGTAAAAATCGTCAGTAAGACAATAGATATTCCCAGCGTATTATATGTCGCAAAGCTGTTTACAAACTCGAAAATAAAATTAAGTATAGACCCGAAGAAAGAGGTTATGGGGCCAACAATAAAGCCGGGATCGTTCATAACCATGTTGCCCCCGCCAAACAAAACCACTGTTTCTGAAATAATTGACGACAACTGTGTTCCTCCTAAAAAATTGCTTGCTCAAATAGAAAAGAACGCGCAACGCGCTGCATCGGCAGCTCCTATACCTTGAACGTTTTTGACGCCCGCGGCTCCGGCACAGGATCGTAGCCGCCTTTGCAAAACGGGTTGCAGCGCAGCAGACGGAATGTCCCCATTGCAATCCCCTTGAGCGCTCCGTGCGTTACGACAGCTTCCATCATGTATTCCGAACACGTGGGATAGAAGCGGCACGCTGGAGGCAGCGCCGGGGATATTACTTTCTTGTAAAACTTCAAAAGCGTCAGCAGTATCTTTGAAAGCGCGTTATTCACAATTTATCCCCTGTTCAAGTCGTGCTTCCTGATTAAGTGAAGCTGCGCGCTTTCAACCTGCGCAAACAGTGAACCGGCGCAAGCCGCCCGGGCAATTACAACGATGTCGTAACCCTGACGGAGCTTGTCCTCATTAAGTCTGTAGCTCTCGCGGATGAGCCTTGTCACCCTGCTTCTTACAACAGACTTGCCGACCTTCTTACTGACGCAAATGCCAAGCCGGTTCCTGCCGGTGCCGTTTTTCAGCACATACATGACAAGGAGACGGTTGGCGCGCGAATGACCTTTGTTGTAGACATACCGGAACTGATAATTCTTTTTTAGCGAATCGGTAAGGATCATATGCGGGGGACTCTATGCCGACAGAACCTTTCTTCCTTTTTGACGCCTTCTGAGCAGTACCTTGCGGCCGTTTGCGGTTTTCATTCTCTTTCTGAAACCGTGTTCGCGCTTACGCTGCTTGTTCTTGGGCTGAAATGTCATTTTCATATTGTGCACCATCCTTAAATTGTTGTTCAAAAAAATACTGGGTCAAAATTCCGCTCATAGTATTGTACTAGATATCGCTTTTCGCGTCAAGACATTTTGAGATTGATTTTTCCATTGCAACGTAGTAACATGGTAGTACTTAGCTATACACTGCGAGGTTCCGATGAATAATGACATACGCCGGACGATTGACGCCGCTCCGCTTCTGCCGGGCTGCTACATTTTCCGTAACAAGCACGGCGAACCTATATACATCGGCAAGTCCAAGTCGCTTCGTCAACGTCTCAGACAGCACTTCTCCCAGACTCACAAATTAGGGCGCGGATTTGACAAGCACGCGAGCATGATAACCGAAGCCTCCCGGATCGATTACTCTACGACCGACAGCGAGACCGACGCTCTTATCCTGGAATACTGTCTGATCCGGGAACACATGCCGCGCTACAATTCGCAATACATACGTAAGCAGGTCTTCCAATACATTATCGTAGACACAACCCTGGACTACCCTACTTTGTACATATCCGAAGCTCCGCCGAACAGCGCGTCCCCGAAAACCTTCGGCTGTTTCCACAGCTCAGGCGACGCGCATACAAACCTCTATCTCCTTAACGACGTTTGGAAAACCCCATTATGCAACAAGCCGCGCTTTCCAACCCCGGCTAAACCATGTATGAACTATCACATCAATAAATGCTGCGCTCCGTGCGGCGCGCGGATTTCACGCGAAGACTACGCAAGCAGGATCGGCGAAATACTTACGTGTTTTTCAGGCGATTGCGGCACAACGCTTGAAAGGCTCAAAGGGCGGATGCTGCGGTATTCGGGCGACTTGGACTTCGAGCGCGCGGCGCGGGTCAAGGCTCAGCTCGATGGGATAACGGCTCTTGGAATGAAAGCGCGTCGGATTGAGGCTTCCCTCGAGGATAAGCAAGTGTGTCTATTCCTCAGCGCCTACAATGAGCCGGCGTATTCACTTTACTTCATCCGATATGGAAAGGTGCTTGTAAAGGAACGCTTCCCCGACAAATCCGAGCTGTGCGCCACGCGGCTGGAAAATTTCGCAAAAAACTTAAACCCGACGCCGGACGAAGCTCTCCCCTTCCCTCCCACACAGGCGCTTCTTCACATCGCGGCCGACAAGCTCTTCACACCGATTCCGCCGGTCTCGGAAAAGCGGCAGATCGTCGAGATTTTAAGACGCGGCCACCGCGTCTTCATCAGAGAGGAGAATTAATAAATGTACCCCACAATTACGAATTCCAACTATTCATTCAGCAAGGAAAACGAACCCGCAGCCACCGTCCCCAGCGGAACAACCGTCAAGTTCTCGGCGACCGACGCCTTCGGCGGCCAGATCACCCGTCAAAATGCCAAGGACGGACTGAAAAACTTTGACTGGAACCGGGTCAACCCGGCGGCAGGCCCGCTCAAAGTAGAAGGCGCGCAGCCCGGCGACGTGCTCAAGGTCGAGATTTTGGACATTCAGATAACCGGCGATACGGCCGTACTTATGACTGGAAATGCCCTCGGCGTATGCAAGGAGTTTTTCGACGACAACCATATCCGCGTCGTAGATATTGCGGATGGCTGCGTTGTATTTTCACCTGAGATCAAGCTCCCGATACGGCCTATGGTCGGCGTTATCGGCGTGGCTCCCGCCGCCGAAGCCGTCAATAACGGCACCCCCGGAGAACACGGCGGCAATATGGACTGCAAGGAGATCACAGCAGGCTCAACCCTCTACCTGCCCGTCAACGTCGAGGGAGCGTTGCTGTCAATCGGCGACGCACACGCGGCCATGGCCGACGGCGAATCCAGCGGCACCGGCGCCGAAGCCCCCGCCGATATATTAGTCAAAGTCGAAGTACTAAAGAATTGCCCCTGGCCAACACCGCTCATCGAGAACGATACTCATTACATGCCGCTGGCGTCCGCCCTAACAGCGGACGAAGCCATCGACAACGCCGTTCTAAAAGGCGTGGGCTTCTTGATGAATACCCAGGGCATGACGCGCTTTGACGCTATTACGCTAATATCGCTTGCGGCTGACGTGCGTATATGCCAGGTAGTAGACCCGCTCAAGACAGCCAGGCTTAACATTCAAAAAAGCTTGCTTAAACAAAACTAAAATCGCTGTAGACGCAAATAAAAAACCGTGCGCCGCACGGTTTTTTAGCTGGCTCAATCTAAATAAATTCCAGCCGTCATTATACGGGCTTAGCCATCAGCCTTATAACGGGTATGATGGCAGATGCGGCCTGGTTTCGTACTGAAATAATAAGAACCAGCGGTCAATAACCGAAATGCTGGCTAGAAGCGACGATTTTTCGCCAATCTAGGAAGCGGCGACGCCCGGGGTCCCCGCGAAGCCCGGTTTTGGCTTCGTGGGGTGGACTGAGCGTACCCACAGTGGTACGCAAGGATGCTGTGTGCCGGTGGCACACAGCATCCGAAGCGCCAGCGTAGGCGGAGCCGCTGACGACCCGGG
>WRAW01000110.1 GCA_009780015.1 Defluviitaleaceae bacterium | reverse complement strand
TTTACAAGCACGACCCGAAGAACCCGCTGAAAGAGAAGCCGAAGTTTTTCTTTACGGTGAATAGCCTGCGGTGCAAGGAAGAAAGGAGCGCTCTTATTGAGGTTGGGATGGAGGTTGACATACCCGTGTGCGACAAAATGGGCAAGTGCATATCGGGGCTTGAGTATACGCTTATCGGCACAGGCGGGGTTGAGGCAAAAGGCAAGACGGCAAGTGACGGCAGAATAAAGAGCGATACGCTGCCGCCAAGCGATTATAAAATCAATTTTGACTGGAAAAGCTGCAAAAAGCCTGATGCCGATGCGGAAACGTTTGATTTGGAGGGCATAGGAGAAATACGGAAAGTAAAATTGGTTAGGAAAGGCGGCAAGCCCCCGATAGCCTGCAAAGCGGGGGTAGATTATGCGATTGTCATAAGCCAAGCTGCAGGGGACGCTTCCCATTAGGGCGCAAGGGAGTTGAAATGGTAAGGTGGCCGAGGAGTTATACGCGCGTGGGGCAAGTGTACACCAACAATGAAAATAACACCGCAGGCAGGTATCCGATAAGCCAAAACCACCGCTGGCATAGCGGCATTCATATCAATTTTATGTCAGGGAATGAAGGGCGAAACCTCTACATACGCCCGTTTATCAAAGGGGAACTAGTTGCGTACCGCATACCGGAAGGCTACCAAATCGTAAGAGGGCGGAGGGTGCTAACGCAAGCGGAATGGCAAAGGCTACCTCTTGCTCAACAGGCGCTTTATCAGCTTGCCCGATTTGGGAGATGGTTAATCAATCAAGCCAGACATATCCCAGCAGTGGAGCGTATACTGCCTTACGAGCTGAGACCTGGTGTTGCCGCCCCAGAAGAAAGGCACGTCAATAGCTTTATACTGCTACGGCATTTTTTCGGCGCGATGGACGGGGGCGGGCAGGCAAGGGTGGACGTACCATTCTTTACCCTGTACACTAACATAGCGCCAATGGAAGCCTACGCTACTGATTTTGTCCCGCTGGATGCTATGGAAGGGGGGCCGTTGCCGTTTTATTGCACCTACCATTTCAGGGTGCACTCCGCTGGCGGGCTGATTGTTTATAACAGCCAAAACGAAGACAGTGGTGATCCCCCCCTAGAGGACGGCGCAATTTTCAACCTTGCGGAGCCGGAAAGGCTGATAACCCTATGTGCAGGCGACCCCGTTTTTTTCCTCTTGAAGCCAAGACGGGGGGACAACGGTACGCGGTTCATCCGGCTTGGGCAAGCGGACAGGAACCGGGTACAGGTAAGGATAGGCCGCGATGAATCGTACGCGGCGGACACGGCTATAGCGTTGGACAGGCCGCTGGCGCAATCCGAAAGGCAACCGATAATCGGTACGGATGCAATTTTGGGACGCGCGCACCAGCCGCCGCCGTATATCAACCCCAACTATGACGTAGCCCTGCTGTTCGACAGCGCGGAGTTTATGAGGGGGCAATACCAAGAGGTAATTAGGGAGTTCCTGCCTCCTGGCGGGACTGGAGGAATGACAGGGAACAGAGGCGGTACAGCCAGGGTAAATATGCTTGACCTGCAAAACTTCTTCCGCATTCTTGGTGCGGAGGCTTCCTTGCCAGAACATATTGACGGGCTTGAATTTATACAGCACAATTACCCTTGGGGGGAAGACGGCGCGAATGTGGGGCGGGTTTTGATGGACGCAAACCCCGATTGGTGGGAAGAGCTTGCCGAGGACAGGCCGTGCGGGATAAACGAAACGGCGAACACGAGATCGATAAGGCGCAGCATAGTCTGCGCTCATCCTTTGGAATGGGACAGGACGCTGTATGTCAATGAGGGCGGCACGGTAAGGGACGAAATAAGGCACAGCTTTGGGCTTATCGGCGCTTCGGACGATGATGACAGGTACTTTGCCCAGAAGATGGAGGCAATCGACATCTGGAACGGCGGACTGCAAGGGCAGACGATAAGGGGCTTGGATACAAGCGAGAACAGCTTTTGGTTTGCGCACCCTGCGTATTTTATAAACCACCTTAACCAAGCGGGGCTGCTGGACAGGAGCTTTAACCCCTATGAGGGGCGGGTAATCAAGAGGACGTGGAGAGACACTACCGAAGAAAGAGCCAGTGTTGTAAGGGATAATCCTGGTTTTGCTCCTGTTTGGGAAGCAGGTACCCCACAATGGGAAGGCAATAATTTTGGTGGCTTTGCAGTACCGACTGCGCTTTTCAATAATCTCCAGCCACCTCGTGAGGGTAACCCTACTCCACGGCATGGCGGTGTTGATTTTAGGGGAAGAGGGCCAATAGTAGTGGGTAATGCAATTCAAGCTGTTGGAGGTGAAATAAAATCATTCATCTATGGGCGGGTTATCAATACTGGTTGGACTACTAGCGGTAGCTTTGGGAGAATTATGTTAATAGCCAACGAGCGAGGCAGGGGCATTTACTTACTTGCACATCTAAGCGGTATTGCAGACGGTATACAGCGGGGATCACGAATTGAGCCAAATGATTCGGTGGCTTATGCAGGTAGAAGTGGAGATAATTTTTATGAAACCGCTTTTGCCTCCCACCTTCACCTTGAGTATTATGATGTGCAATATGATTCAAGTCTGGATACCGAGGGTAATGCCAACCAATATGTCGTTGTTATAGCAGACAATGATCGATTGAACCCGCCTCGGACATTAGAATTGCAACGCGGCAGGGAATTGCCGCTTACTAGAAGGAGGAACCCTTTTGATCATGCAGAAGAATGGATACAGTGATTTAAAAAGAATCGCTTTGCTACTATGTAGTATTTTTTTGACCAGCGCTTTGCTTGCGCAGGAACAGCAAACATTCGTTGCTCTACAGGATACTGTCGCCTTTAGTTATGAGTGGACTAGGGACTCATCTATTGACATACAAGCTGGTGATAGTATCGTTTCAAATGCCACAATTTTTTATGGAACGCGGTACAATTTTTCTGAAGAACGCCATCTCCTAATAGCCTTTGGCGAAACAAATAACCACTATGTGGTTTTTGCCAAATATTTCAAGCCAGCAAACACAGAAGACATTTTCGGCGAAGACATATTTATTGATTACCCGCCGGATTACCGTGTCGGTCATGGCGTGCTAAACATACCAATTGGCGACGTTGACGCGATGTGGGTTCCAGATTATTACGCCGACATTTTAAGCGCGCAAGACCGGGCAAGGCTTTTAGAGTTGCGCCCCGGCCTTGTTAATCTTATTGAATCCGGCCATACAATAATCTACTGGTATGAATTCCCTTCCTCTGATATTAGAAACGGCAGGGCAATGTTTTTCAATTCCGCCATCAAGCTGGGCATTGGCGCTAATTTTGCTGTGAGAAACATCAGAAGAACAGATTTTGGATACATAGTAAATTGCGTGGTATCAACATCTGATTGGAGAAGGCCTTGGGAATTTGTTGCTGCATTAGCTGGAACCGCATTCTGGGATGCCTACCATCCCGGCGATGCGGTAACCTTGCTCCTGTTTCTCGACGGCGATTACTTAGACATCTACACCTACGGCACAGACATCCACGTTGGCACTTTTATACGTGTCGGGCGGGAATTCATAGCGCAGTATCAAAGCTTAATCCGTACAAACACTAGCGATCTAACCAATGTGGTGTGGCCTGCGCGGGCGGAGGGCAGTACAGGCATCCGTCCGCGCGTTGCTTTGGCAGATAGCGCCCTATTGCAAGCTGAGGAAGTGCCAGTTGCCGCGCAAGTTGAAGTTGCAATAATTACCACTATCGAAGCCGTTCCAGTTGAAGCCGCAGTTATCGCTGCTATGGAAGCCCCGCCAGCCGCCGCTGTCGAGAACGCCCCCGCAACAAGTGCAATGCCGCTGTGGGCGTGGCTCGCCATCGGCGGCGGGGCGCTTGCTGTTGCGGGCGGCGTGGTTGTTGCGCGGGGGAAGCGTTAATGGTAAGCTGATGGCGGACGAGAGGGGGGTGGCGCAGTAGACCGGAGGCGCGGAGCGCTGAGGACTACGGAGGCAGGGGGAGCAGCGTAAAAAATGTTAAACACTAGAGCCATTGAAACTAACACTTTCCGCAAAGGCGCTCCCCCTCTTGGTCGCACAATAAAGCGCAGCATTATATGCGCTCACCCATTAGAATGGGACGCAGAGCAGTACCTTGACGGCGAGGCTCTGAAAGGAGGAGTAATAGCCAGCTACGGACTTACGTCTACTGAGAGCAGGGCGCATTTTAAACAAATGGCAAGGGCTGTAGACATTTGGAATAGGAGCGAGGGGACAGGGCTTTACGGCAAGCGCATAGAGGGGCTGAAAGGCGGGGCGGCACTTACAGAAAACAATTTTTGGTTTGCGCACCCTGTGTATTTTTTAAACCATCTTGACAGCGCAGGATTATCGGATGCGAGCTTTAACCCATACGCAAACAGGGCAATCGCGCGGCAATGGTCAACTGGCGGGAGAACGTTGCGGGCAAGGAGCGTTGTTGTCAAGGACAATCCCGGTTTTGCGCCTGTGTTTCAGGTGGCATCTTCTGGACAAAATGCATTTGAAGGCGATACATTCAGGGCAAACGGGCAGCCATACGCCGTGCCGACAGGGCTTTTTAACCAAGAGTACCATAGTGTTAATAGAAGACCGCACATATACCATCATGTGGGCATTGACTTTAGGGGGAGCGGGGCGGATTTGAATGATGAAAACAGGCAAGATAATGATAACAGACAAGTTGTATTGGAAAATGGCATTCCAAGGAACGCTACGCCAATAAAATCGTTCATTCACGGCAAGGTTATTAATTTTGGCCTAGTCCCTTCTCCTTCTAATCTGGGAAGAATTCTTATTATAGCCAACACACGAGGCGAAGGCATATATTTGCTTGCCCATTTGAGCGGCATTGCGCCCGGGATAATTAGGCCCTCGTACATTGAGCCTGGCGAAACAGTTGCTTATGTCGGGGGGAGTGGAATTAGAAATGGGCGCAATGTTGAGGATGCAACAATCTCGCACCTTCACGTTGAATACTTTAACATACAGTATAACCCAAACGATGACAGTGATGACAGAAATAATTATGTTCGTGTAACGGGAACACGTGGCACTGAAAATATATTAAGGCTTGAACGATTATTAATCGGTGCTGGAGGAAGAAGGAGGAACCCATTTGATCATTCAGAACAGCTTGGCGTATTGCCGTAATTGTAGAACTATATTTCTACTGTGTTTAAGCATTTTGCTTCCCTGTGTTTTACTTGCGCAGGAATCACTAACATTTGTCGCAGAAAGGGATACCGTCGCCCATCGAAGCAGGGATCGGAGCGAAACGGTAATAATATACGCTGGCGATCTCATTGCCACAAATGTAGGCGTCCATTTTGGCACAATACGTAGTCCCAGGGGCTATCAGAATGAATTTCATCTGGTAATAATACTTGGGGAGCCAAGTGATCAATATTTGACTTTTGCAAAAGACTTTCGCCCGTTCAATACCGAAGATGTTTTTGGCGATGATATTTTTATAGATTACCCCCTAGATCGCCCAGACCCAAATTTCATAGACACATGGGGCAATCCCCCTGCCGCCATTGCGGATACAATGTGGGTTCCTCATTATTACGCTGATATTTTACGAGGGCAAGACCGCAATATGCTTCTTGAAATACAACCAGGGTTGGAGATAAGGGATGATTGGGGCACTCCTTGGTATGAACACCCTGAAGTAAATCTGCAACATGGCAGGGCAATGTTTTACAACGCTGCCATAAGGCTGGGTACGGGAACAAGTATCGCCGTAAGGAATATCCGAAGAGCAGAGTTTGTGTATGTTGTTGACGGCGTTATATCAAGCCAAGCCCATCAACGTTGGCCGTCGACATTGTTTTATGGCTGCGCGTTTTTTGATGCCTACCATCCCGGAGACGCATTAACCCTGCTCCTGTTCCTAGACGGCGATTACCTAGACATTTACACCGAAGGCACTGACATCCACGTTGGCACTTTTATACGTGTGGGGCGGGAATTTCAGATTCAGTACCAGAGTCTTATAAGGCATAACACCAGCGATCTAACCAATGTGCAGTGGCCACAGCGGGCGGGTGTTATCAGACGCCTTCCGCCACCTGTAGTAGAAATCGCCGTTCTAGTAGAGATTGAAGAAGAGCCAGTTGCTGTGCAGGTTGAAGATGTAGCCATCGTCGCTATCGAAGCCCCGCCAGTTGCCGTTATCGAGAATGCCCCTACAACGGGCGCAATGCCGCTGTGGGCGTGGTTTGCTATCGGCGGCGGG
>WRAW01000109.1 GCA_009780015.1 Defluviitaleaceae bacterium | reverse complement strand
TTTTCGAGAAAAGTCACTCGAAAAATTCTCCACCCTTCTCTTGACAACACTACCGGTCCAAAACCGCGAAAAGGTGATCCGTACTTCGCGAAATAGTGGTCCATTCTTGGCGAACGAGCGCTCTATTTTTGTGATATATGCACACATGCTTTCTCTGATACAATCAGGCTGTAATCGGTTTAATGTTTGTGATGAGTCGATATGTGTATTACCGGGAGGGGTAAGGGTATGAATTTTTTAAACAAGCATGTCGTTGTTACAGGAGGCGCGAATGGGATCGGGCGCTGCACCGCTGGAGCGTTCCTCCGTGAAGGCGCTACGGTCACGGTCATTGACGTTGACCGGCAGGCGGGGGAGCTTTTGCAAAACCGGCACGACGGCCTGTGCTTTTTTCATGGCGATATTGCGGAAAAGAGCGTACTTGAGGATTTCGTCAAGTCATTGCGCCGCCCCGTAGACTGCTTAATAAACAATGCCTGTATCAGCAGGGCCGGTCTTTTGTCCGACTGTTCCTATGTGGATTTTGAATATGTTCAGCGTGTGGGCGTAACAGCGCCGTACTACTTAACAAAACTATTGCTGCAGAACAACCTGCTTACAAATAACGCCTCCATTGTCAACATATCGTCGAGCAGGTCACGGCAGTCGCAGCCGGACACAGAAAGTTACTCGGCAGCAAAAGGCGGCATCTCGGCGCTGACCCACTCAATGGCAATCAGTCTATCCGGGCGGGCGCGGGTAAATTCAATCAGCCCCGGCTGGATCGAAGCGGCAGCCTGCCATGAAACCGCGGCAAGCCCGGATCATTCGGAAATGGACATGAAGCAGCACCCTGTCAGGCGTGTAGGCACCCCGGAAGATATTTCGGAACTCGTTCTGTACCTGTGCGGCGATAAAGCCGCGTTCATTAACGGCGAGGATATCGCCGTCGACGGCGGCATGAGCCGATTAATGATCTATAACAACGATCATGGCTGGAGCTTCTCAACGAAGGGATGTTAGAGATTTTGAACTGCGAACGGGGGACAAGCTAATATGTGCGGAAGATATGTGATAAAGGATGACGGGGACATTATTGAAATTGAGAAAATATTGAGTGATATACGCGATAAGTACAGCGGTATGGGCGTGCCTGTTAAAACCGGCGATATATCCCCTGCCGACAACGCGCCGGTTCTGTCTCTGCAAGGCGGCAGACCGTTCCTAAGCCTAATGAAATGGGGCTTTGCAAAATGGGACGGTAAAGGCGTAATCATCAACGCAAAGGCTGAAACCGCCTCCGAAAAGATGATGTTCTCAAAGTCGCTCTTCCAGCGGCGGTGCGTTATTCCGTCCACCGGCTTCTATGAATGGGACAGGCAGGATGTGAAGTCAAAGCCTAAGCATCGTTTCAACGTCATTGACAGTCCAATGCTTTATATGGCAGGTATATATTCGGAACATTCCGGCGGCGCGCAGAAAGAGCCTATTACCAATCGGTTTGTCATTTTAACCCGTGCCGCGAATGAGTTCGTCGTGGATATACACGACCGTATGCCGGTCATCCTGCACAAAAGTGAGCTGGTACAATGGCTGACAGACTATGATTTTGCAGCCTCTGTCATGCGCCGCGATAATATCACGCTGACACATGAAGTTGTATAACTTGATGCTAATCCATACACCGAAGCAGCTATTTTTTCTTCCAGTTCGGTTTTTGTCTCCGCTTATAAGCGAAGTATTTTGAAAGCGCTTTCATCCTGAGATATTCCCTTGTTGCTTCCGGTGAGACTTCTTTATACATACGCTCGGTTTCTGTATTGTGAAGCCTTCGCATTTCATCATAAAGAAGTTGGTCTAGCGGAACATGTGCCATATTAAAACCATGCAGAACACCAAATTCAAGTAAATCTTAATAAAAAAGGGGGCTCATAAGCGCATATCCTATGGAATTTGAATATTTATTAATGAAATTGAAATCCGCCACCACATTATAGCTATCCCTATTTTTAAGCTCTCCTATAATAAGCAGGAAATTATAGGGCTTTTCGAGTATAGCTTTTAGGGCGCTGTCATAGTCAGCGGCATAGTAAACTGTTATGTCGGTACTGCTTTGCAAATAACAACGTAGCCCGTCTGTAAAATTTAAGAACCTATCGCCCATCAGCAACACGCTAATTTCCGCGCCAAAGATCATTGGCGGTTCTTCTTCGCTTGATTCTTTAAGCGATTGGGCATAGTTTTATTACAAAAACACAAATGCCGCCGTATAATGATTGCCACAAACGACAACAAGCAACTCAAGCGCATGGGATCAGCGCCCCAAACCCGCTTCACTTAGGCTTGGCTCGGGAAGCCGGTTTTCTTTTGTTAAACGCGGATGGCACAAGGCGATAGGCTTCCTTCTTATCCGGCGTTGTATAGCGCGTCGCTATACGGGCTCCGCAGCCTGGGCAGAAGATCGCGCCATGAAGCTGGGAAAAGTCGATAGTCCCGTCAATGATCCGTTCGTTGTACATCTTCACGAAGTTGCTCTCGCCTACTTTTTGGTAATTGGCAATAAAGTACTTGCAGTAGGCGCAAATTACCTCCAGAATATGACTGCCCTTTACCTTCCTGCAGTTGGGGTTCTTGAAAATCTGCATAAGTACCGCCTCGCATAATAATGTTGTCTGAGTATATCAAACGAGGACACAGTTTGCAACATAACGGCAAACGCATGAACATACAAAATAAACAAAACCGTGGTGTCCCACACCCTGCAAGGGATTTCATTCCTTGACCCTTTCTTTTGAGGCGATACCTTCCATACTAAAACTATACAAAAAGGATACCCTCTCGGGTATCCTGATATTATGTCTTCTATCGGGCTTCCAATTTAGCCCCCAGTCTGCTTAGCTTTTCGAGAAACCCGCAATAGCCGCGCTCCAGGTGGTACACGTCGGTCAGCTCCGTAGTTCCCTCGGCTACAAGCCCCGCCAGTACGAGAGCGGCTCCGGCGCGCAGGTCGCTGGCTCGCACGGACGCGCCCATAAGCTTGCGCGTACCCTCGATTATCGCGGAACGCCCCTCTATCTTGATGTTCGCGCCCATCCGCTTGAGCTCGCCCACGTGCATGAAGCGATTCTCGAACACCGTCTCGGTGACGATGCTTGTGCCTTCGGCGATTGTGAGCAGCGCCATAAACTGGGATTGCATATCCGTGGGAAAACCGGGGTACGGAAGGGTCTTGACATCAAGGGGACGCACATTCTGCCTTGCCCCTTGCCAGACTCTCAGCCCCGCGTCGGTTTGTTCCACCATCGCTCCCGCTTCTATCAGCTTGGCAGTGACCGGCTTGAGGTGATCCCAAACCACGTTTTCGACGGTTATGTCACCGCCCGTCAGAGCCGCGGCTACCATGAAGGTTCCGGCCTCTATGCGATCCGGGATGATTGTATGCTGCGCGCCCCTAAGCTCGCGGACGCCGTTTATCTTGATCGTGTCGGTTCCGGCGCCTCGCACGTCGCCGCCTATCGCGTTCAGAAAATTTGCCAAATCGACAATTTCCGGCTCCACGGCGCAGTTTTCAATGATCGTCTGGCCTTCGGCAAGCGTAGCCGCCATCATTATGTTCTCCGTCGCCCCGACGCTTGGAAAGTCAAGGTATATCTTCGCGCCGACAAGCCCGCGCTTGGCGCAGATGCTTACAAAGCCGTGCTCCTTCACAATCTGCGCTCCCATGGCGGCAAACCCCTTCAAGTGCAGCTCTATCGGGCGCGCTCCGATAGCGCACCCCCCCGGCAGCGGGATGCTGGCAAACCCCAAACGCGCAAGCAGAGGGCCCGTTATCAAGAACGACGCCCTCATACGACTAACGAGTTCGTATGGCGCGTCGGTCTTGATCGACTTGTCGGCTCGTATCTCTACTTTGCGCTCCGCCTTGTTCCACGCGGTATGCGCACCCAGGTGGTTCAAAATCTCTTCCATCACCGCCGCGTCACTTAAATCCGGCACGTCGTAAACCGTGCACATATCATGGGTAAGCAGCGCGGCGGCCATTATCGGAAGCACAGAGTTCTTCGCGCCGTCCACTTTTACGACGCCCCTCAGCGGCCGGCTCGCTTCGATTATAAGTTTGTCCAATCTGTCACATCCTTCGCAGCATCATCTGGTCAATACTTATTATAACCGCTTAGCCAGCTTTTCTTACCCACCTGGGAAAATAAACTTCTTGCAGCCATCTCTTCGACAATTCCACATAGAGTCTATATATATATAGGGTCTATACATAGACTCTATTGAATATATCAATTCCATTATATAATAAATTGCATGAAAAAATTTTAAAGAAGGAATTGTATACTTATGTCAAATATTTTAGAAAATCTGTATTTAAAGAAGATTCATCTGAATTCCGGGCTTTACGCTAAAGATTTAACTTATGTCGAAGCCGCCCAGTTAAAGGAAATCAATTATGAGAAGCTACTGGCTATGCTGAATGAGCCTGAAAAAGAAATATTAGAAAAATATCTTGATGCATACGGAGAGATGAACGCCATAGAAAACTACAACACATTCACATGTGCCTTTAAACTTGGCGCACTGCTTATGGTAGAAATTTTTATGGACAAAAATCAGGCTGCTGACTAAAATAAACTTGATTATGATGTAGAAATAATTATTGAAGCAGCCGGGATATTTCCAGCTGCTTCTTAATATTACACCTTGATCTCATATCCGAAATAGCGCGCGGCATTGCGGTACGATATATCTTCCACAATCAGCCCGAGCGTCTTCATGTCCCTTGGGTATTCACTCTTTTCGACCAAGTCTCCCAGCAAGTTGCAGAGTATGCGGCGGAAGTACTCGTGGCGGGTGTATGACAGAAACGAGCGCGAGTCCGTAAGCATCCCGATGAACGCGCCCAGCGCTCCGATGTTTGCCAGGTTCAGTATCTGGCTCTCCATGCCGGTCTTTGTGTCGTTGAACCACCAGGCCGAACCGTGCTGTATTTTTCCGGCGATCCCTCCGCCCTGGAAGCAGCCCATAAGCGATGCAAGCATCGCGTCGTCATTGGGGTTAAGCGAATACAGTATGGTCTTGGGAAGCTTGCCCTCGCGCTCCAGGGCGTTCAGAAAGCCCGATACGGCTTTCGAGCACTCGCGCGTACTTATGGCGTCGTATCCCTTGTCGGGGCCGAGACGGGCGAACATGGCTTCGTTGTTGTTGCGCAGCGCGCCGTAGTGCAGTTGCATTACCCATCCAAGCCTCGAAAACTCCCGCCCGAAGAAGAGCATCATGTCGGTCTTGAAAATTTCAGCCTCGGCCTCGCTCACGGCCTCGCCGCTCATCCCCCGATTAAATACGTCCTCGACGGTTTTCGCGTCGGCCGGGCGAAACACCACATAGTCTAAGCCGTGGTCGGACGCGCGGCAGCCCATTTCGTTGAAAAACTCTATGCGCACCAGCAGCGCCGCTTTAAGCTCGTCCACCGTAACGATCTTCGTGCCCGATACCTCGCCAAGCTGTGCTATGTATTCAGAAAAGCCCGGTTTGTCTATATTAATAGCCTTGTCGGGACGCAGGGTCGGCGACACTGTAACTGTATTGGACGGGTCGTCCATAAGCGCCTTGTGCCAGCTAAGATCGTCGGCGGGGTCGTCGGTTGTGCCTATGGCTTGTACATTTGACTGGGCGATAATGCCGCGCACGCGCATGGCGTCGTCCTGCAGCTTCTTGCCGGTTAGTTCCCATATTTCCTGGGCCGTGTCACCGCTTATCACCATATCGCATCCAAAGTAGCGCTTGAGCTCCAAGTGAGTCCAGTGATAGATCGGGTTGCCGATACACCTCGGCAATGTCTCGGCAAACTTCTGAAACTTCTCTCGATCCGGCGCGTCGCCCGTTATATAGTTCTCATCCACACCCATAGCGCGTATCAGCCGCCACTTGTAATGGTCGCCTCCAAGCCACGCGCGGGTTATATTCTCAAACTGCCGGTTCTCCATGATCTCAGCCGGGTTGATGTGGCAGTGATAGTCGATAATGGGCATGCTTGCCGCGTAATTGTGATACAGTTCCTTGGCCGTGTCGTTGTACAGCAGGAAGTCATTATCCATAAAAGCGCGCATACAGCAAACTCCTCTCGGGTTATATTCCTAAGAGCCTGTTTAATATCTTTTCACCATTGACTTGGCGGCCAGACTCCACCCCACGAAGCCAAACCCGGGCTTCGCGGGGGCCCCGGTTTTCCGCCCTTTGTCGTCGTCAGTTCCTTGCGTACCACTACGGGTACGCTCAGTCCACCCCACAAAGCCAAAGTCGGGCTTTGCGGGGACCCCGGGCGTCACTTCCTCCGCCTACGCTGGCGCTTAGGATGCTAAACGTGTGCCACTGGCACACAGCATCCTAAAATGGCGAAAAACTGGTCTCGCCAATCCAACGGCAAAAAGATATTAAA
>WRAW01000108.1 GCA_009780015.1 Defluviitaleaceae bacterium | reverse complement strand
TTGAAAAAATAAAATCCAAATTTCCTATTGCATTGCTAAGATCTCCTAATAATGAACAATCGAGTATCTTCAGATAACTGTCCAAGCACTTATGTAGTTTTTCTCGACACTGAATGATTTTTTCGTTATACAATTCGTTGAGTTGCTGGGATTCCAATTCTTCAATGCTCATGCCCTTTTCATTACAAAGAAATGAAATCATTGCTGTTCTTGCCTTGTCTTCGATTTTCCAACCCATATCATCAATTTCTTTAGTTGACAGATTTTCAGACATTTTCCTATATTGCTTGTTAGTATCCTCCTCGTGAATGCAGTTCTTAATTAACTCAATTGGTTCATTGATGATTAGACATTCAACATTACTGAAAGCATTCGCGGAACTTAATGCTTCTACATAAAATCTTTCCATAGAACTTCGTTTCTCTGCATAATATTCAATCAGTGACATGATAAATCCAAGCGTCGCACCCCCGAACACTGCTAGCCAAATATCATACCATATTTCATAAAAATTCTTAAACATAAAAAAACATAAAAACATTCCTACAAGTGCCAGAATAGCAATATCAAAGGTTATTATTACCAACCATTTCTTTGCTCTCATGATATTCTCATCTCCACTAACATCCGTTATCTCCCCATCAACGCTGCAACATATGTCGCCTCAGTTGGATCCTTCACACTGAATCCATATAAAAATCTTCGGTATCCTGTAAAGTTACTATTCCACCCACAATTAACCTCAGCGTTATTAGATGTGTGATGGTTTTGAGCATTAATTACAGAGCCAAAAGAGAGCCAGTTATTATCACTACATGAGCATTAGAAACTGGGCCACTTAACCCCTTGCAACAAGCGAGGTTCAAAATGCTCAATTGCGAATAAAGTAAGAGTTCTCAACTTTTTTAATTTCAAAAAGTAAAATACCGCCAAATACAAATGTATCGGAACAAACAGATGCCGATAGCAAGACAAGCAGAGCTTTCCCAGGTTATATGTTTCCTTGAACACGAAACCCGCCCGTGTTGACACGGGCGGGAAACGAGGCCGTGCATGGCATCGTATTCGTGCGCAATGCAGCATGCTAAACTGTGTAGTCATCGGTTGATATATTGTTTATCCGGGCTTTATGCCAGAGATAGTTGATGCGTGCATCGTGCTGGTCGTCCTGATTGTCTGCCGCAATTATCTTAGCACAAGCGTCCCTGAGTTCAAGATGTCGCTGTACTCATTGCGGACGACGCGGTCATACTTGGAAATGTCCCAATGCTCTAGAAGTTCGATGATTTGTTTTACAAGCGAGATAGGGATCAAGACGCTTCTTGCCATGTCTAGGCCCTCCTGGAAGCGATCCTGTAGTCTTCGCCGTTCATGTTCAGTATGACGGAAGCTCCGGCAAGCTTTCCGACAAGAGCCTTGACCAAGACACCGTTGCCAATGAAGTCGACCCACCTAGAAAACTCGAAGTTAGAAGTCACAAAAATGCTGCTGCCTTCCTCGCCCCTTTTGGCTATAACGTCGAACAGGAGCTGCGCTTTTTTGGTGTTCAGCGAGACATATCCGAGTTCGTCCAGCGCAAGCAAGTCGATTTTTTGCAAGGATTTCATCATCGCGCCCAGCCTTTTCTCCGAGCCTGCCTCGACAAGCATGGTCAACATGTCGCTCACACGCAGGAACTTGGCCGTATAGCCCAATTGCACGGCCTCTCGGCAGATGGCAGCCATAAGGTGCGACTTGCCGGTTCCAGACCCGCCCAATGCGCACACGTTCATTTTGTTTTCGATGAATTGGCATGTCATGAGCGAATCGACCTGCTCCTTTTTTAGGTGCGGGATAGAGGGGACAAGCTTGAAGGTGTCGATAGTTTTCCCGTTGGGCAGGCCGGCGTCGCGGACACGCCTTTTGACAAGTGAGTCGCGGCGCCGTGCGCACTCCTGTGACATGAGTTCGACAAGCGCGTCCTCGATGGACATGCCAGGCCTGACATGTTCAGCGTATGATTCGAATATGGGCAGCCTGAGTTTCTTCGCGAGGCTCCCGATGCTACTGCTATCCGTCATCTTCGTCCACCTCCCCGTCGATCAGCCTGTCGTAGTCGGCAAGATCTCCGTGCTTGATCTCGAAAGCGTCGTCGGGCATCTGCTGCCCGTATAGGTGGTAGCGCACAAGCTCTGCGGTAGGCTTGCCGGTGCCGATGGCTTCGTCCAAGGCGGCGAGCACCCGGTCTACGCCGACATCCCTGGCTAGGAGCATAATGTCCACGAGCTGCCTGTTGGCATCAGCGTCGGGGCAAAGCTTCAGGAATGCCCGACACTGATCCGGCATAGATCCCCTCGCGATAGGCAGCGCCTGCCCGGCGGCGCGGGGCTTGCGCGACAAGGCTTCGAGGTAGTGATCGAGCACATACTGGTCGTCGCCGCCTGCCCGCTGCCTTTCGTGCGAGTGCAGGAGTTCGCCCCTGCAATACACCTTGATTTCGAAGGGCGACACGCGCAATGTAACCTTTTTGCTGACGTGCCCGTGGGGCACGGAGTATCGAACCTTTTCGTATCTGACCGTCTGGTCGGAGTACACCTTTGTGTGTACGGTCTCGTCAACCTCAAACGGCGAGAGCGGGAGTGGTGCGAGCGCAGCCTGCTCTTCGAGGAGCATATCCCATATTTTTGCCGGCTTGCCCTCTATCTTATGGGTCATGTTGTATTTGAGCAGACACGCGCTGACATGTTTCTGCAGCTCGGAAAAATCCTTTACGCGCGGGATTGGGGTGAATGCTTTGTTCCTCGTGATTTTCACGCCGTTTTCTGCGTTGGATTTCTCCCAGCCGGCTGCCCTGTTGCAGAACTCCGCCTCAAAGGCGTAGTGCAGCAGGATTTTTTGAAACTCCTTCTGTGTGACTGCGTTTTTCCCGCTGCCGCTCAGTACACCCGTTTTGAGGTTGTCATAAGTCGCGCGCTTAATAATCCCCTTTAGCCACGTGAAGAACATGACGTGCCCGTGCAAGAAACACAGCATCGTCCTGTCGGGGTAAACGAAGGCCCAGACGGCTCCGGAATAAGGCAGCGCGAAAACCAGCACCTGGACTAACATCCTGATTCCGTCCAAGAACGCAGTCACGTCCTCAAGCCAGTCGACCTGCATGCTGTCCCCGATCTCGTGGAGCAGCGGTATGAACTCGTCGCCGTGGGCATCGCGGATCTCGCGCACCAAGCGCCGTGCATACGGCTCGGATATCGCAATGCCATGCTCGGATATGAGGACTTCCCAAATGTCTTTTGCGCTGAGCCGCTGTTTGCGCGGGAGCGACGCGTTTTCCATCAACATGCGCTTTATTTCGCTCTCTGCAGCCTCCCTGAGCGGGGCTTTTCGCGTTGCGCAGACCCGGTTGTCCGGGGTTGTTGCGCCGTTTTTGAATTTCTTGACCGTTTCCCGCCCGACTCTCAGCGCTCTCGCGATACCCCTGTCGCTGACGCCGCTTAAGTGCAGCGCACGTATCTTGCCGTACTTTTCCCATCTTTCCCATTTATCCGCCATTGCAGCCCACCTCCGTTTTCCCCGGGGAAACAAACGCCCTGACTACCGCGAGCAGGGTTAGAACCTCCGATTCTAGCTCGGCCAGCGCCACGCTGTACCTTGGGGTTTCTTGCGGCTTCACATACGGAAGCATGTGGCAGAGCCTGCCCATATGCTCAATGACCGATTTTATGCACCTGTCAATGTCGTGCGGCGGTACGTGCCCCCTGCTGCGACCCTTCTGATCCTCATTGACCGCGCGCCGCCTGCCCGTCATCCTCCGCAACGCCGCCCTCGGGTCGCCAATTATCTGCGCCCTTACCGCTTCGGGGCAGCTCTCGTCGTTGTAGGCACCAACGAGCGAGTCTACCGCTGACTTGGGCAGCCCTTCGTGCAGCACCGTCTGCGCGAACTCGAATTGCACTTCCGGGGGGAGCCGTGCTACCTCTTGTGCGCTGCGCGGGTCTAGCAGGCCGCCCCTAACCATCTCGTACACTCCGTCGTCAAGGCGCGTGACCAGCGATATCCTGTTGCTCACCCAGCTTGCTGATTTGCCAAGCATGCTCTGGATTTCCGACCTGGGCACGCCTGCGCCCACAGCCTCTTGGAGCAGCAGCCCCTCGCATAGAGCGCCCGGCCTGTCCTTGAGAGATATCAGTAGCAGCGAAAGTTTCGCAATTATGCCCGCTTCGTTTGTCACGTCGACCTCGATGGCATCCATCTTCCGTATCCCGAGCTCCCTGAGTGCCGTCAGCTCGCACTGCCCAGACAGTATCCGCCGGTTCCCGCTTTGTGTCGTGCCAACTACCGGCGTGTGGATTACGCCGAGCTTTTCAATGGCGTCTTTGCAACGCTCGACGGCGCGCCGATCCAAGCCAGCCGCCAGGGTCATGTTCCCTTCGACGGCCGCTACGTCGATTTCCTTGACTTTGCTTATGTTTTTTGCCATTTTGCGTACATACCCTCCTTTCTCTCTTTCTTCCTTTCGCATAAACACCTCCTGATTCCGGGCGCGCCCCGGCGGCGGGAACCCATCCCCTCAGTCGCGGCTTGCGCCCTTTTTTACTGCAAATACATTTTGGCGGGGCGTTTTGTGCCGCCCCTGTCCATTTGGGCTGTACGTATTTTACTCCTGGGTGCCGTTGCACGCATAGCCCCCGAGCTGCGTCAACAGCCTGCGGTATTCCGTGGCCACATACATTACGATCCGCTCGATGATGGCGATGAAACCGTTTCGTATTTTATCAATCTGCGCAGAGCCAACGCTCTCAGGCCTTTGCCGTTCGGGCTTTTTCCGATTTTTGCGCGGGCGCGCCGGACGCACCCTGTCGTCGCGGCGTGCGCGTTTCGCAGCAGGGGGCTTCGGCTTGAGCACTTTTGAATACTCATGGGGGATAGCGTCCATCGTCGCTTCTGCGTTTGCCTTGCGGTCGGGCATTCGCCTAACCCTCTCCCCGTACAGTTCATCCAGAACCTCGTCCGTGCAGCACTCAAGGAGCAGCCGCAGGATGAGATCTGCAAGTTCTGGAAAGGACGGCGCATCCTGTGTCTCGGGCGTCAGGCTGCCTTCAATGGCGATGCCAAAGATATCCTCCATCACGCTGATATTCCGGCTAACAGTACTCTTGCTGAAACTCTCAATTCCAAACAGCCTCCCCGTCGCATCTGCTGTGGCCTGCTGGCTAGACCTGCCTGTGGTGCGGTAATGCCAAGCTGCAAAAGCGTAAACGAAAGCAGGAAATGGACGGTCGGGGATAACGAACCATGGGATCAGGGCAATTTTCATGCCTGTTGCGGCACAGCTGATCTGCGGGTATGTGATCGTTGCTGTGCCGTGCATATATATCATATGATGGCTGCGGTATGTTAAAGTCAGGTCGGCCTGCGAGCATTTGTTGGCCAGCGCCTCCATTTCTGCTGCCGGTAGGGTTTGGTACTCCAGCTTTTTTCGCTGACCCGTATATATGAAGCGTTCCAGCTCCGGGTCGATATCCCCTATCAGGAAATACAGGTTGCCATCATCCGTTTTCAGCACCACGGGTGCGTAGCGAAAAATCTCTGCAAACGATTCTTGCACATAACTATCGTTTTGTGGTATCATCTTCATAGTAGAGTTCCTTTCTTTGTTGGTGATTTTTTGGGTAGTACGGAAAATCATACCACAATTAGTTAGGACTCTACCATTGTTTTCAATCTCGGTCGCACTTGCCGATTCCGCGTCTCTAATTCAAGCGAATCAACCCCATTATCCCAGACGGCTAGAGCAGTGGATGTCGTCCCCCCTCTCCTCAGTATGTGCAATCAACTCTGTAACATATCTGCTTGCTTGATCTCCGTGGATATTCCGGCTTGGAAGAGCAGTATGCACGGTCAATTTGATCACCCGTCACGGAGAAATAGACCACCTTCGACGGCAAGAGATCAGAATAGGTTAACTAAACCGACTACCCTTGTCAGGGTGGAGATTGTGAAGTTTTTCGTAGAAAAAGTTCACAATACTACCTTGACAACGCTCGCTGAGTATAATATTCACAGGGATTGGCAAGCCGCAGCTTGACAATCCCCTTGATCACTTACAAATGTCATTAGTGAATTGCGACCGTGTCAAGTGATCTGTTTCTCCGTGCTAGCTGATCTATCAAAGCAGAATCTCACTCCGACTGGTATCGACTCATAATCGCGCAAAAAAACAGAGCCTCGATATGGCTCTGTTTTTAATGATCAGTGACCTCGTTTTCGGCACCCGTGTACATGCGCGTTTCCAAAAATATATGTCGCACCCGCATTGGCTATTCTGATGTCATTTTCATACCAGCCTAGGAAATGGAAACCTGGTTCAGGCTGGGCGACCACTGCTACAATTTCGCTTATGGGAAACGCTCCGCCGCCAAATACAAAGCCACCTGCACCTGCTGTCACTG
>WRAW01000107.1 GCA_009780015.1 Defluviitaleaceae bacterium | reverse complement strand
TGTAGACGGACACTAAAGTTTCATAAAAACTATGTGGTTTTGTACAATCAAACGCTAAAGTTTCATAAAAATAGCGACTGCTCATCGTGAACAGCCGCCGTATCAGGAGATTAGCGCTAATTGCGTCGCCTCCTTTATGTTGTAGGTTTCATTTTGTTTAGCTCATCAACCACCTCCTCGAACTCCTCACTGTACTTTGCATACGTTTTTATCTCCATGGGTATCGTACAACACACTTCAACGGCTGCATACGGCTTGCCCTCATCCGGCAAACTTTGGTATGCCGCTGTAATGCGTCTAAGATGCCAGTCCAACCGGCTCTCAACAATGCCTTCGACACAGGCGTGGATGTGAGGATTTGAGCGCAGGTTGTCCCTTGTAAGCCCAGCAACCTCCGCGATGTACCCGTATGATATCTGTCTCTGCGGAGGATTTTGCGTGATTTGTTCAACCGCTTTCAGCGCCTTTGTCCGCATATTGTCAATCCGTGTGCGTTCCCGTGCAGTTTCGTGCCACAAGGTCAGATGCTCATCGAGCCACTTTCGGTGGTTTTTGCGCAGATAATCATATGCCCCCGGAGTCTTGTCCTGCATAAGTGAGAATGTTGCCTCCCCGTATTCTTCAATAAGGGCGACAACCTTTGCCTTGTAGTACGCTTCGGTTCCGAGTTCGATATCATAATGAGGGGAACGCAGGAGTCCGAGCTTTTTCTTCTGCAACATCATAACACGGACATCGCACTTTAGTATCTCGGCTGTTCTTTCGTTTGTTATTGATTTGTCTTGGCTGCAACGTATCAGCTTGTTTTTCCACAAATGCCCATAGTCCGTTATCACTATGGATCCTTTAAGCGGTTTAGCCTTGCTGATTTTGTAGCGCATGCCGCAGTGTTTGCAGAAAAAATGCCCTACAGCCCTGCTATTGAACCGCTTGACCTCTGTGCAAACAGCTCCGTCGATATGGTAGTGGGCGCATATTGGGTTTTCACAAACGAACGGCGCAGTTCCGAAAGGATTCTTGGAAACGTCACAGTAAGCAAACCCGGCGACAGAACCTTTGACGGCGCACATCAGCAGTATATGTTGCAGCGGCAAAAATCTATACATCATGTTTGCATGGATCCGGGAAAGCCATTCGGGGTAAACTGCTGTTTCTGAAAAGAGTGCGCCGAGGAGCTCGCTCCCCCAGTATTCATTGACAAGCCCGGTCAACGCATTGCAATCATATCGGGTTCCATGAACTGAGGCTATTCCGCAGTCGCGCAATAGCCTCAAATACTTGTCGCGCCCATTTTCCTGCCAGTCAACTGACAAACCGTTTTCAAGCAGCCACTCGCTTTCCTGGCATATTTTCAAACATTTGTCTTTGTGCCTATCAAATACATCATCTGCGGCATCTGCAACGTCGGCACGCGCTTCGTTTGAAGCAGGGTAAAACCCTGCCGTAGCCCGCTTGACCGTTATGTGCGAATCAACAAGGCGGACTTGGTGTTTTGTGCAATAATAACATCCAGGAAGCTGATGCCTGCGATGCCAGTAGGTCTCCCCATGCTTGGCGATATCCGCTGCGGCGCACAATGGGCAGTAGCGCAGATGCTTTAGCCACGAGCGCCTGCTTTTCAGCGCCATTATGCGCTCATGCGTCGAAGCCGGAACCCCTCCGCCCAGAACCCTCTCGATTTCTGTGCGCAATTCCGGCGTCAATGTTATCGCATAATACGGATGCATGGTATGGTTGATTGCGATGCTGCTACGGGTAACGCCTGACTCCGGCGTTGTCCAACAGTCAATGCGTTCCGACTTTATTGGCAGATATATACTCCCTGCAAGGTTTTGGAGCCCGCCAAAGAGCATTTTGCACACGGTTTCATATGCAGTGCCCCCGCATCGGGCATAGTACCTGCACAAGACGCTATACAGGCATTCATCAGGGAACGGGGTTGGGAAGAACCCTCCTGTCACAACGGCTTGCCAACAAGCCCGGCGGCTTTCATGCCCTCGTAATCGTTTGCTTTGCGGATATCGTCCGGCGTAGCGGTCTCATCTTCGGGTTGGCCCATGCTTTCTGACTCGGCTTCATACAACGCAGCGGCTTTGCACACCAGCCCTGCCAGCGTCGCCTTGCCCGAAATGCCAGCCATAGCCTTCCCTACAAGCCGCTTTGCCTGTGCCGGTTCGATCTCCATCCCCAGCAATCTTAACACGGCTTGTTCCGAGAGCGTAATTTCACTGCCCTTTTGGGGGATATCCTCTGCAATCGGCGGCAACATGGCCGAGTATGCCGCGTAGTAATCATCCACGCTGATCGGCGCAATATCGCCGATTGCCGCTATCCGCTTCTTGTCGCCGGAGCGCAGGGCGTCAAGCGATTCTTTTATCAATCCGAGTTTCTCGGACGCTACGACGCGAAAATCATCTGGGGTGAGCACATCTGTCCGCAACCCGATCGCCCGCATCTGCGCCATAGCGTATAGTTTCACAGCAATGTCAACTATGCCCTGGCTTTCATAGTAAAGGGCAGCCTTGAACTCGTCGCTTACCGGGACCTTGTGCCGCGTCCACTGGTATCTCCACATGGATGACACGAAAATATCCCACGACGCATCATTTTCCATCCTATCCCAGAGCAGATCGCCCAGAATACCACTGCTGCGCCGCGCCTGCCGGAACTCGCTCTGCAATATCTCCATAGCGGGCGTGGTTCCGATAAGGACGACCGGGATACCTATTTTGTTAACAAGCGTAACTAGGAAGTTCAGCATTTTTTCAGAGCCGCCGCCTTTAGCGAGGCGCAAATGCTGTATCTCGTCGATTACGAGCACGCCTACGCAAAGAAGCCGCACTATCTGCTCCATTCTCTGCACCATGAGGTTGATGGTAGTCGCGCGCTTCGCATATAGCTCGAAATAATCAGTCCCGGCGGCGCGGTCGACAGCCCCGAAAAACTCCATGCAAAGACCCTTGACCGACCCGTCATGCGGGCATTCCAATTTTAGCCACACGACCTGCTTCAGCATGAGCGGCGAATCGTTGTAGCGCGAATGTACAATGACCTGTGGATACATGCTGAGTATCCGTGTGACCGCCGAGGTTTTCCCCACGCCGGACAGTCCGATTATCGCGAATCCCGTTCCGGTCGGATTATACGCCACCGGCAAGACATACCCCCCGGACTTTATTGCCCTATGGCCGTCGACCAGAGCCATGGCATAATCAGGGGAAAGCGGGCTGCGGTGCAGGTAGCCTTGCCGTATGCAGAGGGAAAGCCGCGCCTCGATGTCGATATGCTGCTCCAATGGCTGGAAATATCTGAACAACCTTAGAACGAAGTGCATACGTCGGCGCGGCTCATATTGGCGCTCGCCGTCGTGATGCTCAATTTTCGATGAGAGCATGTCAATGATTTCGCCGCTGTCCTCAATTTCCGGGGGCAGGGCTTCGATCAAAGGGTTGCCCTTGTACTCGGGCATGAATTGCTCGGAATATATCGCTTGGCGTTCAGTCATTTTTCAATTGCTCCTCAACCTTTGCTTTTATCATGCGGAGAACTGGCGACAGCTCTTCTTCGGATTTGTCCTGCGGGGGGCCGGATTTCAAGGTTTCAGGCTCCGGGCTTGCAGCGGCTGCCCCGTTGTCTTGCAGCTTGGCACGTTCGGCGGCGCGGTTTTCCCGTATATTGGACACCTGCTCACTTTTGCTCTTTGCAACGTAGCCCTTGCTCATTTCCCTCGCGCCAGCGACGATAGAATCAATATCCGCATTTAGGTTTACCTTCGCCTCTGTTGCCGTAGCCTTGAGCTGTTTTGAGGCAAGCTTCTCTTTTTTCTTCTCATAGGCAATCTCGGCGAGTGTTTTCCCAGCGTACTTGCTGTTCCAATCCAGCAAGTAGCAAGTATCGTACTGCTTTGAATCGCCATCCCAAATGTAGATTTCCGTCATTTCGCGAGGGTCGTAAGAAACAGTGACTGACCAGTACTTCTTCGTGCGCACCTTTTCAAACCACATCTCCGCTTTTGCGCGGTCACAGCAGTAATGCAGCCCCTTGAACCGTATGCCTTTTTCAGTCACTGTTGCGTTTGCAGTTGGCAGCACCGAGAATTTCACGATATCCTCCTGAAATGCCCGCAATGCGCCGGAACAGTTTTCTATGCCCCACTCCCACAGTTTTATTGGAACCGCCTCGACCCCTGCCGCCATCATCGCTTCGCTTTTTTCGAATGACTCCATATAATGATAGTTGTTGTAGTACAGTACGCATTTGATGATGATTTGCGTAAGCTGGCGGATGTCAAGGGTCGCGTCAAGCCTGTAATCATGCCCGCCGCGTTTTCTCCCCTCTGCGTTTACGCTTCCGGGCAGCAGTTTTACGGCATTGGCATTTATTGTGCGAAAGTGCTGCTCAATGATGCCTTTCAGATCGGCGCGGTACGGCGGCGCGTTGATTATTCGTATGCCAAACATATTTACAAGGGTATCCGCGTTTTTGCTTAAAAGCTCGCCCCGGTCGCCGAGCAATGAAGCAGGGACATGGCGGCACGGCCAATCGCTTTCGGATATTTCGATGCCGTATTGTTTGCAGAACGAGACTTTGTCCGCCGCCATGTTAGTTATTGCCGCCGCCAATGCAGCCCAGCTTGGCCCTTCAAGCCCAACGCCCATCCCTACTACCATCCTGCTGAAAGCATCCAAGATAAAATACAGCACTGGGCGGCCGATGATGCTGTAGCGGTCAAACTGCGAAAGCAAATATACGTCGCCAATAGTGGCGTCAACTTGAAACTGCGCCCACGGCCCCATCATCCCGTAATCGGACTTACCGAGGACGGCCCGCTTGTTAAGCTCAAACTCCCTTTCTCCATCCCGCTTTTTAGAACTACCGATTGAGTCGTGGTTTTTGTAGTACCAGTACTGGAACTGCCGGAATGTCGGGATTTCCGAAGGCTCAGGGAGCTTTAACTTCCCGTCATCTGCTTTCTTTGCGTAGGAATCCTGCAACAGTTTTTCATATGTTGAAGTCAGGCTCCGTTTTTCGCGTGTCAGGTAGTATTTGCGGATAGCCCGCTCAAAGTTCGAGTAATCAGAATCGGTCAGCGTTTTCCCGCCCCTGCTGCCCGCTTTCGCTTTGGATGCCTTCTTTTCAGGTTTTTCTTTTCTCGGCCTGCCCCTTGCGCCGCAGTTTGAGTACAGCGGCAGCAAGCCGTTCTTGCTTTTGCCGGAGCGCCAATAGCGATCCAGAAAAGGATATATATTGCTAACTTTGACGCCGCTTTTCTCTGAGGCGCCTTGAAGCAACCGGGAACGCTGGTCTTTTTCGTATACAGCGGGTTCATCCTCGACGATCGGTTGGATAATGCCCCAATTCTTATCACGGTAAGCGCGCTCTTTCACACTGAGCATTTCCTCCGGGCGCGGCTGCATGTTAAAGACATCCGTTTCATATTTACCGCCTGCGATGCCCGCGCCGACGTCTGCAATGGTAAAACTTTTCGGAGTCCGTGAAGTGCCGGACAATTCATGCCAGTAGCCGTAACTTCCGTCCTGCGCAATCCAGAGGATCAGATGCTGCGCCCCTGTAATCAAGTCGATCACAACAGTATTGACTCCTATGCCCATGCAGCACCTCCGTCGTAGTGCAAACCAGGGATGAGGAACTCTGTAAAGTCCACTCTTTCATCGGAATTGAAAACTATCTGTTTCCAATATGCCAAGTGTTTGTAAATGTTCAGCCCCATGCCTGATGCCAGCCCAAACGCTATTTCAACCGTCTTGAACAAGGTTGGAAGGGGCGAACTGTCGGCTTGATAAAATCGTAAAAAGTATTCGCGACAGGCTTCCTGTGTTGCCTCGGACAACCCAAACACGGATAAATCCTTTGCTTGAGCCAACCACTCAATGTTATTCGCTTTTACCCGGTTTATCTCGTTTTCGGTCATTATGCTCCACTGGGTGCCGCGTGAAGCCCAATAGCGCCGTTCTATTTCCAGTTTTTCGCGGACGCGCGGCTTCCCAAGTTCTGACGACGGCTTGACCGACATAACCATTGCGCCTTGATTCGTGTCAAGGTAAAAATCGCTCGTCAGCACATATGGGAAACCGCTTTTTTGGTCGTATGGGTACTTGATGTTTGCTTTCTCTGCTATCTCAATCGCCTGGGGCAAGTCAGTAAGCGGGTATTGCTCACGAATGTCAATTATATCGTCTGACCAGTCAAGCAGATAGAACAAGGATAGTTCTAGGTTTGACATAAGGTGATGTATGCGCCCCGCCGTTGTGCTTGATACACGCGACACCATACCCAAAGACGGGAAGTCCTGTATATTGATCCATGGCTTATAGTCTGCGCCGACTCCCTGTCCGCGCCCCTCGCGCAGATACTTTTTGTATACGGAGTAATTCCAAGCACGCCTACGCTTTGCCATATGCACCACCTCACACAGTTATTATGAAACTTTAATGCGCGCTTGTCAATGTCATTATGAAACTTTATCGTTGCATTCTGTATGAAATGATTTTTATGAAACTTTATTGTATATTATGGAACTATACACAGTTATTATGAAACTTTATTGTACATCAACACTAATTGTAGACGGACACTAAAGTTTCATAAAAACTATGTGGTTTTGTACAATCAAACGCTAAAGTTTCATAAAAATAGCGACTGCTCATCGTGAACAGCCGCCGTATCAGGAGATTAGCGCTAATTG